>NZ_JBFABA010000001.1:0-376731 GCF_040640115.1 Micromonospora sp. NPDC023644 | reverse complement strand
GCGTGCTCAGCCGGCCCGCCCGGGCGAGCCGCCGCTCCTCGGGCGTCGGCGCGGACCGGGGCGCCGCCGGCGGGCCACCGGTCGGGGGCAGGGAGGGCTCGTCGGTGACCAGGTCGGCGGGGACGAGCACCACGGCGGTCAGCCCGCCGCCGTCGGACGGGCGCAGGCGCACCCGGACCCCGTGCCGGGCGGCGAGGCGGGCCACCACGAAGTGCCCGAGGCGGGCGGTCTCGGTCGGCTCGAAGTCGGGCGAACGGGCGAGCCGCCGGTTCGTGTCCTCCAGCGCGGCGGCGGACATGCCCAGGCCCCGGTCGGTGATCTCCACCGCGTAGCCGTTGGCCACGTGCTGCCCGGAGACCTCCACCCGGGTCTGCGGCGGGGAGAACGCGGTGGCGTTCTCGATCAGCTCGGCGAGCAGGTGGATCACGTCGCCGACCGCCCGCCCCAGCACGCCCGCGGGCGCCACGGCGGTGATGTCGACCCGGTCGTACGACTCGACCTCGGAGATCGCGCCCCGGACCAGGTCGACCATCGCGACCGGGTTGCGCCAGCCCCGCCCGGGGGCCGCGCCGGCCAGGATGACCAGGTCCTCGGCGTGCCGCCGCAGCCGGGTGGCGAGGTGGTCGACGCGGAACAGCTCCGCCAGCTCGTCCGGGTCCTCGGTGTGCCGCTCCATCCGGTCGAGCAGCGCGAGCTGCCGGTGCACCAGCCCCTGGCTGCGCCGGGCGATGTTGAGGAACACCTCGTTGAGCCCCCGACGCAGGGTGACCTCGTCGACGGCCGACTGGACCGCGGTGCGCTGCACCTCGGTGAACGCCCGCGCCACCTGGCCGATCTCGTCGTCGCCGTACTCCAGCGGGGGCGCCTCCCGGGCGACGTCGACCTGCTCGCCCCGGCGCAGCCGGGCCACCACGTCCGGCAGCCGACGCTCGGCGGTCTCCAGGGCGGCCGTGCGTACGCCGGTGAGCCGGTGCGCCAGGTTGCGACCGACCCGCACCGACACGACGACCGAGACCACGACGGTGGCCAGTCCCAGCAGCCCGGCGGCGGCGAGCCGGACCAGGATGCGCACGGCCGACGGGATCGACCGGTCGGCGAGCCCGTCGGCCTGCGCCAGCTCGAACTCCCGCAGCGCCTGCTGCACCGCCTGGTAGCTCTCCTGCCAGGCCGCCGGGTCCACCGCCGGCCGGGTGGCGGACCCGGGGCCCACCAGCCTGTCCTGCATCGTCCGCAACCGGCCGAAGGCCTCCCCCTCGGTCATCCGCTGGAACGCGGCGCGCTCGGCGTCCGGCAGGTCGGCGACCGAGGTGTCGGCGAGGAACCGCTGGTTGCCGATGGTCTGCACCAGCTGGCGGTGCTCGCCGTCGGCGAACCGGCCGCTGGTGAACGCCCCGGCGAGCAGGGCGTCCGTCTGCCCGAGCAGCTCCCGGGACTGGCCGAGCCCGGTGACGGCGAGCGCCTGCCGGTTGAGGTCCCGGTCGGGCAGGTTGGCCATCGCGGAGAACGCCTGGAAGGCCGAGTTGATCATCCCGCTGTAGAGCCCGACCGCGCCGGCCCGGTCCACCGCCCGCCGGTCGATGAACCCCCGCCCGGCGGGCAGCGACTCCAGCGCGGTGACCAGCTGGTCGAGCCGGGCGTCGAGGAAGTCGTCGGCGGCGTCGCGCAGGTCCTCCCCGCCGACCCGGCGGCGCAGCTCCGCGATCGCCCGGTCGGTGCGCTGCCGCTGCTCGGCGAGCCCGGGAGCGGCGCCGTCGCCGGCCAGCTGGACCACCGAGAGCCGCCGCTCCCGTTGCAGCTCGGCGACCACGGTCTCGCCGGGACGGCCGAGGTCGTAGAGGAGCGTCCGGGCGGCGAGCAGGTCGAGGGCGGGTCCGAAGGTGAGCGTGGTGGCGAAGATCCAGAGCGCCAGCAGCGCGGTCACCGGCACGACGACCAATGCGGTCAGCTTCGAGCGGATCGGCCAGTCGCGGGTGTTCAATCAGACCTCGCCCGGAAGGTGTGGCTGCGGGGGCGCCGGCGCCGGCCGGGCAGCGTCGCGGCCAGACGGTCCCGGGCCGAGGTGCCGGGCAGGTCCGGCGGACGCCTTGGGCAGGATACGTAATCCTCGCCCGATGCACTACCGTCCGTCGCGTCGGGCGTACCGGCCGGACGTCCACAGTCGACGAACGCCCCGCCGGAGGCCGGCGGGGCGTTCGTGGCTGGTGCGGATCAGGCGTCGACGGAGATGCCGAGGCCCTCGGCGACCCGACGACCGTAGTCGGAGTCGCACTGGCTGAAGTGCCAGACCATCTTCTCCTGGATGTGCTTGTCGCACTGGGCCAGCAGGGTGGTGAGGTTGAGGACCAGGTCGTCCCGCTCCCAGTCGGCCATCTCGCGGTAGCGCCGGCCGGCCTGGGAGTAGTTGTCCTGCCGCTCGATCGGCGCCTTCATGATCTGGCCCGAGACGAACGGGCGGTACTCCCGGTAGGACTCGTCGGCCTCCTCGAGGCCGGCCACCGAGGACGGCTCGAAGTTGATGTGCGGGTTGGCACCACGGTCGTCCACCCCGTACGACATCTGGCCGCCGGTCTGGTTGGTGCTGACCCGCACGTCCTCGCGCGGCCGGTTGACCGGCAGCTGGAGGTAGTTCGGGCCGACCCGGTAGCGCTGGGTGTCCGAGTAGGAGAACGTCCGCCCGACCAGCATCTTGTCGTCGGAGAAGTCGATGCCGTCGACCAGCACGCCGGTGCCGAAGGCGATCTGCTCGTTCTCGTTGTGGTGGTCGGTGATGTTGCGGTCGAGCGTCATCATGCCGACCGGCAGGTAGGGGAAGTCCTCCTCCGGCCAGATCTTGGTGTCGTCGAGCGGGTCGAAGTCCAGCTCCGGGTGCTCGTCGTCGCTCATGACCTGGACGTTGAGCTCCCACTTCGGGTGGTCGCCGCGCTCGATCGCCTCGTAGAGGTCCTTCGAGGCGTGACCCAGCTCGGTGGCCTGGATGGCGTCCGCCTCGGCCTGGGTCAGGTTGTGCTCACCCTGCTGGGACAGCCAGTGGAACTTGACCAGCACGGCCTCGCCCTCGGCGTTGACGAGGCGGTAGGTGTTCACCCCGGAGCCGCGCATCGTCCGGTAGTTCTTCGGGATGCCGTACGGGGAGAAGAGCCAGGTCAGCATGTGCATCGACTCGGGCGTGTTCGACATGAAGTCGAAGATCCGGTTCGGCTCCTGACGGAAGGTCACCGGGTCCGGCTTCAGCGCGTGGATCACGTCGGGGAACTTGATCGCGTCGCGGATGAAGAAGACCTGGAGGTTGTTGCCCACCATGTCCCAGTTGCCGTCCTCGGTGCGGAACTTCACGGCGAAGCCGCGCGGGTCGCGGGCCGCCTCGGAGGAGTCCCGCCCGCCGATGACGGTGGAGAAGCGGATGGTGACCGGCGTCTTCTTGCCCCTGCTCTGGAACAGCTTGGCCCTGGTGTACTTCGACGCCGGCTCGTCGCCGATCGTCCCGTACGCCTCGAACTCGCCGTGCGCCACGAAGCCGCGGGCGTGCACCACCCGCTCCGGGATCCGCTCCCGGTCGAAGTGGCTGATCTTCTCCAGGAAGTGGTAGTTCTCCAGCGTCGCCGGGCCGCGCGAGCCGACCGTCCGCTGCTGCTGGTTGTTGTGCACGGGATGACCCTGACGGGTGGTGAGGATCGGCTTGCTGGCCTGCGGGTCGCTCATGGCTCTCCTCCTGCTCGGTGTGGCGCTTGCGTCAGTCGCGCTGCGGCTGACAGCCGGGGCACCGGCCCCAGTAGGTGACCTCGGCGAACTCCACCGCGAAGGCGGAGGCCCCGGGGTCGAGGCAGGGCCCGGGGGCCCGGTTGCGCCGGGTGTCGACGATCGCGCCGCAGTCCCGGCAGACCAGGTGGTCGTGGTCGTCCCCGCCCAGCTCGTACCGGGCCGGCCCGCCGGCCGGGGCGAACCGGCGCAGCAGGCCCGCGCCGGTGAGCGCGCGCAGGACGTCGTAGACCGCCTGGCCCGAGATCCGCCCGAGGCGGGCCCGGGCGAGTCGGGTGATCGTGTCGGCATCCAGGTGTGGCCGGTCGCGCACCGCGGCGAGCACCGCGAGCCGGGGCCGCGTGACGCGCAGCCCGGCCGCCCGCAGGCGTTCGGCGTCGGATTCGACCGGCATCACCCCACCCAAGCGCGTTTTCTGGAACGAGTCAAGTTTTGGCGGTCGGTCACCCTGTGTGACTCGTCATGGCGCGACGGGGAATGGGCCTGGGTAGGGTCCGCCGGGCCGCGAGGGCCGGGTTCGTCAGGAAAGTGCCCCGGAACGGGATTGGCGATCAGTGAGCGGAGGGAATACCACCTGACGAAGGAGGAGCCATGTCGCCCACGCAGGTAATCGTCATAGTTCTCGTCGTGCTGGTGATCGCGGCCGTGGCCGTGGCCGCCCGGTCGTACGCCCGTCGCCGCGCGCTGCGGTCGCGCTTCGGTCCCGAGTACGACCGCGCCATCGCCGAGCAGGACAGCCGGACCGCCGCCGAGCGGGAGCTACGGGAACGGGAACGTCGCCACGCGGAGCTCACACTGACCCCCCTCGCCCCCGAGTCCCGGGCCCGGTACGCCGCCGCGTGGGAGGAGCTCCAGGTCCGCTTCGTCGACTCCCCCGCCGAGACCGTGGGTGACGCCGACGACCTGGTCACCCGGCTCATCGCGGAACGTGGCTACCCCACCGGCGAGTTCTCCGCCCAGATCGCCCACCTCTCCGTCGAGCACGCCCGCACGCTGGGCCACTACCGCGACGCCCACGAGATCCACCTGCGCAACTCCCGGGGCGAGGCGAGCACCGAGGAACTCCGCCAGGCCGTCGTCCACTACCGCGCCCTCTTCGCCGACCTGCTCGGCGAGGAGCCGGTCGGTGCCCGACCGTCCGAGCAGCACGACCCGGACAGCCAGCACGACGTCACGAGCCGCTAGGAGGATGACCATGCGCCAGGAAGAGCAGCGAGTGGGCAACGAACACCCCGAGGCCGTCCGCTCCGAGCCGGTGCCGGTGCCGCCTCCGGGCGACCGGGCCGGCCGGGCCGACGTGCCCGAGGACGCCCTCGACGACCGGGGCACCTTCGACGATCCGGCGGTCGCCGACGGCGGCCGGGCCGGCCGGCACGACGACGAGGCGGCGCGCGGCCGGGACGCCGGCAGGGGCCGGCCGGGCGACCGGGACACCGCCGGCGACCGGGCCGAGTTCCACGAGCCGGGGCCGGTGCCGACCGCCTTCGGCGCCACCAGCGTCGGCGGCGCGGTCGCCGCGTCCGCCCTGGCCAGCCCCCTGCCGGAGGACGAGCCCGACCCGCGCACGGAGTCGACCGCGCGGCCGGGCGACGGCGCCGTGGACGGCCCCCGGGAGGGCCGCCGGGCGGATCCGACCGCCGAGTTCCACCGGTCCGTCGGGCTCGGCGACGCCCGTTCCGACGACCGGCAGGCCCGCCGGGACGGCGCCGAGGTGCTGCCCCCGGACGCCGCCGACGGCCGTCCCGAGCGCCGGGCCGACCTGACCGGGTGGGCCGGCGACCCGGAGGGCGGCGCGGCCGGCGCGGCCGGATACGGCAGCGCCGCGCCGACCATGGTCGATCCGGACGCCGCGCACGCGCCGGTCGGACGCGCGGGCACCGGGGAACTGGGGGCCGCCGGGACCGACCGGCCGGCGGGCGCGACGGTGGCCGCCGAGCCGGCCAGCCTCTTCGAGCCGGGCATGGCGCAGGGCTTCCGGGACCGCTGGCGCGACGTCCAGCTGCGGTTCGTGGACGATCCCCGCGCGGCGGCCGGGGAGGCCCAGTCACTGGTCGACGAGGCCATCCAGGCGCTCTCCTCGGCGCTGTCCGCGCAGAAGAACAAGCTGGGTGGCTGGCAGGACGCCGGTTCCGCCGACACCGAGCAGCTCCGGATGGCCGTCCGCCACTACCGCGACTTCCTGGACCGGGTGCTCGGGCGCTGACCCGTTCCGCGAGCGACCCCGGCCGATCGGCCGGGGTCGCTCGCGCATGTCCGCACCTCTCCCCCGGCCCGCGCCACTCCCCGGCCCGCGCCGCTCCCCCGGCCCCGCGCCGCTCCCCCGGCCCACAACCCGCACAGGAGGGCGCCTCCGGCACGGCAGGCCCCTGGGCGCGCCCCGCAGGCCCGACGAACGGGAGTGGCGGACGGTTTCGCCACCGCAGGCGTGAAACTGCGCGTTCGGGGTAATTGGGCGCGCGCGCACTCATCCGGCACGGACGGTTGACGAAGGGTTACAGGGATGGACGGCGATGGCCTGCGGCTGAACATGAACGTCCTGGACTACGGCATCCTGGCGCTCTACTTCGTCACGGTGCTCGGCGTCGGCTTCGCCGCCCGGCGGGCCATCAAGACCAGCGTCGACTTCTTCCTCTCCGGCCGTTCGCTGCCCGCCTGGGTGACCGGCCTGGCCTTCGTCTCGGCCAACCTGGGGGCGCTGGAGATCATCGGCATGGCCGCCAACGGCGCCCAGTACGGCGCGATGACCCTGCACTACTACTGGATCGGCGCCGTGCCGGCGATGGTCTTCCTCGGCATCGTGATGATGCCGTTCTACTACGGCTCCAAGGTCCGCAGCGTGCCCGAGTACCTGCGGCTGCGCTTCAACCGCCCCACCCACCTGCTGAACGCGCTCAGCTTCGCGGTCGCGCAGGTGCTCATCGCCGGCGTGAACCTCTACGCCCTGGCGCTGATCATGCAGGCGCTGCTCGGCTGGCCGCTCTGGGTGGCCATCGTGATCGGCGCGCTGATCGTGCTGGCGTACATCACCGTGGGCGGGCTCTCCGGGGCGATCTACAACGAGGTGCTCCAGTTCTTCGTGATCATCGCGGGCCTGCTGCCGATCACGATCCTGGGCCTGGTGAAGGTCGGCGGCGTCTCGGGCCTGATGGACGCGGTGCGCGAGTCCAAGCTGGGCGAGGCGGGGTTGCACACCTGGCAGGACACCGGCGGCACCGACAACCCGCTCGGCGCGCACTGGATCGGGATCGTCTTCGGCCTCGGCTTCGTGCTCTCCTTCGGCTACTGGACGACCAACTTCGCCGAGGTGCAGCGCGCGCTGTCGGCCAAGAACATGAGCGCCGCCCGCCGGACGCCGATCATCGCCGCGTACCCGAAGCTGCTCATCCCGGTGGTCACGGTGATCCCCGGCCTGGTAGCCCTCGTGACGGTGCAGGGGCTCGGCGCGGAGAGCGGCGACCTGGTCTACAACAACGCGATCCCGCTGCTGATGCGCGACCTGCTCCCCAACGGCGTGCTCGGGATCGCGGTGACCGGCCTGGTCGCGTCGTTCATGGCCGGCATGGCGGCGAACGTGAGCGGCTTCAACACCGTGTTCACCTACGACATCTGGCAGCAGTACGTGCGCCGGGACCGTCCGGACGACTACTACATCCGCATCGGCCGGTGGGCGACGGTCGGCGGCGTGCTCGTCGGCATCGGCACCGCGTTCATCGCCGCCGGGTTCAGCAACATCATGAACTACATCCAGGCGCTGTTCTCGCTGTTCAACGCGCCGCTGTTCGCCACCTTCATCATCGGCATGTTCTGGCGGCGGATGAGCGCGGCGGCCGGCTTCCTCTCGCTGCTCATGGGCACCCTGGCGGCGCTGGCCACCTACCTGCTCTACAAGGCGGGGGTCGTGCACTTCAACTCCGACCTGGAGGAGAGCTTCTGGGGCGCCGGCATCGCGTTCGTCACGGCCGCCGTCGTCGCCGCCGTCGTCACGCCGTTCACCAGGAAGAAGCGGGACGAGGACCTGCGCGGCCTGGTCTACGGCATGGGCGCCGTCGACGTGAAGGGCGACCTGCTGACCGGGGACGCCGTCTGGTGGCGCTCCCCCGTGCTGCTCGGCCTGATCGCGGTGGCGCTCTCCCTCCTCCTCTACGTGCCGTTCTTCTAGGAAGGGGCGCTCGGCCATGAGCATGGACAACCTCAACCCGCACGGGCACGACCGGTCGGTCGAGGCCACCGAGGAGGCCCGCCGCCGCTCGGCCGCCGCCCGGCTGTTCGACATCCGCCGGGTGATCGGTGGGCTTTTCACCGCGTACGGGGCGATCGTCACCCTGATCGGCGTCTTCGACGGCGAATCCGCCGTCCAGAAGGCGCAGGGGGTCCGGATCAACCTCTGGGCGGGCCTCGGCATGCTCGTCTTCGGCGTGCTGATGCTGCTCTGGCAGTGGCGCAATCCGGTCCAGCCGCCGGAGACCTCCGACGAGGAGCGCTGAGCCGCCCCGCCGGCACGCGGCATGGGCACGGCCGGGCCGGGTACGCCAGCAGGATCAGGAGACCACCTGGCGACAGGAGGGCAGCGACATGACGGACCGTGACCGTGACCGACCGCTGGAGGAGAGCCCGGAGGTGGCCGCGGCGGTCGAGGACGACACCGGCGTCCCGCAGCTGATGACCGGCGGCGGCGCCGACCGCGACACTCCGTCGTTCACCGGGCCCGGGGAGGAGCCGGGTGGCGACGAGCTGATCGGCGACCCGTACGCCGCCGGCACCGGCGCGACCGGCACCGGCACGGGCGCGGCCCCGGACCACATCCGCACCGGGGCCGAGCAGCCCTGGGAGCCGGAGGACCTGGTGGCGGCCCGGGGGCAGGACCTGACGCCGGAGAACGTCGAGCGGGCCCGCCGGGACCTGGCCGAGCTGGGCCGCGCGGCCATCGAGAAGACGGTGCCCTGACCGGCTTACGCGAGGGGGCCCCCGGCCCGACCGTCGGACGGTCGGGCCGGGGGCCCGGGGAACCTGCCGCTGGAGCGCCTCACCTACTGCCAGCGGCGGGTGGGCACCGCTCTCAGAGCGCCGGGTACGCGTTCTGCATGAGCTGCGCGAACTGCGCGGGGAACCAGGCGCCCGAGATCGGGGCGTCCGGCAGGGCGCCGCTCATGCTGTTGCCGTTGCGGGCGTTACCGGTGTAGGTCGGGTCGCACATCCGGTCGAAGCCCTTGCCCTCATTGTTCGGGATCTCCTTGCTGGAGCCGTCCGACTCGCCCGGGGGCTTGACCCAGACGTAGGCGTCGATGCCCGGCTCCGGCGCGGCCTTCGGGCGCTCGCCGAGGCCGGCCCCGGCCTGGTTGCACCAGTTGCCGGCGTGGATCCGCCGGTCCACCCGACCACCGTTGACGTACGTGTCGACACTGGTCGTCGCGCCCGGGCCGGTGGGCCGGGCGGTGCCGCCCCAGCCGTTGCGGGAGGTGTCGATCAGCATGCCGATCTTCGAGTCGAAGCCCTTGGCGACCAGCTCGTTGCGGAACGCCTGGGCGAACGAGAGCTCGTCCACGTAGAAGTTCCAGTCGATCCACTTGGACTGCCGCACGCTGGTGCCGTTCACCGAGTCGGTGATCTTCACGTAGGGCTCACGCAGCGCCGAGTAGTTGGCGGTGTTGACGATGAAGCCGTGGACGTTGTTCACCGTGCTGCCGGAGGCCACGGAGGCGTCCTTCAGGATCTGCGCGGTCGGGCCGAAGTTGCTGTCCCAGCCGATCCAGCCGTGGTGGGCGGCGTCGATGTAGTTGTAGACGTTGCCGATCGCGCCCAGCTTCGACAGGGCGTACCCGACGCCGTTGACGTAGGCGCCGTTGGCCTTCACCGTGTCGCACATCGCGGTGCCGCCGGGGTTGCCGGAGGTGTTGGTCACCAGGTTCGGCAGCGAGTCGATCTCGATGATGTTGACGATCCGCAGGCTGGCGTACTTCGGGTCGCCCTGGATCGCGGCGATCGGGTCGATGTACTCGGTCTTGTACCTGGGCAGCTCGTCCGCGCGCAGCTCACCGTTCGAGGCCAGCGCGGCGCAGTCCCGGCCGGGCAGGTTGTAGATGACGAACTGGATGTAGTTCGCCCCCTGCTCGAGCGCCTTGTTCAGGTGGTCGCGCACGCCCATCGCGCCGTTGGAGCTGCTGTCCGGGGTGCCGTTGATGGCGGCGATCCGGTCGATCCAGACGGCGGTCGGGTTGTTCGACACCCGGTTGCCGCCGGCCACGGACTCGGCCTTGGCCTTCCACTCCGGGTTCACGTACCCCTTGGCGTTGAGGTACGGGTTGTCCACCCGCTGCCCGGGCGGCGGGGTGGTGGGCGGCGGAGTGGTCGGCGGCGGCGTCGTGGGCGGTGGCGTCGTCGGCGGGGCCGTGGTCGGCGGGGTCGTGGTGGGCGGGGTGCCACCGTTGCAGGTCACGCCGTTGAGGGTGAACGAGGTGGGCTTCGGGTTGCTGCCGCTCCAGGCGCCGTTGAAGCCGACGCTCACCGTGGCGCCGCTGGCCACCGTGCCGTTGTAGGACTCGTTCTGCGCGGTGACGTTCTGACCGGTCTGCGTCCAGCGGGCCGACCAGCCCTGCTGCACCCGCTGGTTGCCGTCCGGGAAGGTGAACCCGAGCGTCCAGCCGTTGAGGGCGTCGCCGATGTTCTTGATGTTGACGGTGGCGGTGAACCCGCCCTGCCAGTCGCTGGTCGTGTACGACACGTCGCACTGGGTGGCGGCGTGCGCCACGGTGACCGGCAGGGTCACCAGTCCGCCCGCGACCAGAGCGCCCGCGCCGCCGAGCGCGAGGGCCCGGCGGGGGCCGGACAGCCTTCTCCACACATTCATGCCACTGATCTCCTTGGGCGAGACCGGATCCGCGAACGGCCCGGCGATACGGCCCGATGGGCGCCCTGCGCGGACGTCCGCCGGTGCCACGGGTTCTTCGGGGGGTGCCCGACCCGGTCGGGCGTTTGGTGGTGGTCCGACCGGCGACGATGGGCCGGTCGGGAGGCGGGACGTCGTCCGGCGGACCGGTGCCCTCGACTCCTGCCTGCGCGGTGTGGCTCCCCGAACCGCGTGCAGCGATTCTTGCATGGGAGCGCTTCCATGGCAATGCCTCGATGTGGTGGCCGGGGCCGGCGGGGCCACCGGTGCCCCCGGGCCGGCCGGGCCGGACTATCCGACCGCTGGGGCGCGAGCCGCGCCAGCCGGGCCTGCAGACCCCAGCGCGGTGGCAACCGCCCGGCCGAGCCCGGCAAGCCGCTTAACCGACGTAGTACCCCTAGCGCGCTTATCGCTCCTAAGCACCAAAACGCGAATCTTTCCCTTCATAGCTCGTGAAACGGTCTAACGTCGTCCGTAGCTCGGTTGTCGCCGAGCCCAGGACAACAGGGATGGAGTGACGCAGGTCATGGCAAAGAAGATGCTCGGGAAGGTCGTTGCGGGCGCTGCCCTCGGTGGTGCCTCCCTGCTCGTGTTCACGCCGGGGATCGCGTTCGCGGACGGCCAGCAGGGCCACGAGGGCAAGGTCTACGCCAAGCCGCACGTCGTCAAGGCGGGCGACACGGTCAAGCTGCTCGAGGTCTGCCCCGACCGGCAGGAGCACGCCTTCGTGTGGTCGAAGGTCACCGGCAAGGTCAAGCTCAAGCCGGCCGAGGGCCGGGGCCACTGGCGTGGCGGGGAGGAGGACTCCCGCGACCACGACAAGGGCCGGGACCACGAGGACAAGGGCCGCGACCACGGCAAGGACAATGGCAAGGACGACAACGGCAAGGGCGAGACCCCCAAGCCGCAGCCGCCGGCCAACGGCACCAGCCAGCCGCAGCCGCCGGCCAACGGCAGCCAGCCGCCCGCCAACGGCCAGGGTGGCGGCGCCGCCGACGCCGCCGGCGCCGAGGGCGACCGCGACTGGAAGGGCTACGAGCACGGCCAGGACGCCGAGGGCGACCGCGGCGACAAGGGCCACGACAAGGGCGACCGCGAAGGCCGCGGGGACAGCAACGGCTCGGACGGGTACGACCGCGCGGACCGCGCCGGGTACGGCTCGGAGAGCAACGGCTCGGACGAGTACGACCGCAAGGGCCACGACAACGGCCGGAACGGCCACGACAACGGCCGGTCGGACGAGGAGTCCGAGCGCCACGGCAAGGACCACTGGGAGCACAAGCGGGACTTCGTCTACTACGGCGAGGCCCAGGTGTCCGAGGACGCCCAGCCGGGCCGCTACGAGCTCAAGGGCTCGTGCGGCGAGGGCGAGCTGGTCGTGCTGCCGCGCGGTGGGGTCGACGGTGGTGACGGTGGCGTCGGCGCCGGCACCGACCGGGGCCTGGCCGCCGGTGGGGCGAGCCTGGTCGGCGCGGCCGCCCTGGGCGGCCTCGTGCTGATGCGCCGGCGTCGGACCGATGAGTCCTTCGTCTGACATGACGGCGACACCGGCCGGCGGCCGTCACGGGAAACCGTGGCGCGCCGCCGGCGCGGCCGTCGTCGTCGTGCTCGCCATGGTCGGCGCCGGCCTGATCGGCGCCTCGTTCAGGTCCGCGCCCGCTCCCCGCCCCCCGCAGCCCCTGGCCGCGTCCGCCAGCACCGGGCCGGCGGCCGCCGGCGTGCCGGACCCGGACGTCGCCGCCGGCACGGGCCTCGCCCGCTCCGCCCCCACCACGATCGCCATCCCCCGGATCGGGGTCGACGCCGCGATCATGCCCCTCGGCACCAACCCGGACGGCACCGTCCAGGTGCCCCCGCTGGAGCGGGCACAGCTGGCCGGCTGGTACGAGCCGGGGCCGAGCCCCGGTGAGATCGGCAACGCGGTCATCGTCGGGCACGTCGACTCGGCGGCGATCGGGCCGGCGGTCTTCTTCTCCCTCGGCGCCCTGCAACCGGGCGACACCATCACCGTCACCCGGCAGGACGGGCAGCAGGCCACCTTCACCGTCGAGTCGGTCAAGGCGTACCCGAAGACGGAGTTCCCGACCGAGCAGGTCTACGGTCCCAGCAACCGACCCGGCCTGCGCGTGGTCACCTGCGGCGGGACCTTCGACGAGGCCGCCGGCAGCTACCCGGACAACGTGGTCGTCTTCGCCTCCATGCCAGTGTGAGCCGGCAACCGCGCGACACCGCGCGGCAGCCTCCACCGGACGACAACGACGCGGTCCGGCCGGTCGGGACACCGACCGGCCGGACCGCGTGCCGTACGCGTCAGGCGGCGGCGGAGGTCCGCACCAGGGTGCGGATCTGGCGCAGCAGCACCGACAGGGCGGCGAGGTCCGCCCGGGACTCGTCGAACTCCCCCATCGCCCGCTCGGCGCGGTGGATCGAGGTGGCGTTCGACTGCTCCCACTGGAGCACCCGCTCCTGGGGCGACAGGGTGCCGGGGGTGGAGTCGAGAACCTCCGCGGTCAGCGCGGCCAGCGCGGCGTACAGGTCGTAGCGCAGCGCCATCCGGGCCAGCGTCTGCCAGCGGTCCTCCCGCGGCAGCAGGGAGATCTTCGACAGCAGGGAGTCCACCCGGAACCGGTCGGAGAGCACGAAGTAGACCGAGGCCACCTCCCCGACGTCCCGCCCGCTGCTCGCCGCGGTCTCCACCACGTCGAGCAGGCCGAAGCTGTACATCAGCCGGGTCGCCTGCTCCGCCAGGTCGCGCGGTAGCCCCCGCTCGGTGAGCGAGTCGATGTGCGCGGCGAGGGACTCCCGCTCGCTGCCGTAGAAGCGCTCCTCCAGGTCGGGCAGGAGCAGGGCCACCCCGTCGCGCAGCCGGGCGATCTCCGCCGGCACGTCGATCGGCGAGCGGCGGTTGGT
This sequence comes from Micromonospora sp. NPDC023644, assembly GCF_040640115.1. Taxonomy (NCBI): domain Bacteria; kingdom Bacillati; phylum Actinomycetota; class Actinomycetes; order Micromonosporales; family Micromonosporaceae; genus Micromonospora; species Micromonospora sp. NPDC023644. The sequence continues at coordinate 363,182 of NZ_JBFABA010000001.1, read as the reverse complement.
CACCAGCCACCGCACCGCCCGGTCGAGCAGGCGCCGGGTGTCCAGGTAGACGCTCGTCTGCAACTCGGGGTCGACCTTGTTGTCCAGGGCCTCCACCGCGTCCCACAGCGCGCGCAGCCCGAACACCTCGCGGACCACCACGTACGCCCGGATCACGTCCGCCGCCGAGGCGGCGGTCTCCTCGACCACCCGGAAGACGAACGAGATTCCGCCCCGGTTGACCGCCTCGTTGACCAGCACCGTCGTCACGATGTCCCGGCGCAGCCGATGCTGCCCCATCCGGTCGGCGAACCGCTCGCGCATCGGCGTCGGGAAGTAGTTGACCAGGACGTCGGTCGTCCACTCCTCGTCCGCGAGCCCCTCGGCCAGGATCTCCGTCTCAAGGACGATCTTGACGTACGCGAGCAGCACCGCGAACTCCGGCGCGGTCAGCCCGGACTCGGTCCGCACCGCCAGCTCGTCGTCCGGCGGCAGCGCCTCCAGGGAGCGGTCCAGCGCCCCGGAACGCTCCAGATCGGTGATCATCCGCCGGTGCACCGGCAGCAGCGAGGCGGCCTGCGCCTGCGCGTTGTTGATCGCCCGGGCCTGGTCGTAGTTGTCCCCCAGCACCAGCTCGGCGACCTCGTCGGTCATCGCCGCGAGCAGCTCGTCGCGCTCGGGCAGGGACAGCGCGCCGTCGCCGACCGCCGTGTTCAGAAGGATCTTGATGTTCACCTCGTGGTCGGAGCAGTCCACCCCGGCCGCGTTGTCGATGAAGTCCGTGTAGATCCGCCCGCCGGTCTGGGCGTACTCGATGCGGCCGAGCTGGGTCCAGCCCAGGTTGCCGCCCTCGCCGACCACCCGGCAGCGCACGTTCTTGCCGTCCACCCGGATCGCGTCGTTGGACTTGTCGCCCACCTCCGCGTTGGTCTGGCTGGAGGCCTTCACGTACGTGCCGATGCCGCCGTTCCAGAACAGGTCGACCGGCGCGGTCAGGATCGCCTTCATCAGCTCCTGCGGGGAGAGCTGCGTCACGTCGGCGTCCAGGCCCAGCCGCTCGCGGACCTGCGGCGAGATCGGCACCGACTTGGCGGTACGCGGGTGCACCCCGCCGCCGGCCGAGATCAGCTTCGGGTCGTAGTCCTGCCAGGACGAGCGGGGCAGCTCGAACAGCCGCTTGCGCTCGGCGTACGAGGTGGCGGCGTCCGGTTCCGGGTCGAGGAAGATGTGCCGGTGGTCGAACGCGGCCACCAGCCGGATGTGCTCCGACAGCAGCATGCCGTTGCCGAACACGTCGCCGGACATGTCGCCGACGCCGACCACGGTGAAGTCCTGGGTCTGGGTGTCGTGACCCATCTCGCGGAAGTGCCGCTTGACCGACTCCCAGGCGCCCCGGGCGGTGATGCCCATCTTCTTGTGGTCGTAGCCGGCGGAGCCGCCGGAGGCGAACGCGTCGCCGAGCCAGAAGTTGTGCGCCGTGGAGATCTCGTTGGCGATGTCGGAGAACGTCGCCGTGCCCTTGTCCGCCGCGACCACCATGTACGGGTCGTCGCCGTCGTGCCGGACCACGTCCTCCGGCGGCACGATCTCGCCGCTGACGATGTTGTCCGTGACGTCCAGCAGCGCCGAGATGAACTCCTTGTAGCAGACGACCGCCTCGTCGCGGTCCCCCGGCTTCTGCTTGAGCACGAAGCCGCCCTTGGCGCCGACCGGCACGATCACGGCGTTCTTCACCATCTGCGCCTTGACCAGGCCGAGCACCTCGGTGCGGAAGTCCTCGCGGCGGTCGGACCAGCGCAGCCCGCCCCGGGCCACCGGCCCGAACCGCAGGTGCACGCCCTCGAAGCGCGGCGAGTACACGAAGATCTCGAACTTCGGCCGCGGCGCCGGCAGGTCCGGGATCGCCTGCGGGTCCAGCTTGAGCGCCACGTACGCCTTCGGCCGCCCGTCGCTGCGCTTCTGGTAGAAGCTGGTGCGCAGGGTGGCCTGGATCATCGTCAGGTAGGCGCGCAGGATCCGGTCCTGGTCGAGGCTGGCGACGGCGTCCAGCGCGGCCCGGATGTCGCCCACCAGCTCGGCGCTGCGCTGCTGCCGCTGCTCGTGGCCGTCCGCGCCGGGCGCGAACCGCACCTCGAAGAGCTCCACCAGCAGGGCGGCGATCCTCGGGTACGCGATGAAGGTCTGCTCCATGTACTCCTGGGAGAAGACCGTGCCGGCCTGGCGCAGGTACTTCGCGTAGGCGCGCAGCACCACCACCTGCCGCCAGGTGAGACCGGCGCGCAGCACCAGCTCGTTGAAGCCGTCCACCTCGGCCTCGCCCCGCCACGCCGCCGCGAAGGCGTTCTCGACGTGCGGGCGCACCTCGGCCAGCTCCTGGTGCCCCTCGGGCAGCCGCAGCCCGAAGTCGTAGAGGTAGACCCGACCGTCGATCCGGTCCACCTCGTGCGGGTGCTCGTCGACCACCTTGACGCCGAGCGAGTGCAGCACCGGCAGCACGGCGGAGAGCATCATCGGCTCGCCGTAGCGGTAGACCTTGAAGCGGACGTCCATCGCCTCGTCGACGTCCGGCCCCCGCCCGCCGGCCCGCGGCGCGAGCTGCTTGCGGAACAGGTGCATCTCCAGCTGGCCGGGCTCCTCCAGCAGCTCCAGCTTCGCCAGGTCCTTCATCGCCTCGTACGGCGTGTGGCCGTCCTTGTAGCCCTCCGGGAAGGCGTCGGCGTAGCGGGTGAACAGGTGCTTGGCCTGCTCGTCGCCGAGCTTGCGCTCCAGCACCAGCCGGTAGTCGTCGTCCCAGAGCCGGGTGGCGTCGGCCAGCTCCTCGGCGAGCAGGTCGGCGTCGATGTCGCCCGGGGTCCTGGTCGGGTCCGTCCGGACGATGAAGTGCACGCGGGCGAGCATCGACTCGGTGACCCGGGTCGTGTAGTCCACCCCGACGCCGTTCAGCTCGCGCAGCAGGATGTCCTGCATCCGCAGCCGGTTCTGCGTGGTGAACCGGTCGCGGGGCAGGTAGATCAGGCAGGAGATGAACCGCCCGTACGCGTCCCGGCGCAGGAAGACCCGCAGCTGCCGGCGACCGGCCATCCGCAGCACGCCGATCACCGCGTGGTAGAGGTCCTCGGTCTTGATCTGGAACAGCTCGTCGCGCGGGTACGTCTCCAGGATCTGGAGCAGGTCCTTGCCGGAGTGGCTGCGCTGGCTCAGGCCGGAGCGGTCCAGCACCTCGGCCACCTTGCGGCGGACCACCGGCAGCTCCTGCACGCTGGTCCGGTACGCGGCCGTGGAGAACAGGCCCAGGAAGCGCCGCTCGCCGATGACCTCGCCGGCCTCGTTGAAGATCTTGAAGCCGATGTAGTCGAGGTAGGCGGAGCGGTGCACCGTGGCCCGCGAGTTCGCCTTGGTGATGATCAGCAGGCGCTTCTCGGTGACCCTGTCGTGCGCCTCGGGCGTCATCGACGAGAGCGGCCGGGCCTCCGGGGAGTCCTGGCGCAGGATGCCCAGCCCGGTGCCGAGGACCGCCTCCAAGGCCTGGCCGCTGCGGCGCTCCCCGCCGTCGGCCGCCGCCTCGTCGGTGTCGACCAGCCGGTACTCCCGGTAGCCCAGGAACGTGAAGTGGTCGTGGGCGAGCCAGCGGAGCAGCTCCACCGAGTCCGTGATGTCCTTCTCCGGCACCGGCGGCCGGTTGTCCGACGTCCGTGCGGAGGCCAGCTCGTCGGCGAGGGCGAGGGCCCGCTGGCGCATCTTCGGCCAGTCCTCCACCGCCTCCCGCACGTCGGTGAGCACCCGCTGCAGCTCCCGGCGCAGCCTGTCCCGCTCGGCGGCGTCGCGCACCGGGTCGATCTCGATGTGCATCCAGCTCTCGACCAGGTCGCCGGCGATGGCGTCGTCGGGCTCGACGTCGGCGGAGACCTCCACCAGCCGGCCCAGCGGCTCGCGGCGGACCACCACCAGCGGGTGGACCAGCAGGTGCACGTCCAGGTGGTGCGAGTTGAGCAGGGCGGTCACCGAGTCGACCAGGAACGGCATGTCGTCGGTGACGATCTCGATGACGGTGTGGTGCTGATCGGCGTCGGGCTCGTGGATGCGCAGCTTCAACTCGCCCGGTACCCGCTGCTCGGCGAGGTCGCGGTGCGCGCGGGCCGCCTCCAGCATCTCCTCGGCGGTGAAGCCGATCAGCTCCTCGTCCGGCGCGAACCGCCAGAAGCGGCTGACCAGGGTCGCCGCGTCGTGGTCGTCGCCAGCGAGCGCCATCGCCTGGGCGACCAGGCGCTCCACGTTGGGAACCGGCTCGTCGAGTTCGTTGTCCTCCACGTCGTCGGCCAGCGCGTCGGCGGGCAGGCCCAGGTCGTAGAGGGTGTCGATGCTCGAACCGGTCATCCCGGTCACTCCTGTGTCGAGCCGGCCGAAGCCGTCCCCGTCGGTCGCCGAATCGAAGCTGTCGTCCCGGCTGGTGTCAGCCTGCCGGAGGTCGGGTCCCGGTTTGATCGCCGGACGCCGGTCCATCGGTGCCACTCCCCTCGACCCACCGCGTTGTGGGTCACTCTGCCGCCCAGCCTAGGCCCTGCCGTTCCGCCCCTTGCGCGGCGGACCACAGTGCGGACGTCCGGTTCCGGACTTCGTCCTTTCACCCGTTGCGGATACGAGGTTGGCCGGTTCGGGAGTACCCCGCCTCCAGTCGTTCATCACCCGGCACCGGGCTCTCTTTCCGCACGTCCCGGTGCGGGGGGACGGTGCGAACGGCGCCGCCGTACTAGCGTGCAGGGCAGTTCCGAGATCGGAGACCTGCTCCCATGCGCCTGTCCTACCCCCGCCGCCCCCGCCGCAACCGGCTCCGTCCGCCGCTGGCACTGCTCGCCGCGACAGCCCTCGCGGCCGGCGCCCTCACCGCGTGTTCGGGCGGTGACGGGCCGGAGCGCACCGTCGACGCGTTCCTCGCCGGTTGGCGCTCGGGCGACCTCCAGGCCGTCGGCTTCGTCGACCCGACCGGCGCCAAGGTGGCGGCGGCCGACGTCGCCCGCGAGCTCAAGGAGCTCTCCGGCGAGCTGGCGGCCACGCCGCCCACGCTCACCCGCCGGGGCGAGGCGAAGGTGACCAAGGACGTCGCGACCGCGGTGGTCAAGGTCGACTGGGCCCTGCCGGGCCAGACCCGCTGGGCGTACGAGCGTCCGGTGCGGCTCAGCCGCGGCGGCGACGACGACTGGCGGTTGATCTGGGAGCCGCAGCTGGTGCAGGAGCAGCTCACCCGGGGCGACCGGCTCGGGCTCCGCCGCGACGCCGCCACCCGGGCCGCGGTGCTCGACGGCGCCGGCCAGCCGATCGTCGCGCCCCGGTCGGTGGTGCGGGTCGGGCTCCAACCGAGCGAGGTCACCGACCTCCCGGCCCTGACCCGGAAGCTGGACGCGGCCTTCCGGGCGATCCGGCCGGCGATCACCCCGCCGGTGGACCTCTCCGGCCTGCGCAAGCGGCTCGCCGACGCGGATCCGGGGGCGTTCGTCGAGGTGGTGACCCTGCGGGAGGAGGCGTACCGGCAGATCAAGTCCCGCATCTACGACCTGCCGGGCACGAAGTTCCGCAGCGACAAGCTCGACCTGGCGCCCACCCGGGAGTTCGCCCGGGCGGTACTCGGCTCCGTCGACACGGCCCAGGCCGACGACCTCGCCCGGCACCCCGACCGCTACGAGGCGGGCGACCTCGTCGGCCACGGTGGCCTCCAGGGCCGCCACGACGAGCGGCTGCGCGGCGCGCCGGGGCTGACCGTGATCACCGAGCGCCCCGGCCCGGACGGCACGCTGGTGCCCACCGGCACCGAGGTCTTCCGCAGCGAGCCGCGGCCCGGGCAGCCGCTGAGGACCACGCTCGACGTGGCCACCCAGAACGCGGCCGACACCGCCCTGCGCGGCGAGAAGCGCCGGGCGGCGCTGGTGGCCGTACGGATCAGCGACGGCGCGGTGCTCGCCGCGGCCAACGGTCCGGGCGCGGCCGGGGAGAACCTGGCCTTCACCGCCCAGGTCCCGCCGGGCTCCACCTTCAAGATGGTCAGCGCGCTCGGCCTGCTCGACCGGGGCGCGGTCACGCCGGACGCGACCGTGGCCTGCCCGAAGACGTTCGTCGTGGACGGCCGGCCGTTCAAGAACTCCGACAACTTCGTGCTGGGGCCGGTGCCGTTCCGCACCGACTTCGCCAAGTCCTGCAACACCGCGTTCGCCGCGCTGGCGCCGAAGCTCGGCCCCGACGGGCTGGCCGTGACCGGCCGCTCCCTCGGGCTGGAGGGGCAGTGGGACGTGGGCCTCGACGCCTTCACCGGCAAGGTCTCGGCGAACGGCGGCGCGACCGAGCAGGCCGCCGCCGCCATCGGCCAGGGCACCACGGTGGTCAGCCCGCTGGCCATGGCGTCGGCCACCGCCGCGGTCGCCCGGGGTCGCTTCGAGCAGCCGAAGCTGGTGCTCGACCCGGCCCCGGCCCAGCCCGCCGCGCCCGGCCCGGAACTCAAGCCGGAGTCGGTCGAGGCGGTACGGGCGATGATGCGGGAGGTGGTCACGGCCGGCACCGGCAGCGCGCTGCGCGACGTGCCGGGCGACCCGGTGCACGGCAAGACGGGCACCGCCGAATACGACGACAACCCGGCACACACGCACGCCTGGTTCGTCGGCTGGCAGGGCGACGTCGCGTTCGCGGTCTTCGTCGAGAAGGGCGGAGCCAGCACCACCACCGCCGTCCCGGCCGCCGAACGCTTCCTCCGCGCCCTCTCCCGCTGACCGGACCACCGGAACCCTGGCCGACCGCCCTGGCTCCGCGCCCGGCACCGGCTTCGCCCGACCCGTCGGCGGCGCCGTCCTGGCCGGTCACCCGGCCGCGTCCTCGCTGGCCCCGTCGACGACGGTGAGCGCCCTGACCGCCCGTCCCCGCGCGACGCTGTCGGGTTGCCCCTACGGACGGGGCCCTGCGTGGGACGGGTCGGGGCGCCCGTCCGGCGGCTGCGGGCAGCCGGCCCGGCCCTCGGGGCGCTGGAGAGCCGTGGCTCGCCCTGTCGAACTGCCCGTCTGCGCGCAGCCGGCCCGGCCCCCGGGGGCGCGGGAGAGCCGTGGCTCGCCCTGTCGAGCTGCCCCGTCTGCGCGCCCGCCCCGCCGACCCCGGTCGGGGCGGGACGGCTGGTGGCACGTGCCCGGCTCCGCTCGGGCAGGGTCGGTGGTGCCTGACCGCGTCCGGCGGCAGGGGCCGGCGGTACCTCGGGGCCGTCGGTGGAACCTCATGGGTGTCACCGACCGGTTTTGACACCCATGAGGTTCCACCGGTGGGAGACGGAGACGCTCGGGACCTGGGCACGGCCCCGACGAGCGGTCCCGCGACGCCCGCTGCCTCGGCAGATCGCGGACGGCCTCGTTCGACTTCGACGACCTCGGCCGTCTGTTCCGGTGGTGTCGGGGGCACCCGGGGGTCGGTGGCGGGCAGCGCCCTGGGCGAGGTCTGCCAGGTCGACGGGCGCCTTCGGAGCGAGGGACGCCCGGCGGCGGTCAGGCGATGCCGGCGGCGGACGGCGAGGTGCCGTCCTCGGGAGCGGGCAGCTGATCGTCCGGGTCGAGGCCCGCGAGCGGCGCCCGGCGCAGCAGGCCCGGGCCGGCGGAGGCGGGAGGGCCGACGGGCTCCGGCGCGGCCGGGTCGTCAGAGGCGGCAGCCACCAAAGTGGCCGGCCCGAGTGGCCGCAGCGGGGTTGGCGGAACGCCCTCGGCACGCTCCTCGGCACCGCCCGGATGCCGGTCGCCGCCGCCCCCGAACCCGTCATCGCCGCCCGGGTGCCGGTCGCCGCCGCCCGGAAGCCGGTCATCGCCCGAGAACCGGTCGCCGGCGCCCGGAAGCCGGTCATCGCCCGAGAGCCGGTCATCGCCGCCCGGAAGCCGGTCATCGCCCGAGAACCGGTCATCACCTCCCGGGAGCCGGTCGTCGGCGCCGCCCCGTGGAACGGGGGCGGGAACGAGGGCGGGGGCGGAGGCCGACGCGGGCAGGAACGGAACCTCGGGACGGCCATTGCTCTGCCGCGCCGAGGGGACGGCCGACGCGACGGACGCCGGGGGCGCGGCCGGGGCGGTGGACGCCGACGGGCCGGCCGAGCGGACAGATGCCGAACGGGCGGACGCCGACGGGCCGGCCGAGCGGACGGACGCCGACGGGCCCGGGAGCAGCCGGGGCGGCGTCGCCGTCGGCGCGGAGACCGGGCGCAGCCCGGCCACCACGGTGTTGACGATCTCGGCCGCGTACGCGCCGTCCGGGTCGTAGTCGGGGTCGAAGACGGTCAGCTCGACGCCGAGGCAGTGCGGGGTGTCGACCAGCCCGGCGAGCAGGATCTCCAGCTCGGCGAAGGCGATTCCGCCCGGGTCGGGCGCGTCGACGGCCGGCATCACGGCCGGGTCCAGCACGTCCACGTCGATGTGCACCCAGTAGCCGGCGCAGTCGGCGAGCTGGTCGTGCGCCCACTGCGCCGTACGCGCGGCGCCCTCGGCGCGCAGCGCCGGCACCGGCCGGGTGGTGATCCCGGCGGCCTGGAGGTCCAGGCGGTACTCGTCCTGCGCCCGGATGCCGAGCACCACCACGTCGATGTCCCGGAAGTACGGCCGGCGCCCCTCGATGGCGGCCAGGTCGGCCTGCCCCCGCCCGGTGACCAGCGCGAGGTCCTCACCGGCCGCCGCTCCCACGTAGGAGGCGTTGCCGGGGTGCCGGAAGTCGGAGTGGCCGTCGACGAAGACCAGCCCGATGCGCCCGCCGACCGCCTCGCCGAGCCGGTGCATGGCCAGCGCCGAGCCGAGCAGGATCGAGCAGTCGCCGCCGAGCACCAGCGGGAACTCGCTCCGGTCGATGATGGCGCCGATCCGCTCCGCGAGCGCCACCGAGTAGTCGGCGATCTCCCGCGCGTGGCAGACCCCGTCACCCGGCCGCCAGTCGCCGGGGTCGTAGCGGGGTGCGGTGAGGCAGCCGGCGTCCCGGGCCCGCAGCCGGGCGAGCAGGCCCTGGTCGCGCAGCGCGCCGGGGGCCTTGCCGCAGCCGGGAACCGAGGTGGACGTGGGTGGGCGCAGGCCGAGGTTGCTGGGCGCGTCGAGGACGGCGATCCGGCGCATCAGGGCTCCCGTCCTCGAGGTGTCGGGCGGGCCGGCCGGAACGCCGGCCCGCGCTGGCGTGCTACGTGCTCACAAACAGGGCGTGGTGCTCAGAACAGGGCGCTGGCGAGGGCCCGGCGCGCCGAGGCGACCGCGGGGTCCTCCGGTCCGGCGACCGTGAAGAGGCTGACCAGGTGCTGGCGTACCTTCTCCCGCTCCTCACCGGCGGTGCGGCGGACCAGGCCCACCAGGCGGGCGTACGCCGCCTCGGCCTGACCGCTGAGCACCTCGATGTCGGCGGCCAGGAGCTGGGCCTCGACGTCGTCGGGGTTGGCCTGGGCGGCGGCGATCGCCGCGCCCGGGTCGGCCCCGGCCACCCGGCGGGCGAGCCCGACCTGGGCGAGGCCCGCCTCCGCCGCGGCGTCCGCGGGCGACTCGGCGAGGATCTTGCGGTACGCCCGCTCGGCCGCGTCGAGGTCGCCGCTCATCAGGGCGTCGTCGGCCTCGTCGAGGCGCGGGTCCTCCGGCTCGGCGACGCTCACGCCACCGGCCTTGAGCACCGCCTGGATCCACTGCCGCAGCTGCGCCTCGGGCACCACGCCGGAGAAGGCGTCGATCGGCTGGCCGCCGACCACCGCGTAGACCATCGGGATGCCCTGCACCCGGAACATCTGGGCGATCCGCGGGTTGGCGTCCACATCGACCTTGGCGAGCACCCAGGCGCCGTCGCCCTCCGCGGCCAGCCGCTCCAGCACAGGGCTCAGCTGCTTGCACGGCTCGCACCACTCGGCCCAGAAGTCCACGATCACCGGTGTGGTGAGCGAGCGTTCGAGAACCTCGGACTGGAATGTCGCCTCGCTCACGTCGATGACGGCGACGCCGCCACCGGCGGCGCCGGGGAAATCGGCGGAGGGGGCGGACTGGGCCGGGGTGGCGGGGCGGGCAGGGGCCGGTGCGGGGGTGCGCAGCGCGCTGAGGTCGACCGCGCCGCGGGTGAAGATCGACGAGGTGATCCGTGGGTCGCTCATGGTTACCTAGTCTCGCACGCGACCCGCCGAACTCAGATCAACCGCGACGGCGACAGTTGCGACTGTCACGGCTGCTCCGGCCCTTGCCCACCCGCTCCCCCGCCCTCCCGCCCGGCACCGCGCGATCCTGCGCCCGCGGCTCCCGTCACGTGGCGTTCGCCGGGGCCCGAGGGTGCAGGATCGCGGGGTGCGGGAGGGAGGTGGGGAACGAGGGTCAGAAGCGGGCGGGCTCGCGGTAGACGCCCCACTCGGCGCGCAGGGCGTCGCAGATCTCGCCGAGGGTGGCCTCCGCGCGTACGGCATCCAGCATGGCCGGGATCATGTTGCCGTCGGTCCGGCCGACGGCGACCATCCGCTCGATCGCGGCCTTGACGGCGGCCTCGTCGCGGCCGGCCTTCCGCTCGGCCAGCACCCGCCGCTGCTCCAGCTCCACCTCGTGCGAGATGCGCAGGATCTCCAGGTCCTTCGCGACCGTGCCGGTGTGGCAGTTGACCCCGACGATCCGCTTGTCGCCCTTCTCCAGCGCCTGCTGGTAGACGAAGGCGGACTCGGCGATGTGGCCGGTGAACCAGCCGTCCTCGATGCCACGCAGGATGCCGGAGGTCATCGGGCCGATCCGGTGCGGGCCCTCGCCACCGAGCTGCCGGATCCGGGCGAAGATCTCCTCCGCCTCGGCCTCGATCTTGTCGGTGAGCGCCTCGACGTACCAGGACCCACCCAGCGGGTCCGCCACGTTGGTCACCCCGGTCTCCTCCATCAGCACCTGCTGGGTACGCAGGGCGATCTCGGCGGACTCGTCGGTGGGCAGCGCCAGGGTCTCGTCCAGCGCGTTGGTGTGCAGCGAGTTGGTGCCGCCGAGCACCGCCGCGAGCGCCTCCACGGCGGTGCGCACCACGTTGTTGACCGGCTGCTGGGCGGTCAGCGACACCCCGGCGGTCTGCGTGTGGAACCGCAGCCAGAGCGCCTTCTCGCTGGTCGCGCCGTAGACGTCGCGCAGCCAGCGGGCCCAGATCCGGCGGGCGGCCCGGAACTTGGCGATCTCCTCGAAGAAGTCGACGTGCGAGTCGAAGAAGAAGCTCAGGCCGGGCGCGAAGACGTTGACGTCCAGCCCCCGGGAGAGCCCCAGCTCGACGTAGCCGAAGCCGTCGGCGAGGGTGTACGCCAGCTCCTGCGCGGCGGTCGAGCCGGCCTCGCGGATGTGGTAGCCGGAGACCGAGAGCGGCTTGTAGCGCGGGATCTCCCGGGCGCAGTACTCCATCAGGTCGCCGATCAGGCGCAGGTGCGGCTCCGGGTCGAAGAGCCACTCCTTCTGCGCGATGTACTCCTTGAAAATGTCCGTCTGCAAGGTGCCGTCCAGCTTGGACGGGTCGGCGCCCTGCCGCTCGGCGGCCACCAGGTACATGCAGAACACCGGCACGGCCGGCCCGGAGATGGTCATCGACGTGGTGACCCCGGCCAGGTCGATGCCGTCGAAGAGCGCCTCCATGTCGGCGGCGGTGTCGATGGCGACGCCGCAGTGGCCCACCTCGCCGAGCGCCTGCGGGTCGTCGGAGTCCCGGCCCATCAGCGTGGGCATGTCGAACGCGACGGAGAGGCCCCCGCCGCCGGCGCCCAGGATCATCTTGTAGCGCTCGTTGGTCTGCTGGGCGTTGCCGAAGCCGGCGAACTGCCGGATCGTCCAGGTCCGCCCGCGGTAGCCGGTCGGGTAGAGGCCCCGGGTGTACGGGTACTCGCCCGGCCAGCCGATGCGCTCGAAGCCCGGGTAGGCGACTCCCTCCGGCGGCCCGTAGACCGGGTCGACGGGCATCCCGGAGAGCGTGGTGAAGTCGGTGTCCCGCTTGCGCGCGGCGTCGTAGCGGGCCTGCCAGCGTGCCCGTCCGGCAGCGATCTCGTCGGCGTTCATCCGCAGGGCTCCTCCTCGAGTCCTCGACTGCACTGCGAGTGTAGAGCCCAGACCTGAACGATCGCTAAGTAAGTTCGTACCGGCAGGTAACCTGGGCGGCCGGGCGCCTCAGGCGACGGGGGCGGCGGGACCGCCCAGGGCCACGTCGTCGACCCTGATGTTGACCTCGTCGACCCGCAGCCCGTACGCCTCGACCGCCCCGGCGACCTGCGCCCGGACCTCGGCGGTCACCTGCGGCACCGCGTGACCGGCCTCGATCACGATGACCAGGTTCACCACCGCCGCGCCGTTCGTGACGTGCGCCGAGCAGCCGCGCCGGGCGTCGCCGACCTGGTCGAGCCCGACCTTGTCGAGCACCGCGTTGAAGAACCGGGCCACGTCCCCGCCCAGCTCCACCACCCCGGGCACCGACCGCGCGGCGGCGACCGCGATCTTCTCCACCACCTCGTCGGAGACGAGCGTCGTCCCGCCCGCCGCCGCGCCCGGCGTCACCGACAGCTCCTGCGTCGCCTCGTCGCCCATCGACTCCCCCACTCCGCCGCGCACCGCCCCACGCCGACCGTGCGGCGGTGCGAGCGTACTAGTTCGCAGGAGCCCTCAGGAGCCGAGTTGGGCGAGTAGCTCGTCGGCCGCCGCGTACGGGTCGAGGGCGCCCTCGGCCACCTTCGCGGCGAGCGCCGGCAGCTCCGTACCGTCGCGCAGGGAACCGATCCGGGCGCGGAGCACGCCCAGCGCGATCGCCTCGATCTCGGCGGCGGCCCGCGCCTCCTGGCGGCGGCGCAGCTCGTCGTGCTTGACCAGCCAGCCACGGTGCTTGTCGATGGCGGCGGCGATGTCGTCGATCCCCTCACCCCGCGCGGCGATCGCGCGCACCACCTGCGGCCGCCACTCGCCCGGCCCGCGCTCGCCCAGGGCGATCATGCCCTGGATGTCGCGCACCGTGGCGTCGGCGCCGTCCCGGTCGGCCTTGTTGACCACGAAGACGTCGGCGATCTCCAGGATGCCGGCCTTGACCGCCTGGATCGCGTCACCCATGCCCGGGGCGAGCAGCACCAGCGTGGTGTCGGCCAGCGAGGCGACCTCCACCTCGGCCTGCCCGACGCCCACCGTCTCCACCAGCACCACGTCGCAGCCGGCGCCCTCCAGCACCCGCACCGCCTGCGGCGTGGCCGCCGACAGCCCGCCGAGGTGGCCCCGGCTGGACATCGACCGGATGTAGACGCCCGGATCGGTGGCGTGGTCCTGCATCCGGACCCGGTCGCCGAGGATGGCCCCACCCGTGAACGGGCTGGACGGGTCGATGGCCAGCACGCCCACCCGGTGACCGCGGGCGCGCAGCGCCCGGACCAGCTCGTTGGTGGTGGTCGACTTGCCCACCCCGGGCGAGCCGGTCAGCCCGACCACCTGGGCCTGACCGGCGTACGGCGCGAGCGCCGCCGCGATCCGCGGCAGCGTCGCGTCGCCCGACTCGACCAGGGTGATCAGCCGGGCCACCGCGCGCGGATCGCCCGCGCGGGCCCGCTCGACCAGCATCGGCACGTCCCGGCTGCGGCGCACCGGGGGTGCGCCCGCCGCCGGGACGTCGTCGACGATCTCGCTCACTGTGCTGCCTCTACGGGATCGGCCGGACCGCGGTCAGTGACCGCTCTCGCCGGGGGCCGGGACGTGGATGATCAGGGCGTCGCCCTGGCCGCCGCCGCCGCAGAGCGCCGCCGCGCCCGTGCCGCCGCCCCGGCGCTTGAGCTCCAGCGCGAGGGTGAGCACCAGCCGGGCGCCGGACATGCCGATCGGGTGGCCCAGCGCGATCGCCCCGCCGTTGACGTTGACCTTGTCCGGGCTGATCCCGAGGTCACGGGTGGACTGGATGCCGACCTGGGCGAACGCCTCGTTGATCTCGATGAGGTCCAGGTCCTCGATGCCCAGCCCGCCCTTCTTGAGCGCGTGCTGGATCGCGTTGGACGGCTGCGAGTGCAGGGAGTTGTCGGGGCCCGCGACGTTGCCGTGCGCGCCGATCTCGGCCAGCCAGGTCAGCCCCAGCTCCTTGGCCTTGGCCTTGCTCATGACGACCACCGCGGCGGCGCCGTCGGAGATCGGCGAGGAGCTGCCGGCGGTGATCGTGCCGTCCTTGGCGAACGCAGGGCGCAGCTTCGCCAGCGACTCGACCGTGGTGTCCGGGCGGATGCCCTCGTCCTCGCTGATCACCAGGGGGTCGCCCTTGCGCTGCGGGATGACCACCGGGGTGATCTCGTCGGCGAAGTGACCGTTCTTCTGCGCGGCGGCGGCCCGCTGGTGGCTGGCCGCGGCGAACGCGTCCTGCTCCTCGCGGGTGATGCCGTGCCGGGCGTTGTGCCGCTCGGTGGACTCCCCCATCGCGCAGCTGTCCCAGGCGTCGGTGAGCCCGTCGAGCGCCATGTGGTCCTTGACCACCACGTCGCCGTACTTGTAGCCGCCGCGCTGGCCGAGCAGCAGGTGCGGGGCGTTGGTCATGGACTCCATGCCACCCGCGACGACGATGTCGAACTCGCCGGCGCGGATCAGCTGGTCGGCCAGGGCGATCGCGTCCAGGCCGGAGAGGCAGACCTTGTTGACGGTCAGCGCCGGCACGGACATCGGGATGCCGGCCTCGACCGCCGCCTGGCGGGCCGGGATCTGCCCGGCGCCGGCCTGGAGCACCTGCCCCATGACCACGTACTGGACCTGCTCGGGGGCCACGCCGGCCCGCTCGAGCGCCGCCTTGATCGCGACGCCGCCGAGCTTGGTCGCGGGGAGGTCCTTGAGGTTGCCCAGCAGGCGCCCCATCGGGGTCCGCGCGCCGCTGACGATCACCGAAGCCATGCCTGCCTCCGAGGGGTGCCGACCTGTACGCCTTAACGATTGTTCGGTCAGACTAGCGCCATGGCTGAGAACTCCCCCGTCGAGACCGCTGCCGACTATGTCACAGACATCGGCCTGCGCCGCATCGACCACGTCGGGGTCGCTGTCGCCGACCTGGACGCCGCGATCGACTTCTACCAGCGCACCTTCGGGATGCGCTGCGTGCACACCGAGGTGAACGCCGAGCAGGGCGTCCGCGAGGCGATGCTGGCCGTCGGCCCGGACGCCGAGGGCGGCTGCGTGCAACTGCTCGCCCCGCTGAGCCCGGAATCGACCATCGCCAAGTTCCTCGACAAGAAGGGCCCGGGCGTGCAGCAGGTGGCGTACACCGTGGCGGACATCGACGTCGCCTGCGCGAAGCTGCGCGAGCGGGGCGTCAAGCTGCTCTACGACACGCCGAAGCGCGGCACCGCCAACTCGCGCGTCAACTTCGTCCACCCGAAGGACGCCGGCGGGGTGCTGGTCGAACTCGTCGAGCCCGCCGCCGGGCACTGACCCCCGCCGCCGGCCCCCGCCACCTGCGCGGGGGCCGGCGGGCACTCCGCCCGCCGAGCGCGCCGCTGCGTGGTTCGACGCCCGCCCGGACACCTCCACTCATCGGCCAATGCAGTTTTTCACAGAGGACTTCCGGCCCTAGCTACTGTTCAGTAACGTCCCGCCCCACAGGAGCGCGGCCGGTCCCGGATGTGTCGGATGCCGACATGGCGGGCGGGGCGCACCGACGCCGACGATGGCAGCACCCGGGCCCGCGTGGGCGGGGTGCGGACGAACGGGAGGTCGACGTGCAGGACATCCTCGAAGCGATCATGGCGGCGGAGGGATCCGACCAACCGGAGCGGGAACTCGCCGGGATCGCCGGCCTGCCGGTGCCCGAGACGTACCGCGGCGTGGTGGTGCGCGCCGACGAGACCCGGATGTTCGACGGCCTGGCCACCCGGGACAAGGACCCGCGCAAGGCGCTGCACGTGCAGGAGGTGCCGACGCCGGAGCTGGGGCCGGGCGAGGCGCTGGTCGCGGTGATGGCCAGCGCGATCAACTACAACACGGTCTGGACCAGCATCTTCGAGCCGCTGCCGACCTTCAAGTTCCTCCAGCGCTACGGCCGGCTCTCCGAGCTGACCCGCCGGCACGACCTGCCGTACCACGTGGTGGGCTCCGACGCCGCCGGCGTGGTGCTGCGCACCGGGCCCGGGGTGACGAAGTGGAAGGCCGGCGACGAGGTCGTCGCGCACTGCCTCTCCGTGGAGTTGGAGGACGCGGCCGGGCACGACGACACCATGCTCGATCCGCAGCAGCGGATCTGGGGCTTCGAGACCAACTTCGGCGGCCTGGCCGAGCTGTGCGTGGTCAAGGCCAACCAGCTGATGCCCAAGCCGCGCCACCTGAGCTGGGAGGAGGCGGCCAGCCCCGGGCTGGTCAACTCGACGGCGTACCGGCAGCTGGTGTCGCACCACGGGGCGAACATGAAGCAGGGCGACGTGGTGCTGATCTGGGGCGCCTCCGGCGGCCTGGGCGGCTACGCCACCCAGATGGCGCTCAACGGCGGCGCGATCCCGGTCTGCGTGGTCTCCTCGCCCGAGAAGGCGGAGCTGTGCCGGAAGATGGGCGCCGAGCTGGTGATCGACCGCACCGCCGAGGGCTTCCGCTTCTGGAAGGACGAGCAGACCCAGGACCAGGACGAGTGGCGCCGCTTCGGCGAGCGCATCCGCGAGCTGACCGGCGGCGAGGACCCGGACATCGTCTTCGAGCACCCCGGCCGGGAGACCTTCGGCGCCAGCGTCTACGTGGCCAAGAAGGGCGGCACCATCGTCACCTGCGCCTCCACCAGCGGCTTCCTGCACCAGTACGACAACCGCTACCTCTGGATGCACCTCAAGCGGATCATCGGCAGCCACTTCGCGAACTACCGGGAGGCGTGGGAGGCCAACCGGCTGGTGGCGTTGGGCAAGGTCCACCCCACCGTGTCGAGGACCTACGCGCTGGAGCAGACCGGCCAGGCCGCGTACGAGGTGCACCGCAACGCCCACCAGGGCAAGGTCGGCGTCCGCTGCCTCGCCCCGACGGACGGCCTCGGCGTACGCGACCGCGAGCTGCGCTCCCGGCACGAGGACGCGATCAACCGGTTCCGCGGCCACTGACCCGGCGGATGAGGCGCCGTCGACCATTGCGGTGAACGGCGATTGCCTTTCCGCCGGGGGCGCCGGACGCTCATTCGAGTGACCCGGATCATGACGCGACAAAGGGCCGCGGGGTGCTCCCGCGGCCCTTTTCCGATGTCACGCTCCGTGCCGTCCGACCCGCCCGGGACCTGCCAAGATCGGCGATCTGTCCGGCCATCGGCGGACCCGTAGTTGACCATGTAAAGAGGACACGAAAGCTCGCCACCGCTCTTGCGAAGCACCCTGGGGGGTCTGCGAGTATGTCCCAATGCCCCAGCAGTCCTCCCCTCTTGCGTTCTTCGATAACGCGAACTCGCAGCCCGATTTCACCGTTGGCCTGCGCGGCTACAACACCCACCAGGTCGATGACTTCATCGGCCGGATGACGGCCGCGCTGACCCAGTCCGAGCAGGCCCGGGCCGAGGCCGAGCAGCGGATGAACGACGCCCAGCGCCGGCTCCGCCAGGCCGAGCAGCGCATGAGCGCGCTGGAGCAGAAGCTCGCCGACACCAACAAGCAGCTCGAGGAGAACAGCCGGCCCACCCTCTCCGGCCTCGGCACCCGCGTCGAGCAGATCCTCCGGCTGGCCGAGGAGCAGGCCAACGACCACCGCAACGAGGCCAAGCGGGAATCGGAGGGCATCCTCTCCGCCGCCCGCCTCGAGGCGCGCGAGATCACTGACAAGGCGCGCGCCGAGGCGGCGGCCATGAAGGCCAACGCCGAGCGGGAGGCGGGCAGCGTCCGCACCGCCGCCGAGCGCGAGGCCGCCGAGGTCCGCGTCCAGGCCCGGCGTGAGGCCGACACGCTGCGCGCCGACGCCGACCGCGAGACCAAGCAGCTGCGCACGGTCACCGCCCACGAGGTCGCCGAGCTGAAGTCCACCGTCGAGCGTGAGGTCGCCACCCTGCGGGCCACCGCCGAGCGGGAGATCACCCAGCAGCGGGCGAAGGCCGCCCGCGAGGCCGAGGAGAAGCGCGCCGAGGCGACCAAGCTGCTCACCGACGCCCGCGACAAGCGCGACAAGGACCTCCAGGCCCTGGAGCTCCAGCTCGCCGAGCGCCGGGAGAAGGCCGAGCGCGAGGAGTCCGAGCGGCACGCCGCGCAGGTCGCCCAGACCCAGAAGCTGGTCGGCGAGGCCGAGCAGCGGGCCCACGCCGCGCAGGAGCGGGCCAAGGAGATCGAGCAGCGCGCCGAGGCCCGCCGGGTCGAGTCGGAGCGCACCGCCAACGAGACCGTCGACAAGGCCAAGGCGCTGGCGGACAAGACGCTCACCGAGGCGAAGGCCGAGGCCAACCGCCTGCTCACCGAGGCGCGCACCGAGGCCGAGCTGACCACCCAGGCGGCCCGCCGCGAGGTCGAGGACCTCACCCGGCAGAAGGACGCCGTCACCTCGCAGCTCGGCCAGATGCTCTCCGGCCTCGCCGGCATCGTGCCGGGCGTGCCCGCCGCACCCCCGGCCGCGCAGGCCAAGCCGGAGCCGAAGAAGGCCGACGACGCAGACGAGCGGGTGACCGCGGAGACGTCCAACTGACCCACCCGATCGGGGCATGATCCGCGGCGCGGGGTGACACCGGGTGACCGGTGCGCCCCGCGCCGTATGCGTTTGCCCGCCTCGCGAATTGCCCGGGCGTGTCGGCAGTGAAGTAGGTCCTATCCGGGGCGT
This sequence comes from Micromonospora sp. NPDC023644, assembly GCF_040640115.1. NCBI lineage: Bacteria > Bacillati > Actinomycetota > Actinomycetes > Micromonosporales > Micromonosporaceae > Micromonospora > Micromonospora sp. NPDC023644. Next base: position 344,493 of record NZ_JBFABA010000001.1, on the reverse strand, counting down.
CCGTATCGCCCCAGCCGGACTGGTCGCGTGTGAGGATGGGGGCATGTCGCACGGCGAGGAACTGTTCGCTCTCGGCGGGGACGTGACCACGGAGCCCAGCTTCGAGTCCGCTCTGCGGGGGTACGAGAAACGACAGGTCGACCGGTACGTCGCTCGCGCGGAGCACGAGATCGCGGCCCTGGCGGCCGAGCGGGAACAGGCCTACACACAGATCCACAAGTTGGCCGGCCAGGTCGAGGTGCTCCAGCGGGACCTCGCCCAGGCGCGCAAGTCGTCCGGGGCGCTCGAGAACGTCTCCTACCGGCACCTCGGCCCACGGGTGGAGCAGATCCTCACGCTCGCCGAGGAGCAGGCCGACGCGATCCTGGCTTCCGCCAACGAGGAGATCGAGGCGCGTCGCGCCGCCGCCGAGCACATCGTCGAGGAGGCCCGCGAGCAGGCCGCCACCGCCCTCAAGGACTTCGAGATCGCGCTGGCCGCCCGCCGGACGGAGGAGGAGCGGCACACCGCGGCCCGGATGGCCGAGGCGGACGCCGCCGTCAGGACGGCCAAGGAAGAGGCCGCCCGGCTGCGCAAGGCCGCCCAGGAGGCGCTGGCGAAGGCCCAGCAGGAGGCCACCCAGCTGCGGGACGCGGCCAAGGAGATCCACCACCGGGCCCAGCAGGAGGCGACCAAGCTGCGCGAGGCCGCCAAGGAGGTGCACGCCAAGGCCCAGCAGGAGGCCACCCAGCTGCGCGAGGCCGCCAAGGAGGTGCACGCCAAGGCGCAGCAGGAGTCCAAGCGCCTGGTCGACCAGGCCACCGAGGCGGGCCGGGCCACCCACGCCAAGGCGCAGCGGGACGCCAAGCAGATCATCGACGACGCCGCCGACGCCGGCCGGGCCACCCGGGAGAAGGCCCGCCAGGAGGCGGAGCGGCTCACCACCCAGGCGGCCGAGACGGCCAAGCGCAACCGCGCCGAGACCGAGGCGTACGTGCAACGGATGCGCACCGAGACCGAGGCGTACGTGCAGCACGCCCGGGCCCAGACGCAGCAGGAGCTGGGCGCCTGGCGGGCCGGGGTGGAGCAGGAGGTCAACAGCCGGCGCGAGGCCGCGGACCGCGAGCTGACCGAGCGCCGCGCGGCGGCCGAGCAGGAGTTCACCAAGCGCCGCGACGAGCTGGAGAAGCAGTACAAGACCCGCCTCGCCGAGCTGGAGAAGCAGCACACGAGCCGGCACGACGAGCTGGAGTCCGGGTTCGCGGCGCGCAGCGCCGCGCTGGAGGCGGAGTACACCGCCCGGAAGAACGAGATCGAGCAGAGTGCCGCCGCCGTCCGCCAGGCCGCCGAGCAGGACGCGCTGACGATGCGCCGGCAGGCCGAGGAGGAGGCCGCGGCGCTGCTCAGCCGGGCCGAGACCGAGGCGGCCGACAAGCGCCGCAAGGCCGACGAGCACGTGTCGACGTCGCGCCGGCAGTTCGAGGAGTACGCGGCCACGACGCAGCAGCACCTGGCCACCACCCAGCAGCACCTCGCCGCCACGCAGCAGGAGGCCGCCGCCGGCCGTCAGCAGCTCGCCCAGGTGATGCTGGAGATCGCCCAGGCCCAGCAGCAGCTGGCCGACCTGCGGCAGGAGACCTGGAAGTCCCGGCAGGAGTCCGACGAGCTCCAGCGACAGGTGGCGGAGCTGCGGTTGGGCCTGCCCACCGCAACCGACCGGCCGGGCGGGACGGACGGCGCCGCCGCGGCGGTGGCGGGCGGCAAGCCGACGCCGGCCACGGCGAACGGCGGCAGGCCCCGCCCCGACGCGGACGAGGCCCCGGCGGGCGCGGGCACGACGGGCACGGGCGCGGCGGAGAAGTCGGGTGCGGACAAGACCCCGGCCGGTGCGGGCACCCCGGACAAGACCCCGGCGGGTACGGGCGCGGCGACGGGCTCCGCGGCGGCCGCGGCACCGTCCGGCGGAAAGCCCGCCGCCGGCAAGGTGGAGCCGGAGGACGCCGGGCAACCGGCCAAGGGCCGGATCGAGCCGGCCGACGCCGGGCAGCCGGCCAACGGCAAGGCCACCGTGACCACCGTCGACGGGGGCACGGCCAGCGCCGGCGTGGACGGGGAGCCGACCGTGGCGGCGGTGCCCGGCGAGGGAGGCCGGGGCGCCACCCCGACGAAGATCACCAGCACCGGCGAGAACGGCAAGCGCCCGGCGAAGCCGACCACCGACGAGCGCAGCGCCAAGCCGAGCAAGGTCGTCGTCGAGAAGGACTGACCCCGGACCGCTCCACCGCCCGACGATCCGGGTCCTTGGGCGGGTCCTGGAGGAATCGGCCCCCTCCAGGGGGGCGTCCCGTACCAGGATCCCAGGACCTCGGTCCTGCCCGCACCCGGAGGGTGCGGGCAGGGGTGACGGTGGCCAGAGCGGGTGGCACGGCCGGGCCTGCGGCGTACGCTCCCGATGGGATTCGCCGGCGTGAGCCCGTGGTCGGGCTGTCCGGCGGGAATCGATCCAGGGAGGTCCGATGGCAGACGACGGACCGACGGCGTCGAGCGGCGGCCGGGATCCCGGCCACGCCCCGGCACCGGGCGACAGGAGCCGGAAGCCGGAGCACGCCACCACGCCCGAACACGCCGGCAGGGCGACGGACCCGGCGGACACCCCGGACGACGGCGAGCCGACGGCGAACGGGTCGAGCCGGTTCGGCACGCCGGGGCTGCCGCTGAAGCGCAGCAGCTTCCTGGTCGGCTTCACCGGCGCGGCCGGGGTGCTGCTCGCGTACGCCTTCTATCTGGGCCTGCGCAACGCGGCCGGCATCCTGGTCCTGGTGCTCATCGCGCTCTTCCTCGCCATCGGCCTGCATCCCGCGGTGGTCCGGCTGCGGTCCTGGGGGCTGCCGCACGGGGCCGCCGTGGCGGTGGTCGCGCTGACGGTCGTGCTGCTCCTCTGCGGTGGGGTGTTCGCCCTGGTGCCGCCGATCGTGACGCAGACCGGGCAGTTCATCGACCAGCTGCCGAGCTACCTGGAGGCGTTGCGCCGCAACGAGACGGTCAACGACCTGGTGGAGCGGTACGACCTGATGGAGCGGGTGCAGAGCGCCGCGAACGCCGACACGGTCGGTCAGGCCCTCGGCGGGGTGCTCGGCGGCGCCCAGCTGGTCTTCGGCACGGTCTTCCGGGGGCTGACCGTGCTGGTGCTGACCATCTACTTCCTGGCCTACTTCGACCGGCTCCGCGACCTCGCCTACGCGCTGGTGCCCCGCTCGCGCCGGGAGCGCGTGCGGCTGATCGGGGACGAGATCCTGACGAAGGTGGGCGCGTACATGGTCGGCGCGCTCAGCATCGCGGTGCTGGCCGGGGCGTCCACGTTCGTCTTCGCGCTGATCGTCGGGCTGCCGTACCCGTTCGCGCTGGCCGTGGTGGTCGCGGTGACGGACCTGATCCCGCAGATCGGCGCGACCCTGGGCGCGGTGATCGTCAGCCTGGTCGGGTTCGCCACGGACCTGCCGATCGGCATCGCCTGCGCGGTGTTCTTCCTGATCTACCAGCAGGTGGAGAACTACCTGATCTACCCCAAGATCATGCGCCGGTCGGTGTCGGTCAACGAGGTCGCCGCCCTGGTGGCCGCCCTGCTCGGGGTCTCCCTGCTGGGGGTCGTGGGCGCGCTGATCGCGATCCCGGCGGTGGCCGCGCTCCAGCTCATCCTGCGGGAGGTGGTCCTGCCCCGGCAGGACTCCCGCTGACCCCGGCCGGCCCGGCCCGCGCCGCCGGTCGGCGACGGGGGCGCGGCCGGCGGAGCACGGATCAGCCGGCCTGGCCGGCGGACGGGCCCGGCACCGGGCGGTCCGCGAAGGAGGCCACCGTGCGGTCGGCGTACGCGCTGACGTCGCCGGTCTCCATCGGGCCGTCCCAGGTGGTCGGCAGCGGCACGGCGGCGGCCGGGTTGACCCGGCGGACCACCTCGTCCAGCACGGTCTCGGCGTCGCCGACCCAGAGGTGCTTCGCGCCGGGCACCCCGATCACCTCGGCCTGCGGCACCGCCGCGAAGCGCTCCCGGGCCTCGTCGGGGCGCACGTGGTCGTCGAACTCGGGCACCACCGCGGTCAGGGGCTTGCCGGACGCGGCCCACTGGTCGAGGTCCGCCGGGGTGGAGTAGCGCAGCGGCGGGGAGAGCAGGATCGCGCCGGTGACCGCCGGGTCGCAGCCGTACTTCAGGATCAGGTCGGTGCCGAACGACCAGCCGAGCAGCCAGATCTGCGGCAGCTCGTGGAACTCGGCGTACTCGATGGCGGCGGCGACGTCGAAGCGCTCGCCGACCGCGTTGTCGAAGGCCCCCTCGCTGGTGCCACGCAGGCTGCTGGTCCCCCGGGTGTTGAAGCGCAGCACCGCCAGGTCTGCCAGGGCCGGCAGCCGCCACGCCGCCTTGCGGAGCACGTGGCTGTCCATCATCCCGCCGTGCGTCGGCAGCGGGTGCAGGCAGACGAGGGTGCCCACCGGCTCACGGTCCAGCGGCCGGGCCAGCTCGCCGACCAGCCGCAGGCCGTCCGCGGTGTGCAGCTCGATGTCCTCGCGGTGCCCGGGCAGGATGGAGGACGCGCGAATCGGTGTGCTCACCCGTCCAGTCTCGCGGGTGCGGCCGGGAACCGCCGGGCGGGGCGGAAACAGCGTGATCCAGATCGCTCAGCCGTAGCGGGGAGCACCACGGCCGCGCTGGACGGCCGGCCCGCGCCGGTCCCGGGCCCGCCAGCACCCGCTGTGCCAGTGCCGCCGGTCGGTGAGGTCGCCCCGCCCGTCCGCCGGCCACGCCACCAGGTGCGCCACCCCGGGCCGGATCTCCTGGTCACAGCCCGGGCAGCGGTACGTCTTGGTGGAGGCGCCGCCGCCGATCCCGCGTACCTGCCAGTCGCCGTCGCGCCACTGCTGCACCGAGGCGACGCCCTGGCGGACCCGGTCGGAGTCGAGGTGCGCGGCGTCATCGCGGCGGGGTCGGTTGCGACGGGGGCTCACGCTTGCCAAGCGTACGGCCCGGCGGCGGGGCCGACCCGGGGCGGGCGGCTCGGCCCCGACCGCCGGTCAGCCCCAGGACTGCGGGTCGGCGGGGTCGGCGGCCACCTGCGCCCCGCCCAGCACGACGGCGGCGTCCGCCTCGGTGAAGCCCTCGTACGGCCAGCCGAAGTTGGCGATCAGGTGGGCCTTCGGGATGCCGAGCAACTCCAGTTGGCCGCCCTGCGGGTAGAGGTAGGCGGACCTGCCCCCGATCGTCCGGTTCCCGATGGTGCGACCCGCCTCGATGGAGTGCGCGTACTGGAACGCGATCTTCATCTGCTTCCCGCCTGTGCCCTCCACCTGGAGCGACGCGGTCACCGCCTCAGGGAAGGCGGCGACGTCGACGGTGCAGCCGCTCACCCGCGCCCCGGTGGGCAGGGTGGTCAGCCGCGCCGGCGTTGCGCAGCGGCGCGCCTCGTCCAGGCGGAGGGCCCCGACGGCGTCGTCGATCCCTCGGGCGGTCGTGGCGGTCACGGCGGCCCGGGCGTAGAGGCCGGGAACGGGCTGCCAGAGCCTGATCCACGTCGTCGTCGTCCGTCCCGCCTCCCGGTGCGGCCGGTCGGTGCCGTCGAAGGCATCCTCGACGCTCAGTCCGGCGTCCTGGCCCTGCGGTCCGTCGACCCCACGGCGCAACCCGGCGGCGGAGGCCGAGAGCTGGACGCTCACCGCCGGGCCCGCGCCGACGTCGACCTGGACGCTCTCGACGCCCGATCCGACTCCCCAGCGCAGGTGGCGGACCCGCGCCGGATCCATCCCGAAGTGCAGCACCCGAGGGTCCGTGCCGACCAGGTCCGGCCGGGCGGCGGCACCCTGGATGCCGTCCAGCCGGGGCGGCGCGGCAGTGGCGGCGGCCGGCGCGGCGGAGCCCGGCGGGCGCACCCGCTGCAGCAGCCCGGTGCCGGTGGCGACGGTGAACCCGAGCACCGCCACGAGGCCCACCGTGACGCCCGCGCCGACCCTACGACGGCGACGGCGGGTCTTTCCCCCGGCGACGGCACGTGCCGTCAACCGGTCGGTGTCGACCGTTCCCTCGGCGCGCTCCCGCAGCGTCCGTACGATCTGTTCGTCTAGGTCGGTCACGGTCGGCTCCCGTCGGTCGCCGGGACGCCGCAGCGCTCCCGGAGGTGGGTGAGCGCCCGCATGGCGTGGGTGCGGACGGTGACCGGCGAGCAGCCGAGGATCTGGGCGATGGTCGCGTCGTCGAGGTCCTCGTAGTAGCGCAGCACGAGCACCGCCCGCTGGCGGTCCGGCAGCCCGAGGATGAGCCGCCACATGGCGTCCCGGTCGGCCGTCTCGCCGCCGAGGTCGCCGCGCTGCGGGCGTTCCGCGAAGTCGGCGACGGCCAGTTCGCGGTTCGTGCGCCGGCGCCACCAGGAGTTGTTGGCGTTGACCAGCATCCGGCGCACGTACACGTCCGGCCGGTCCGCCCGGGCGATCCTCCGCCAGTGCACGTACGCGCGGGCCAGGACGTCCTGGGTGAGGTCCTCGGCCCGGTGCTCTTCGCCCGTCAGCAGCCGGGCCAGCCGCATCAGGGCGGGGCCTCGGCTGCTGACGTACTCCTCGAAGGTCACACCCTTCAGACGCCGGCACCGGCCGGAGGTGTTGACCCGTTCAGCGACGGGTGTGGTCGCGGAAGCCGCGGCCGCTCTTGCGGCCCAGGTAGCCGGCCGTGACGAGGTGCTCCAGCAGCGGGGCGGGCGCGAAGCCCGGCTCGCGCAGTTCCAGGTAGAGCTCCCGCTGGATGGCCAGCGAGACGTCCAGGCCGACCACGTCGAGCAGCTCGAACGGGCCCATCGGGTAGCCGCAGCCCAGCTTCATCGCGTGGTCGATGTCGTCGGCGGTGGAGTAGCTCGCCTCCAGCATCTTCACCGCGTCGTTGAGGTACGGGAAGAGCAGCGCGTTGACGATGAAGCCGGACCGGTCGCCGCAGACCACGCCCGTCTTGCCCAGCGCGGCGCAGACCGCGCGGGCGGTGGCGGTGGTCTCCGCCGAGGTGCGGATGGTCTCCACGATCTCTACCAGCGGCATGAGCGGCGCCGGGTTGAAGAAGTGCAGCCCGACCACGTCGGCGGGCCGCTGGGTGGCCATCGCGACGTCGATCACCGGCAGCGAGGAGGTGGTGGTGGCGAGCACGACGCCCGGCTTGCAGATCTCGTCGAGGCTGGCGAAGAGGGCCTTCTTGACACTCAGCTCCTCGACCACGGCCTCGACGACGAGGTCGACGTCGGCGAGGTGGTCCAGGGTGGCCGACCAGTTGATCCGGCCGAGTGCGGCGTCCCGGTCGGCCTCGCTGAGCTTGCCGCGCACCACGCCCTTGTTGAGCGAGGTCTTGACCGCCTCGAAGACCCTGGCGGACTTCTCCGCGCCCCGGGTCACCGAGACGACCTCGTAGCCGGCCTTGGCGAACACCTCGATGATGCCGGTGGCCATCGTCCCGGAGCCGACGACGCCGACCTTCGCGAGGGCGCGGTCGCCGTCGGCGAGCGCGGCCTCCGTCGCCGCCGGCGTCTGCTCGTCGGGTACGACGACCGGGGAGCCCGGCCGCTCGTAGGTGTAGAAGCCCCGGCCGGACTTGCGACCGAGGAGCCCGGCGGTGACCATCTGCTTGATCAGCGGCACCGGGGCGTGCCGGCGGTCCCGCCCGCCGCGCCGGTACATGGTGTCGAGGATCTCGTACGCGGTGTCCAGGCCGATCAGGTCCATCAGCGCCAGCGGGCCCATCGGCAGGCCGCAGCCCAGCTTCATGGCCGCGTCGATGTCCTCGCGGGTGGCGTAGTGCGCCTCGAACATCCCGACGGCGTGGTTGAGGTAGCCGAAGAGCAGCGCGTTGGCGATGAAGCCGGCCCGGTCGCTGATGGTGACGTCGACCTTGCCGAGCCGCTTGCAGAGCGCCTCCACGTCGGCGACCACGTCGGTGGAGGTGACCACCGTCCGGACCACCTCGACCAGCTTCATCACCGGGGCCGGGTTGAAGAAGTGGATGCCGATCACCTGGTTGGGCCGGCTGGTGGCGACGGAGATCTCGGTGACGCTCAGCGACGAGGTGTTGGTGGCCAGGATCGCCTCGGGCTTGCAGACCCGGTCCAGCTCGGCGAAGATCCGCTGCTTCAGGTCCAGGTGCTCGGGCACCGCCTCGATGACCAGGTCCACCGCGTGCAGCGCGTCCAGCCCGACGGCGAACCGCACGCGGCTCAGCAGCGCGTCCCGGTCGGCCTCGGCGAGCTTGCCCTTGGCCACGGCCCGGTCCGTCGACCCGGTGAGGATGGCCCGGCCGCGCTCCAGCGCGTCCTCGGAGACCTCCACCGCGACGACGTCGACCCCGTTACGCGCGAATACCTCGACGATGCCGGCACCCATGGTGCCCAGACCCACAACGCCCACGCTGGTGAAATCGCGCGCCACGACCAGCCTCCCTCAAAACTCCGCACGGCCGAGTGAACGACCATTAAGGTTATGCGCGCGAGTCTGCCACGTGACGTTGAGTTGTCGAGGCGCCGTGGGAAATTTCACGAGCCCAGCGGGGCTGCGCGCGGCCACCCGGCACCCGCCGGTCAGCCGGCCTCGTCGGTCAGCCTCAGCAGCTCGGCGACGAACTCGGCCGGCCGCTCCAGGTGCGGGCTGTGCCCGCAGCCGGGCAGCAGCACCTCGCGGTACGTCCCGCCGGCCGCCGCGTACCGCTCCAGCACCGCCCGGGTCTGCCCCACCATCGGCTGCGCCGGGCAGGCCGCCGCCCCCGGCCAGCCGGGCAGCACGCCCAGCGAGCCCAGGTGGGCCAGGTCCATCATCGCGGTGTCCGAGACGATCACGTCGGCGTCGCCGTGGATCCAGGTGACGGGCCGCTTGCCGGCCACGGCGACCAGTTCGTCGGCGACCCGGAAGTACGCCGGGGAGAGGGCGTTCAGCACGCCACGCCGTCCCGGTGCGGTGCCGGGCCAGTTCGCCGAGGTCACCGCCGTACCGGGGTAGTTGTCGTCGCCGGTCGCGGTGGAGAGGAGGCTGTCGAGCAGCAGTTCCTCGTCGTCGCCGAGCGAGGCCGGGTCCGCCACGTAGGTGGCCCGCAGCACGGCGCGCGGGCTGGTCTGGCTGTCCGTGCCCCGGTCGCCGGCGGCCAGCCGCTTGACGAAGTCCCGGTTGGCGGTGCCGCCGCCGGTGCCGGCGAAGTCGGGGGTGGTCGGCGTCCCCGTCAGGTCCCGGGTGCCGCCGTAGCCGTACGGCGAGACCGGCGCGGCGAGCAGCAGCGCGCCCACCCGGTCGGGGTGGTCGACGAGCAGCCGCATGGCCACCCCGCCGCCGAGCGAGTGGCCGACCACCACCGGCCGGGCGCCGGGCGCGAAGAGGGACGGCTCGTCGAGCAGCGCGGCGACGTCGTCGGCGAAGTCACCCAGCCCCCGGGTCGCGTCGACCGGGGCGGTGTCGGTCAGCCCGTAGCCGCGCAGGTCGGGCGCGACCACGCGGAGGGTGGCCGGCAGCCGCCGCACCAGCGGCTCCCAGAAGGCCGCCGACGAGCAGTTGCCGTGGACGAGCAGTACGGGAGCGCCGTCCGGCGGCCCGGCCACCCGTACCGCCTGGGTGATTCCGTTCGCCGACACCAGCCGCTGTCCGGTCTCCATCCGCCGGATGCTGCCACGGCCGCGCCGGACGCGTCCATGGGCCGGCCCGCCACCTTCCACCACCGGGAGGTGTGCGCCGGCATCCGCCGTCGGCCCCGGTCAGGACGGGGCGGACAGCACCGCCGCAACCGCCACCGGCGGCACCGGGTCGACGCCCGGTGCGGCCGGGGCCGCGATCGGTGCGGCAGAGGCCGCGATCGGTGCGGCAGAGGCCGCGATCGGTGCGGCAGAGGCCGCGATCGGTGCGGCAGAGGCCACGATCGGTGCGGCCGGGGCCGCGATCGGCAACGGCAGGGTCGGCCGGCGGTCCCGGCGCGGCCCGCCGAAGCTGAACCCCACCGGGTCGGTCCGCGCCACGCCCGGGTCGAAGACGCGCAGCTCGGTGCGGCCGAGCCGGATCACGTCCCCGTCGGCCAGCCGCTCCACGCCGGTGATCCGCCGGTCGTTCAGCCAGGTGCCGTTGGTCGAGCCCAGATCCGCCAGGGTCGCCCCCTCGCCCGTCAGCCAGACCTCGGCGTGCCGGCGGCTCAGGTGGGCGTCGTGCACGACGATGTCGGCGGTCGGCGCCCGGCCGATGACCTGCCGCTGCGGGCCCACCCGGAAGCTCAGCCCCCGCATCGCCCCACCGGCCACCGTCAACAACGGTCTCAGTTCCGGATGTTCCTCCACGGAAGATCAGCCTCCACCCCGCCCGGTCACCCGCGCGTCAGCCTGCCATCACACGGTAGCCACCCTCCACCGCCGCGTGGTCACCTCCGCGCCCCCGGCCGGACACCTCGCGTTCGACGGTTCGGCGCGCATCGGCGGAAGAATCATCACAAGTCCGGGCGATGGGCGTCCACCCCGTTCCGGTGCCGCGCGGCCGGTCCGTGCCGTCGCCGCGTGGCCGGTCCGGCGGACGGGACCGGCCGCCGCAGCCCTACCGGCGAGTAATCCTCGGGTCTAGACTTCCGTCATGACGGCTGTGCATGCCCCGGGTACCCCCGTGATCGAGGACGGTCGGCTGATCTCGACGAGCCCGGCCACCGGGGCGGAGGCCGGGCGCCTGCCGGTCGCCACCGCCGAAGACGTCCGACGGGCCGTCGACCAGGCCCGCGCTGCCGGCGAGTGGTGGGCCGCGCTCGGCTTCGACGGGCGCCGGGAGCGGCTGCTGCGCTGGCGCGGCCTCCTCGCCCGGCGGATCGAGGAGATCGCCGAGCTGGTGCACGCCGAGGGCGGCAAGCCGGTCGCCGACGCCATCGTCGAGGTCGTCACCGCCGTCGAGCACGTCGACTGGGCGGCCCGCAACGCCCGCCGGGTGCTGGGCCCCCGCCGGGTCCGCTCGCGGCTCGTCCTGGCCGAGTTCTCCGCCCACCTCGAATACCAGCCGTACGGCGTCGTCGGCGTTATCGGCCCGTGGAACTACCCCGTCTTCACCCCGATCGGCTCCGCCGCGTACGCGCTGGCGGCGGGGAACACGGTGGTGCTCAAGCCCAGCGAGTACACCCCCGCCGTCGGGCAGTGGCTGGTCGACACGTTCGCCGAGGTGGTGCCGGAGCGTCCGGTCTTCACCGCCGTGCACGGGCTCGGCGACGTCGGGGCGGCGCTCTGCCGCTCCGGAGTGGACAAGGTGGCCTTCACCGGCTCCTCGGCCACCGCGCGGAAGGTGATGGCGGCCTGCGCCGAGTCGCTGACGCCGGTGCTGCTGGAGGCGGGCGGCAAGGACGCGATGATCGTCGACGCCGACGCCGACCTGGACGCCGCCGCCGAGGCGTGCGTCTGGGGCGCGCTCACCAACGCCGGCCAGACGTGCATCGGCATCGAGCGCGTCTACGCGGTCGAGCCGGTCTTCGACGCCTTCGTCGGCAAGGTGGTCGAGCGGGCCGGCCGGTTGACCGTCGGCCCGGACGACGCGGACATCGGGCCGATCACCATGCCGAGCCAGATCGACGTGATCCGCCGGCACATCGACGACGCGCTGTCCCGGGGCGGCCGGGCGGTGCTCGGCGGCGCCGACGCGGTGCAGCCGCCGTACGTGCGGCCGACCGTGCTGGTGGACGTCCCGGAGGACTCCGCCGCCGTACGCGAGGAGACGTTCGGTCCGACCCTGACCATCAACCGGGTCCGCGACGCCGACGAGGCCGTCGCCCTCGCCAACGCCCTGTCGTACGGCCTGGGGGGTTCGGTCTTCGGCCGGCGGCACGCGGTGGCGATCGCCCGGCGGCTGCGCTCGGGCATGGCGTCGGTGAACTCGGCGCTGACCTTCGCCGGGATGTCCACGCTGCCGTTCGGCGGCGTGGGCGACTCCGGCTTCGGGCGCATCCACGGCGAGGACGGGCTGCGCGAGTTCAGCCGCGCCAAGGCCATCACCCGGCGACGGGCCAGGTCGCTGCTGCCCTCGACGACCTTCGAGCGGACCCCGGCCGACGTCGCCCGGCTCGTGAAGGCCATCAAGGTCATGTACGGCAGGTGACTGTCGGATAACCGATCATGAACGCCCTCGCGCGTGTCCAACGTGGTGGGAGCGGTACATTGCGTTAAATGCACCCCCATCGATTGCGCTTCCACCTCGTCGACAGTGACCGGTCGTGGAGTGCCCGGCAGCGGCGTCGCCGCGCCGACTGGCTGGCCCAGACCTTCCCCGACCTGGAGAAGATGCACGTCATCGACCTGGGCGGCCGGCTCGGCACCTGGACCCGCGCCGACGTGCGGCCGGCGCGCGTGCACGTGGTCAACCTGGAGCGGCCGCCCGCGGACGTCCCGGAGTGGGCGGAGGTCGACGGGGCCGACGCCTGCGACCTGCCGGCCCGGATCACCTCGCGCCGCTACGACCTGGTCTTCTCCAACTCCGTGCTGGAGCACGTCGGCGGGCACGAGCGGCGGCTGCGCTTCGCCGACGCCGTGCGCGGTCTCGGCGACCGGCACTGGGTGCAGACGCCCTACCGCTACTTCCCCATCGAGCCGCACTGGATCGCGCCGGGGATGCAGTTCCTCCCCGTGCGGCTGCGCACCGCGTTCGCCCGCCGCTGGCCGCTCGGGCACAAGCCGACCCGCACCCACGAGGCCGCCATCCACCAGGTGCTCTGGACGGAGCTGCTGGACCGCTCCCAGATGCGGCACTACTTCCCCGACTCGCGGATCCTCGTCGAGCGGGTGGCCGGCCTGCCCAAGTCGCTGATCGCCGTCCGCGCGGACGGGCCCCCGGCCACGCCCCGGTGACTCCCGCCGGGCGTCGGAGTCGCCTCCCGCCCGACAGCCGGGCGGACCGTCAGAAGAGGGTGAGCTCGTCGCGCTCGATGCCGCGCAGCTTGTCGTAGTTCACGACCACGCAGCGGATGCCCCGATCCGTGGCGAGCACCCGGGCCTGCGGCTTGATCTCCTGCGCGGCGAAGACCCCGGCGACCGGGGCGAGCAGCGGGTCGCGGTTGAGCAGTTCCAGGTACCGGGTCAGCTGCTCCACGCCGTCGATCTCGCCCCGGCGCTTCACCTCGACGGCGACGGTGCCGGACGCGGCGTCGCGGCAGAGCAGGTCGACCGGGCCGATGGCCGTCATGTACTCCCGGCGGATCAGCGTGAACCCCTCACCGAGGGTCTCCGGGTTGGCCGCCAGCAGCTCCTGGAGGTGCGCCTCCACGCCGTCCTTGCGCAGGCCCGGATCGACCCCCAGCTCGTACGAGGTGTCCTGGAAGATCTCCTCCAGGGTGATCCGCAGCTCCTCGCCCGCCTTGTTGACGACCCGCCAGACGCCGGGGGCCTCCTCCAACCGGCAGGGCGGGCTCATCCAGTTCAACGGCTTGTACGCCCGGTCGTCGGCGTGGATCGACACCGACCCGTCCGCCTTCACCATGAGCAACCGGGTGGCCGGCGGCAGGTGGGCCGAGAGCCGTCCGACGTAGTCCACCGAGCACTTCGCAATGACCAACCGCACCCGACGAGGGTAGCCGAGACCCCGGCCCGCGCCACCGAGCGGCACTGGCGTGCCGGTGCGATGCTGAGATGGTGCTCGAAGTTCTCACCGGTACGGGTCTCGCCGCCTCGGCGGGGCTGAACGCATACATCCCCCTGCTCACCATGGGCCTCCTGGCCCGCTACACCAGCCTGATCGACCTGCCCGGCGGATGGCAGTGGCTGAGCAACGGCTGGGTGATCGCGATCCTGGCGGTGCTGCTGGTCATCGAGGTCGTCGCCGACAAGGTCCCGGTGGTCGACCACGTCAACGACGTCGTGCAGACCGTGGTCCGCCCGACCGCCGGCGGCCTGGCGTTCGGGGCGGGCTCGTCGTCGGAGACGGTGACGGTGAGCGACCCGGGCAGCTTCTTCTCGTCCAGCCAGTGGGTCCCGGTGGTGACCGGGGTGCTGATCGCCCTCGGCGTACACCTGTTGAAGTCCGCCGCCCGACCGGTCATCAACGCGACCACGGCCGGCGTCGGCGCGCCGGTGGCCAGCACCGCCGAGGACGCCACCAGCGTCGTCATGTCGGTGGTGGCGATCATCCTGCCGGTGCTGGTGCTGGCGTTCCTGCTCGGGCTGGTCGTCTTCTTCTTCTGGTTCCGGCGCCGCCGCTCCGACCGCCGCCGGGAGCGCGAGGCGGCGCGGGCCGCCGGCTTCCGCGTCTGACCGCTCCGGACATGCCGCTGGCCGGCACCCCGGGTTCGGGTGCCGGCCAGCGATCCCCCTTGTGGTGGAAAGTCTGTGGGAGTCGTGTCGGGGTGTGTCAGTTGTTCCAGTGTTCGGCGACGAGGTCGGCGGCCTGCTGCTCCCACTGGGCGTAGTGGTCGGGGTACGCCGAGACCTGCACGGTCTGGGCGGCCTCGGTCAGCGGCATGTCCTGCCACCCGTCGACCTGCTTGAGGCCCTTGAGGAACGCGGTCGTGGAGTACTCGGGGTCGGTGATCTGCTCGACGGTGCCCCAACCCGAGGTGGGGCGCTGCTGGAACAGGCCCTGCGAGTCGTGGTCGTTGCGCTCACCCAGGTGACCCAGGTTCTCCAACTTCGACTCCTGCAACGCGGTGGCGATGGAGACGACGGCGGCGCGCTCGTCCATGCCGGCCTTCTTCGTCGCCGCGATGATCGCCTTGACGTTGCCGACCTGCTCGTCGGAGAGCTCGATACGCGACTGCGCACCCTGCACACCATGCGGCACCAGCTTCGCCTTGTCGACCGACGGCTTGTCGGCCTGCACCGCCACCGCCACCGCCGTCGCCTTCGTGTCCACGCTCGGGGTGTGGGTGGTGTCGGTCATCGGGCCGGCGGCCACACCACCGGCGAACGCCAGACCGGCGATACCAAGAACGCTGTTACGAATGAACGTGTTCATCAGATGTGCTCCATTCGGGGGTCGGCACCCACACCGAAGGGGGGACTCGGCTTGTGCGGGTGCAAGCACCGTCCGGCGCTCATGAACAACTCAGGGGATCTCCGGCCTCTCGCCGAAGCAAAGATCAGATTGGCCCTGTCGGCCGGGGATCAGATTGGCCGTGTCGGCCGGGAGGATCGGGCCTGTTCGCGGGGCGGGGGGGGTGCCCTCACGTCGGCCGGACCATGTGTAACGACCGCCGGCCCGCCATCATTCCGGGGCCCCAGAATCCGTGGGGCGGCGCGGTCTTGCTCGGTCGTACGCAGGGTGTAACGACCCCACCCCGGCCACGATTCCGCCCCCCCCGATGCCCCCGCTCACACCCCCAAACCGGACACCGGCCCCGATCGGGAACGCGATGACGCCCGCCCGCCGATGCTGCACCCGACACCCATCACGCAACCGGACACCAAGCACCCCGGTTCGCAGGGTGGACGGCCGGGATCTTGGCACGAAAGGGCCCTTGGCGGGGCGGTTTCGTACCGAGAGCCACCGGTGTCGTCGAGCGGCGCTCATGATCGGTTGACGCTGCGCCGGGCTCTGCGCGGCCCTCCGCCCGGGCCGACGTCAACGGATCATGGGACGGGCCCGTGGAACCAACCGGCACTGATCAGGACGTCATGCACCCCACAACGGCCGGAAAACCTTCACGCCGCCCTGATCACCGGACGCTACGCGGGCGGGCAGGCAGGCAGGCAGGCGGCAGCGCTATGGGTGCAGGCAGGCGGCAGCGCTACGCGTGTAGGCGGGCAGGCTTCGGCGCAACGGGCCCAGGCGAGCAGACGGCGCCAGGGGTTGCAGGCGGGCACGGCCTGGGACGGAGAGTGAGCCGAGGACGGCGAGCGGGCACCGACGGGTGTGGCCCGCCGTGCCCGGCGCAGGGATCAAGCCTGACCGCCCGGAGCCGGGTACGGCGGGCCACACTCCCACCACGACGGACCGGCAACCACCAGACGCAGCCCAACCACCCGACCCAGCCCAACCACAACGCAGGGCCAACCACGACCCAGCCCATCACGACGCCGCAACGCCACGACGACCGCGCAACCCAACCGCGGGCACACCGAAACCGCCAGGCGCTGACATCATCTCCCGGTGCACGTGAAGATCCCCCGCGTTCCGCTCGTCGCGACCCTCACCGCCGTGGTCGCCGCCGCGGCCCTCCTCGCCGCCCCGACCCCGCCGCGCACGTCGGCCGACGCCGGCATCGTCCGCATCGCGGAGGCGGGCCGGGCTTCGCAGACCCCGACGGCACCGGACGCCTCGGCGCCGGCCCCGTCCGCGCCGGCCGCCCCGGAGGCGACGGCCCCCGGCGCGCCCCCGGCGGCGGTCCCCGGCGCGACCCCGCCCGGGACCAGGCCACCCGTCGTCGACCACGGTCCGCGTACGGGGAACAAGGTGGCGCTCACCTTCGACGCCGACATGACGGACGCGATGCGGTACCAACTGCGCAGCGGCGCGGTGCGGTCGTACGCGAACCTGAAGATCATCGACCTGTTGGAACGGGAGCGGGTGCCGGCCACCTTCTTCCTCACCGGCAAGTGGGTGGAGCAGTACCCGGACGTGACCCGCCGGCTCGCCGGGAACCCGCGCTTCGAGTTGGCCAACCACACGTACGGGCACCTGGCCTTTACCCCGGACTGCTACGGCCTGCCCCGCATCGCGGAGCGGGAGATGACCTCCGACGTGGCCCGGACGTTCGACGTGGTGGCCCCGTACGGGGGGCGGCAGACCCGGTACTTCCGCTTCCCCGGGTTGTGCCACGACCGGAAGGCCCTGGCCGCGCTGGCCCCGCTGGGGGTGACCGTGGTGGACGGCGACGTGGTCAGCGGCGACCCGTTCGCGAAGTCCTGGCGGCCGGTGGTCCGCGCCTCGCTGGCCGGGGTGCGTCCCGGCTCGGTGATCGTCCTGCACGTGACGGAGGCGAACGCGCCGATGACGGACGAGGCGCTGCCGCACATCCTCGCCGGGCTGGCCGAGCGCGGCCTTGAGCCGGCCCCGCTCTCGGAGGTGCTCGGACTGGGCTGAACCAGGCTCGGCAAAAACTACAAAAGCCTAAAATCGGGGCAAGACTCTATAGGAGGTCACCATGACCGCAGCAGTGGAGATGCCCCGCGTCCAGGAATGTGTCGTGGCGGCGTGCTCGTACAACCACACCAACGACTGCCACGCCTTCGCCATCACCATCGGCAGCCCGGACCATGCGCACTGCCACACCTTCGTCGAGATGCCGGCGGTCCGTGGCGGGGTCGACGGCGGCATGACCGCGCAGGTCGGCGCCTGCCAGCGCGCGGACTGCCGGCACAACGAGCAGCTGGAGTGCCACGCGCCGTCGATCAGGGTCGGCCCGGACAACGACATGGCCGACTGCATGACCTACGACCAGCGCTGACGGCGCCCGGGGCGCGCCGCCGCCGGAGCGCCCGGACCGAGGCTGGAACGCGCCGAGGCCGGAGCGCCCCGACCGAGGTCGGCACCCGGAGGAAGGCCCCTCGTCGCCGAGGGGCCTTCCTTCATCGCAGGCCGTTGGCCTCCCGGACCACGGTGACCAGCTCGTCGATGATCCCGGTCAGGGCGAAGTCCTTCGGCGTGAAGACCCGGGCCACCCCGGCGGCGCGCAACTGCTTGGCGTCGCCGGCGGGGATGATCCCGCCGACCACCACCGGCAGGTCCGCCCGGCCGGCGGCGCGCAGGCCGTCCAGCACCGCCGGCACCGCCGCCAGGTGCGAGCCGGAGAGCACCGAGAGGCCGACCAGGTCCACGTCCTCCTCCACGGCGGCGGCGACGATCTGCCCGGCGGTCAGCCGGATGCCCTGGTAGACCACCTCGAAGCCGGCGTCGCGGGCGCGTACCGCGATCTGCTCCGCGCCGTTGGAGTGCCCGTCGAGGCCGGGCTTGCCGACGAGCAGCCGCAGCCGGCCGCTGCCCAGCTCGCGGGCGGTGGCGGCGACCCGCTCCCGGACCGCGACCAGGGTGGCGTCGCCGCCGGCCCCGGCGGCGCCGGCCAGGCCGGTGGGCGCGCGGTACTCGCCGAAGACCTGGCGCAGCGCGCCGGCCCACTCGCCGGTGGTCACCCCGGCCCGCACGCACTCCAGCGTCGCCGGCATCAGGTTCGCCGTGGTCGTGGCGTCCGCGCGCAGCCGGGCCAGCGCCGCGTCGACCGCCGCGTCGTCCCGACCGGCCCGCCACCGGCGTACGGAGGCCGTGGCCGCCGCCTCGACGGCCGGGTCGACCTGCTCGACGGACTCGGCGCCGGCGGCCGTCAGCGGCGACGGCTCGGTCTCGGTGAACCGGTTGACGCCGACCACCACGTCGGCGCCGGACTCCATCCGGCGGCGCCGCTCGGCCAGCGAGGCGACCAGCGCGCTCTTGAGGTAGCCGGTCTCCACGGCGGCGACCACGCCGCCCATCTCCAGCACCGTCCCCAACTCGACCCGGGCCCCGGTGACGATCTCGTCGACCAGCGCGGTCATCACGTGCGAGCCGGCGAAGAGGTCCGGGTACTCCAGCAGGTCCGACTCGTACGCGAGCACCTGCTGCATCCGCAGCGACCACTGCTGGTCCCACGGCCGGGGCAGGCCGAGCGCCTCGTTCCAGGCGGGCAGCTGGACGGCGCGGGCCCGGGCGTCCCGGGACAGGGTCACGCCGAGCATCTCCAGCACGATGCGCTGGATGTTGTTCTCCGGCTGCGCCTCCGTCAGGCCCAGCGAGTTGACCTGCACGCCGTAGCGGAAGCGCCGCTGCTTCGGGTCCTGCACCCCGTAGCGCTCGCGGGTGATCTCGTCCCAGAGCGCGCCGAAGGCCCGCATCTTGGCGATCTCCTCGACGAAGCGCACCCCGGCGTTGACGAAGAAGGAGATCCGCTGCACGACGTCGCCCATCCGCTCGGCGGGCACCTGCCCCGAGTCACGGACCGCGTCGAGCACCGCGACGGCGGTGGAGAGCGCGAAGCCGACCTCCTGCACCGGGGTCGCGCCGGCCTCCTGGAGGTGGTACGAGCAGATGTTCACCGGGTTCCAGCGCGGCATCTCGCGCAGCGTGTACGCGACGACGTCGGCGGTCAGCCGCAGCGACGCCGCCGGCGGGAAGATGTGGGTGCCCCGGGAGAGGTACTCCTTGATGATGTCGTTCTGCGTGGTGCCGGCGCAGCGGGACAGCTGCGCGCCCTGCTCCTCGCCGACCGTGCCGTAGAGGGCGAGCAGCCACATCGCCGGCGCGTTGATGGTCATGGACGTGTTCATGTCGGCCAGCGGGATGCCCTCGAAGAGGGCGCGCATGTCGCCGAGGTGCGCCACCGGGACACCCACCCGGCCCACCTCGCCGGCGGCGAGTTCGTGGTCGGGGTCGTAGCCGGTCTGTGTCGGCAGATCGAAGGCGACCGAGAGCCCGGTCTGCCCCTTCGCCAGGTTGCGGCGGAAGAGCGCGTTCGTCGCGGCGGCCGAGCTGTGCCCGGCGTACGTGCGCATCACCCAGGGGCGGTCGCGCTCGGGCAGCCGGCCGGGGAGAGCCTTCTCGTCCATGGCGGGAGTCTAAGTTACCGTTCAGTCACCAGAGCTGTGGAAAACCACACAGCTCCATGGAGCGGAAACCCGGGTGCGAAGCACCCGACATGGGCGCGACCACCACACCCCGGCCGGCCCACCGCGGCGGCCAGGTCGCACACTTGACACATGCATGACGAGCTGGCGATCTCCGTCCGGGGGCTGCGCAAGGCGTACGGCGACAACGTCGCCGTGGCGGGCGTGGACCTGGACGTCCACCGCGGCGAGGTCTTCGCCCTCCTCGGCCCCAACGGCGCCGGCAAGACCACCACCGTGGAGATCCTGGAGGGCTACCGGCGGCGCGACGCGGGCGACGTCGACGTCCTCGGCAGCGACCCGGCAAGGCCGGCCGCCGACTGGCGGTCGCGGGTGGGCATCGTGCTCCAGGGCACCGGCGAGTTCGACGAGCTGACGGTCGCCGAGGTGGTGCGCCACTTCTCCGGTTTCTACGCCGACGCGGACGACCCCGACAAGGTCATCGAGCGGGTCGGGCTGGCCGGCAAGGCGAAGGCCCGCACGCACACCCTCTCCGGCGGGCAGAAGCGCCGGCTCGACGTGGCGCTCGGCATCATCGGCCGCCCCGAGCTGCTCTTCCTGGACGAGCCGACCACCGGCTTCGACCCGGAGGCGCGCCGGGAGTTCTGGGAGCTGATCCGGGACCTGGCCGCCGCCGGCACCACCATCGTCCTCACCACCCACTACCTCGACGAGGCCGAGTCCCTCGCCGACCGGGTCGGCGTGATCGCGGGCGGCCGGGTCATCGAGGTGGCCCCGCCCGACCGGCTGGGCAACCGGCGGGAGGCCCTGGCGACGGTCTCCTGGCGTACGCCGGAGGGGTCGCTGGAGACGGCGCAGAGCGCGACGCCGACGGCGCTGGTGGCCGAGCTGGCCGCGCGCTTCGGCGGCGAGGTCCCGGGCCTGACGGTGACGCGGCCGACCCTGGAGGACATCTACCTGACGATGATCGGACACCGATGACCACCACGACGAGGCCGGCCGCGCCGGCCACCACGGCACCGGCCCGGCGGCCCGGTCCGGTCGCCCTCGGCCTGCGCCAGAGCCGGCTGGAGATCACCCAGTTCCTGCGCAGCCGGGAGTCCGTCGTCTTCACGATGGGCTTCCCGGTGATCATGATCCTGATCTTCGCGGCGATCTTCAGCGACGAGATCGCGCCCGGCGTCAAGTACACCCAGTACTTCATCACCGGCATGATCGCCACCGGCCTGATGACGGTCAGCTTCCAGAACCTCGGCATCTGGATCCCGATCGAGCGGGACCGCGGGGTGCTCAAGCGCTACCGGGGCACGCCGATGCCGAAGTGGGTCTGGTTCGCCGGCAAGGTGATCATGGTGGTGGCGATCGGCGTCGCCGAGACCGCGCTGCTGCTCGCCGTCTCCGTCGCGCTGTTCGACCTGGAGCTGCCCGGCACCGCCGCCAGGTGGCTGACCTTCGGCTGGGTGTCGGTGCTCGGCGTCACCGCCTGCACGCTCTGCGGCATCGCCATCTCGTCGCTGGCCCGCACCGCCCGCAGCGGCTCGGCGGTGGTCACCCCGGTCGCGCTGGTGCTCCAGTTCATCTCCGGGGTGTTCTTCGTCTTCACCGAGCTGCCCGCGTGGATGCAGCAGGTAGCGGCGCTCTTCCCGCTGAAGTGGATGTGCCAGGGCCTGCGTTCGGTCTTCCTGCCGGAGAGCTTCGGCGCCCGCGAGCCGGGCGGCTCGTTCGAGCTGGACCGGGTAGCCCTGGTGCTCCTCGCGTGGTGCGTGATCGGCCTGGTGCTCTGCCTGACCACGTTCCGCTGGACGACCAAGCGCGACGGCTGACCCGGACGGGCGGCCCGCACCGCCGGCGGCCGGGCGACCTCGCTCACCCGCCGGCGGCGAGCGCGTCGCCGAGCGGCGTACGCCAGTAGAGCACCTCGCGCCCGGACCGCCGCTTGCCGACGGCGCCCGCGTCCAGCAGCACCCGCAGGTGGTCGCCCACCGTCCCGAGGGACAGCCCGGTCACCACGACGAGCTGCGAGGTGCTCAGCGGCGTGTCCAGCCTGGCCAGGATGTTGGCCCGGTTCGCGCCGATCAGCCGGGCGAGCCCGTCGGGTGCCGGTGAGGTGGGATCGACCAGGATCCCGCGCACCGGGTACACGATCCCGAACCGGATCGGCTTGTCCCAGACCACCCAGCCGCGACGGCAGTGCGCCGGGAGGAAGACCAGCTGCTCGGCCTCGTCCAGCGACAGCGGCGGCTCCGGGTAGTCGTTGACCTGGAGACGGCCGTCGCCCAGCCAGCGCACGTTGCGGTTGAGGTCGGCGAACACCCCCGCCCAACCGCCCGTGCTCAGCGCGGCGGTGCGGGCCACGATGTCCGCCCGGAGCCGGCGGGTCCGCTCCGGCCACTCCGGCTCGACCGTGTGCGTCCAGACCCAGTCGAGGAGTCCCACCACCTGCCCGGTGAGACCGTCGGCCAGCAACTCCGCGGCGAGCGGCTCCGGGCGGGTGGCGCGCAGGTCGGCCCTGATCCGCTCGTCGGACAACCGCCCGACGGCCGCCAGCTCCGCCGCGAACGTCGGTTCCGGCGAGGCGGGCGCGACGGTGAGGAAGTCCGCGGTCCACCGGGGGTGGAACGACGCGGGCAGCAGCGCCCGGACCACCGGCCGACCAACCAGCATCCGCCGGAACGCCTCGACGTGCCGCCCTCGCCAGGCCCGCTGCCACGGGGTACGCGGGTCGTGCAGCGCGCGCAGCGCGGCGATCGTGTCGACCATCGGCGAGACCGTGAAGCGGCTCCGCGCGAGAAGGTCCGACGGCACCTGCCAGACGCCCACGTTTCGCCTCCAGACGTAACTCTACGAGATCCACCCGGCGCCCCGAACGATGTGCCCCGTGAGAACGTACGCAGATCTGTTCGCGGTCCGGGAGTTCCGCAACCTGTTCCTGGCGAACTGCGCGGGCATCGCGGCGCACACGACGTCGGCGCTGGCGCTGGGCGCGCTGACCTACGCGTCGACCGGCTCGGCGCTGCTCACCGCGCTGAGCATGTTCGGCGCACCGCTCGCCGGCGTGCTCGGCAGCCTGACGTTGCTGTCGGCCGCGGACAGCGTGCCGCCCCGCCGGGCGCTGACCCTCGCCGCCGTGCTGGTCGCCGCCGGAGCGGCGCTGCAGGCCGTGCCCGGCCTGCCGCTCTGGGCCCGGTTCGCGGTCATCTTCGCCGGCGCGTACGTCGGCTCGATCACCGCCGGCGCCCGGTGGGCACTGCTCACCGACATCCTGCCGGCCGACGCCTACGTGCTGGGCCGGTCCACCATGAACACGAGCGTCGGGGCGATGCAGATCGCCGGGTTCGGGCTGGGCGGCGTCCTGTTGGTCTGGCTGGACCCGTACGAGGTGTTCCTGCTCGCGGCGGTGCTGCGGGTGGTGGCGGCGGCGGTCGGATGGTTCGGGCTGTCGGAGCGCCCGGCACGGACCACCGCCCGGACGACGGTCGGGCGCACGCTGCGGGTGAACCGGGAGGTGTGGGCGGATCCCGGCCGCCGGTCGCTCCTGCTCAACCTGTGGGTGCCGGGCGGCCTGGTCGTCGGCTGCGAGGCGCTGTTCGTGCCCTACGCCGGGGACCGGGCCGGTTTCCTCTACGCCGCCGCGGCCCTCGGCATGCTGGCGGGCGACGTCGTGGTGGGGCGGTTCCTGCCGCCGGCCCGGCGGGACCGACTGGTTCCCGCACTGCGGCTGCTGCTCGCCCTGCCCTACCTGGCCTTCGCGCTGTCGCCGGCGCTGCCACTGGCCATGGTCGTCGCGGTCGTCGCCTCGGCGGGTTTCGCCGCCGGGCTGCCGTTGCAGGAGCGGCTGATCGTCCACTCGCCCGCCGAGATCCGGGGCCAGGTGCTCGGCCTGCACCACAACGGGATGCTGACCACGCAGGCGTTGTGTGCCGTGCTCGCCGGCACGGTCGCGGACCTGGTCCCGGCGAGCTGGGCCGTCGCGCTGCTCGCCGCGGCGTCGACGGCGGCCACGCTCGTGCTCACCGCCGGGCTGAGGCGGACCGCCCCCGCGCCGGCGGAGGCGGTCCGTTGAGCGGCCGGGGACGTCGCGCCCCCGGCTCCCGTCAGTACGTGTAGAAGCCCTTGCCGCTCTTGCGGCCCAGGTCACCCGCGGTGACCATGCGCTGGAGCAGCTCCGGCGGGAAGAACTTCTCGTCGGCCGTGTCGGTGTAGATGTTCTTCGAGGCGTGCAGCAGCACGTCCACGCCGGTCAGGTCCGTGGTGGCCAGCGGGCCCATGGCGTGACCGAAGCCGAGCCGGCAGGCGGTGTCCAGGTCCTCGGCCGACACCACGCCCGACTCGACGAGCTTGACCGCCTCGACGACCAGGGCCGCGATCAGCCGGGTGGTGACGAAGCCCGCGATGTCCCGGTTGACCACCACGACGGTCTTGCCGATCTCCTCGGCGAACGACTTGGCCGTGGCCAGGGTCTCGTCGCTGGTCTTGTAGCCGCGCACCAGCTCGCAGAGCTTCATCATCGGCACCGGCGAGAAGAAGTGGGTGCCGACGACCGCCTCCGGGCGCTCCGTCACCGCAGCGATCTGCGTCACGGGGATGGCCGAGGTGTTGGTCGCGAGCACCGCGTCGGCCTTGCAGATCTTGTCCAGCGCGCGGAACACCTCGTGCTTGATCTCCAGCCGCTCGAAGACCGCCTCGACCACGATGTCCGCGTCGGCCGCCGCCTCCAGGTCGGTGGTCGGGGTGATCCGACCCAGCGTGGCCTCGACCTCGGACGCCTCGATCTTGCCCTTCTCGGCGAACCGGGTCAGCGACTTCCGGATGCCGTCCATGCCCCGTCCGGTGGCCGCGTCGTCCAGGTCCCGCAGCGTCACCTGCCAGCCCGCCTGCGCCGCCACCTGGGCGATGCCCGAGCCCATCAGCCCGGCCCCGACGACCGCGAGTCGACCCGCCATCTGCTTCTCCCTCGCCTGATTGAGTGTCTGTCAGCACCCTAGTCGGCGAGCCTGAACGGATGCTAAGGCGTCTGGCCGAAGGCGACGGCCCTGGCGGGGTCCGGAGCCTCGGGGGCCGAGGCGCCGGGCGGGCGCGGCGGGCTCAGATGGTCAGGTCCGGTTCCTCCGGTGTGGTGCCCCGCTCCACCTCGACCCCGAGCGCGCGCAGGTCGGCCGCGAAGTCCGGGTAGCCCCGGTCCACGTGGTGCACGTGGGAGACCTCGGTGACCCCCTCGGCGCAGAGCCCGGCGATGATCAGCCCCGCCCCGGCCCGGATGTCGGTGGCGCGGACGGGCGCGCCGGAGAGCCGGTCCCGGCCCCGGACCACCGCGTGGTGGCCGTCGGTCTTGATGTCCGCGCCCAGCCGCATCATCTCGTTGGCGAACATGAACCGGCCGTCGAAGATGTTCTCGGTGATCAGGGAGGCGCCGTCGCTGACCGCGGCGAGCCCGATCGCCATCGGCAGCAGGTCGGTGGCGAAGCCCGGGTACGGCAGCGTGACGACGTCCACCGCCTTCGGCCGGTCGTCCATCCGGATCCGGAACGCGTCGCCCCGGGTCTCCACGAGGCCCCCGGCGGAGACCAGCTTGTCGAGCGCGACCTCCAGGAAAGTCGGCTCCACCCCGGTGACGGTGACGTCCCCCCGGGTCATCGCCGCGCCGAACGCCCAGGTGCCGGCCACGATCCGGTCCCCCACGGTGGCGTGCCGCACCGGCCGCAGCCCCGGCATCCCCTCGATGTGCAGGGTGGAGGTGCCGGCGCCGGAGATCCGGGCGCCCATCTGGTTCAGCATGGTGCAGATGTCGACGATCTCCGGCTCCCGGGCGGCGTTGTCGATGGTGCTCGGCCCCCGCGCCAGCACCGCCGCCATGACCAGGTTCTCCGTCGCCCCGACGCTGGGGAAGTCGAGCACGATCTCCGCGCCGTGCAGCCCGTGCGGCGCCGACGCGATCACGAAGCCGTGTTCGCCGGAGATCTCGGCACCCATCCGGGTCAGCCCGGAGACGTGCATGTCCAGGCCCCGCGAGCCGATGGCGTCCCCGCCCGGGTGGGCCACCCGCACGTACCCCCGGCGGGCCAGCAGCGGGCCCAGCACGCAGATCGAGGCGCGCAGCCGGCGTACGAGGTCGTAGTCCGCCTCGGCGCCGGGCCGCTCGGGCACGTCGATGACGACCGACCGGGACCGGGCCACCCCGCCGTACGTGACCATCGGGTCGACCGGGTCGTCGGCGTCGAAGTGGACGCCGCAGCCGAGCCGGCGGAGCACCTCCCCCATGATCGCGATGTCGGTGATCCGCGGCACGTTGGTGATCACGCTGCGGCCCGGGGCGAGCAGCGCGGCGGCCATCAGCTTCAACGCCGAGTTCTTCGCGCCGACGACGTGCACCGTGCCGGCCAGGCGCGCGTCACCGCGCACCCGGATGACGTCGAGGTCGTGGACCGCCGGGTCACCGGCGTCGCCGGGACCCACCCCCGCCGTGCGGACGGCGGTGCCGCCCGGGCGCTCCGGGATCGTCAGGTCCGGTATCCGTAGGCTGTGCGTCATGGCCGTCCACCTCACGCGCATCTACACCAAGGCCGGCGACGCCGGCATGACCAGGCTGAGCAACAACGAGCAGGTGCCGAAGACCGATCCGCGCATCTCCGCGTACGCGGATGTCGACGAGTGCAACGCCGCGATCGGCGTGGCGCTCGCCCTGGGGCAGCTCGACGACGAGCTGCGGGCCGTCCTGGCGTCGATCCAGAACGACATGTTCGACGTGGGCGCCGACCTGGCCACCCCGGTCGAACCCGATCCGAAGTACCCGCCGCTGCGGGTCACCGAGGCGTACGTCGAGCGTCTGGAGGGCTGGTGCGACGAGTACAACGCACGCCTGAGCAAGCTCGACTCCTTCATCCTCCCCGGCGGCACCGCGGGTGCGGCGCTGCTGCACGTGGCACGGACGGTCGCCCGACGCGCCGAGCGGGCGGCGTGGGCCCTGGTCGCGCACGACCCCGATCGGACCAGCTCGCTCCCGGCAAAGTATCTCAACCGGCTCTCTGATCTGCTCTTTATCCTGTCAAGAACGGCAAATCCGGACGGGGATGTGCTATGGGTGCCCGGCGGTAACCGCTGACCACGCGGCCCTCGTGCCCGCCGGAGACCCCGGTGGGCACGCTGCACCACGTCGAGGTCTGGGTGCCCGATCTGAGCGCCGCCACACGCGGCTGGGGCTGGCTGCTCGGCGAGCTGGGCTGGACGCCGTTCCAGGAGTGGCCGGCCGGCCGCTCCTGGCGGCTCGGCCCGACGTACCTGGTGCTGGAGCAGTCGCCGGCGCTGCGCGGGCGGCGGCACGACCGGCTGACCGGTAACGGTGCAGGTGGTGTAAGAGTGCGCCGGACCGCGGACAGTGCGGCGGCAGGGGTTTTCGGGGAGCCCGCCCGCGGAGGGATCAAGCCTGACCGCCCGGAGCGGGTGGGCTCCCCGAAAACCCCCAAGGACGAGGGGACGTCAGGCGGCGGGCCAGTCCTGGGAGGCCATACGCGGCGAGACCGCCCCCGGAGGGGCGGCCTCGAGCCAGGAGAGGAATCCGGTGACGGTGGACCGGGCCATGGCGATCTCCACCGGGGCGTGGTCGCTCGTACAGCGGAGGATGACCCAGTCGGCGGGCATCGAGAGGCGCTCCTGCCCCTCGGGGAGCCGCCGCCGCTCGACGGCCAGCGTCTTGCGGGAGAGCACCCTGGTGGGTCGGATGGCGAAGCTGAACAGCCGGTACCAGCGGAGTTCGTCGCCGACGAAGCGGCCGAAGCCGGGAGACCAGCCGCGGCCGTCGAGCATCGTGGAGGTCCGGACGCCGAGCCGGATGATGCCCCCGCTACGGACGACGACGGCCCGCCGGGCGAAGAGGATCAGAAGTGCGCCGAGGATGACGGCGACGCCGATTCCGATCCCTTCGACGATCTCCATCGGCGTTTCGGCTCAGCGGCTCTGCGCGGCGGAGATCGGGGTGGCGCTCTCGGCCAGGACGGTCACGCCCTCGCCGGTCACCGACAGGAAGCCACCGGCCACCTCGTAGGAGACCTGCTCGCCGCCGGCAAGCTTGATGCGCACCTGGCCGGGCTCGGCAAGCTGGCCGAGCAGGGGCGCGTGCCCCGCCAGCACACCCAGCTCGCCCTCGGTCGTGCGGGCGACGACCATCTCGGCCTCGCCGGACCAGACCTTCTCCTCGACGGCTACGAGCTCGACGTGAAGCTGCTTTGCCACGCTGTCTCCTTGCTGCGGCGGCGGATTGTCGAAAGTCTAGTCGTGCCGCCGACCTGCCCCCAACGCGGGTGGCGAGACCTGCGCCACGGCTACTTCGTCTTGTTCTGGAAGTCGGGGTGCTCCACCAGGAACGCGTCCAGCTGCCCCTTCTGCAGGGCGGCGAAGAAGTCGTCCACGGCGGGCTGGAACCGCTCGCCCCGGTACGCCCCGTTCTCGGTGACCGAGCCGCCCGGCAGCTTGATCATCTGGATCGTCTCCGGCCGAATGTTCTTGAGCGCCAGGCCGAAGTCGATCACGCTGTTGCCCCGGCCGCTGAAGATCAGCGACTGCCCGGCCGCCCGCAGCACCCGGTCCAGCTTGACCGGGTTGGTCACCACGTCGGCGCTGAGCGCCTGGCCGGCCATGGCCTTGACGAACTGCTGCTGGTGGCGCTGCCGTCCGTAGTCGCCGTCGGGCACGCCGTTCTTCGGGTAGCGCTGGCGGACGTAGTCGAGCGCCTGCCAGCCGCTGAGGTGCTGGTTGCCCTTCTTGTAGACCGCCTGCGGGCCGACGTAGCCCTCGCCGTTCGGGTTGCCCTTGCGGTGCTTGCCGTCCGGCTCGCGGTGCTCGGAGCGCACCTCGCGCTCGATGTACATGTCGACGCCGCCCATCGCGTCGACGATCTTCTTGAAGCCGTTGAAGTTGATGATCGCCCCGGCGTCGAAGCGCTCGATGCCGGTGACGTTCTGCACCGTCGTGGCCAGCAGCTCGAAGCCCCGGGCCGCGTCCGGGTTGCCGCCGGGCACCCGGCTGCCGTACGACATCGCCGAGTTGAGCTTGTCGGTGCCGCCCTTGAACTCCGCCCGGCTGAACGCGGGGATCTCCACGATGAGGTCGCGCGGCATCGAGAAGAGGTAGGCCCGGTCCATCTCCGCCGGCACGTGCAGCACCATGACCGAGTCGGCCAGCGGCGGCATCTCGGGGTTGCGCGGATCGATGCCCACCAGCAGGATGTTGAGCGGGCCCTTGATGTCGCTCCTGCGCTCCTTCGCCCCGGCGGCCTGGTCGCCGAAGAGGTCGGCCTTGCCGACGGCGCCCTCGTAGCGGGCCATCAGCGCCTCGGCGCCGACCAGCACCGCGCCGCTGAGCAGCATCAGGACGGCACCGAAAACGGTGCAGACCCGGGCCCAGCGCGGCACCCCCGACCACATGGACGGCTTGCCGCCGCCCTTGTCGGCCTTACCCACGATCATCTCCGTTCGTCACGCCCACGATCAGGAGACGGGCGCATGCAGCCGATTCGTTGCAGATCGACGCCCCCGCGGTGCGTGGGCGGATCGACGGTACCTCGCGTACGACATGATCGCCGAGCACGCGGATCCGGACAGCGGCGATCACGCGGCCTAAAGACGGACGAAAGGCCGCCCCGGCGTTGCCGGGACGGCCTTCGTTCAGGACCGACAGGTCAGCCCTTCATCAGCTCCGCTGCCTTGCGCTCCAGGTCCTCCAGACCACCGCACATGAAGAAGGCCTGCTCGGGGAAGTGGTCGTACTCGCCCTCGCTGATCTTCTTGAAGGCCTCGATGGTCTCCTCGATCGGGACCGTCGAGCCCGGCACGCCGGTGAACTGCTCCGCCGCGTAGGTGTTCTGCGACAGGAAGCGCTCGATCCGCCGCGCGCGCTGCACGGTGATCTTGTCTTCCTCGGAGAGCTCCTCGATACCGAGGATGGCGATGATGTCCTGCAGGTCCTTGTACTTCTGCAGGATCCGCTTCACCTCGGTCGCCACCGCGAAGTGCTCGGCACCGACGAACTCCGGGGCGAGGATCCGGGACGAGGACGCCAGCGGGTCCACGGCCGGGTAGATGCCCTTGTCGGAGATCGACCGCTCCAGGTTGGTGGTCGCGTCGAGGTGGGCGAACGTGGTGGCCGGGGCGGGGTCGGTGTAGTCGTCCGCCGGCACGTAGATCGCCTGCATCGAGGTGATGGCCTGGCCCCGGACGGAGGTGATCCGCTCCTGGAGCTCGCCCATCTCGTCGGCCAGGGTCGGCTGGTAACCCACCGCGCTCGGCATGCGGCCGAGCAGGGTGGAGACCTCCGAACCGGCCTGGGTGAAGCGGAAGATGTTGTCGATGAAGAGCAGCACCTCCTGCTTCTTGACGTCGCGGAAGTACTCCGCCATGGTCAGCGCGGAGAGGGCGACCCGCAGCCGGGTGCCCGGCGGCTCGTCCATCTGGCCGTAGACCAGCGCGGTCTTGTCGATGACGCCCGACTCGGTCATCTCGGCGATGAGGTCGTTGCCCTCGCGGGTGCGCTCACCCACGCCGGCGAAGACCGAGGTACCACCGAAGTTCCGGGCGACACGGGTGATCATCTCCTGGATGAGCACCGTCTTGCCCACGCCGGCGCCGCCGAACAGGCCGATCTTGCCGCCCTTGACGTACGGGGCGAGCAGGTCGATGACCTTGATGCCGGTCTCCAGCATCTCGGTCTTCGGCTCCAGGTCCGCGAAGGCCGGGGCCTTGCGGTGGATGCCCCAGTGGTCGTCCGGCTGGAGCGTCTCGCCCTCGGTCAGGTTGAGGCACTCGCCGATCGCGTTGAACACGTGGCCCTTGACCGTGTCGCCCACCGGAACGGTGATCGGCGAGCCGGTGTCGCGCACCTCGGTGCCGCGGACCAGGCCGTCGGTCGGCTGCATCGAGATGGCGCGGACCATGTTGTCACCCAGGTGCTGGGCGACCTCCAGGGTCAGCGTCTTCTCACCACCGGAGAGCGTCACGTTGACGTGCAGGGCGTTGAACAGGGCCGGCATGGCGTCGCGCGGGAACTCGGCGTCGACGACCGGGCCGATGACCCGGACCACGCGACCCGTGGCCGTCTTGGTCTCTACTGGGGCAGTCATCACACTTCACTTCCCGACGCGGCCAGCGCGTTCGCGCCGCCGACGATCTCGCTGATCTCCTGGGTGATCCCGGCCTGGCGGGCCGAGTTCATCTCGCGCGTGTACTTCTCGATCATCTCTTCGGCGTTGTCGGTGGCGCTCTTCATCGCCCGCCGACGGGCCGCCGACTCGCTCGCCGCCGACTCCAGCAACGCCGCGTAGATCCGCGTGTTGATGTACTTCGGCAGCAGCGCGTCGAGCAGCGCCTCCGCGTCCGGCTCGAAGTCGTAGGCCGGCAGCGCGCCCTCGGCGCGCGGCCGGTCCTCGACCTGCATCGGGCCGATGACCTTGGTGACCGGGGTCTGGGTCATCAGGGAGTGGAACTCGGTGTAGACGATGTGCAGCTCGTCGACCCCGAGCACCCCGTCCGCCCCGGCGCCGCCGTCGACGTCGTCCGCACCGGCGGTGAACGCCTTGATCAGCGTCTCGCCCACGGTGCGGGCGTCGGCGAAGGTCGGCTGCTCCGAGAACCCGGTCCAGTTGGCCTCGATCGGCCGGTCCCGGAACCGGAAGAACCCGACGCCCTTGCGCCCGATGACGTAGAGCACCGGCTCCTTGCCGTCGGCCCGCAGCCGGGCGATCAGCGACTCGGCCATCTTGATGGCGTTGGAGCTGTAGCCACCGGCGAGGCCACGGTCGGAGGTGACCAGCAGGACGCCCGCCCGCCGCACCCGCGGACGCGGGGTGAGCAGCGGGTGGTCGATCCGCGCGTTGGACGCCAGCGCCGTGAGCACACCGGTGACCGCCTGGGCGTACGGCAGGGACGCCTCCACCCGGGCCTGGGCCTTGGCGATCCGGCTCGTCGCCACGAGCTCCATCGCCTTGGTGATCTTCTTCATCCCCTTCGCCGAGCGGATCCGTTGACGAAGAACGCGTACCTGGGCCGCCATGAATCAGCCCTTACTGGTTCTCGACCGGGCGGTCGCTCGTGCCGTCACGGAAGCGGGTCACCGTCTCGCGGTTCTCCTCGCCCTCCAGCGGCGCGGCCGGGGCATCGTTGATCCGCCGCTCGTCGGCCTTGCCGAGGAAGACCTGCTTGAAGTCGGCGATGGCGGCGTCGAGCGAGCCGATGATGTCGTCGTTCCACTGGTTGTCGGCGATCGAGGCCAGCACGCCCTCGTGCTTGTGGCGCAGGTACTGGAGGAACTCCGACTCGAAGCGGCGGACCTCGCCGACCGGGATGTCGTCGAGCTTGCCCTCGGTGCCGGCCCAGACCGAGACGACCTGCTCCTGCACCGGGTACGGCGAGTAGTTCGCCTGCTTGAGCAGCTCGACCAGGCGGGAGCCGCGGTCCAGCTGGGCCCGGGAGGCCTTGTCCAGGTCGGAGGCGAAGGCGGCGAACGCCTCCAGCTCGCGGAACTGGGCCAGGTTGAGCCGCAGCGAACCGGCGACCTTCCGCATCGGCTTCACCTGGGCGGCGCCACCGACCCGGGAGACCGAGGTGCCGACGTTGATGGCCGGCCGCACGCCCTGGTTGAACAGGTCGGTCTCCAGGAAGATCTGGCCGTCGGTGATGGAGATGACGTTGGTCGGGATGAAGGCCGAGATGTCGTTGGCCTTCGTCTCGATGATCGGCAGGCCGGTCATCGAGCCGCCGCCCAGCTCGTCGGAGAGCTTCGCGCAGCGCTCCAGCAGGCGGGAGTGCAGGTAGAAGACGTCACCCGGGTACGCCTCGCGGCCCGGCGGGCGACGCAGCAGCAGGGACACGGCCCGGTACGCCTCGGCCTGCTTGCTCAGGTCGTCGAAGACGATCAGGACGTGCTTGCCGCCGTACATCCAGTGCTGCCCGATGGACGAGCCGGTGTAGGGGGCGAGGTACTTGAAGCCGGCCGGGTCGGAGGCCGGGGAGGCGACGATGGTCGTGTACTCCATCGCGCCCGCCTCCTCCAGGACGCCCTTGATCGAGGCGACCGTGGAGGCCTTCTGGCCGATGGCGACGTAGATGCAGCGGACCTGCTTCTTCGGGTCGCCGGAGCGCCAGTTGTCCCGCTGGTTGAGGATGGTGTCCAGCGCGACCGTGGTCTTGCCGGTCTTCCGGTCGCCGATGATCAGCTGACGCTGACCGCGGCCGATCGGGGTCATGGCGTCGACGGCCTTGAGACCGGTCTGCAGCGGCTCGTCGACGGACTGCCGGGACATCACGTTCGGGGCCTGGAGCTCCAGCTCGCGGAAGCCCTCGTTGGCGATGTCGCCGAGCCCGTCGATCGGCTGACCGAGCGCGTTGACCACGCGGCCGAGGAAGGCGTCGCCGACCGGCACGGAGAGCACCCGGCCGGTGCGCTTGACGCGCTGCCCCTCTTCGAGCTTGGCGGAGTCACCGAGAACGACGACACCGATCTCCCGGACGTCGAGGTTCAGCGCCACACCCAGGGTGCCGTCCTCGAACTCCAGGAGCTCGTTGGTCATGGTCGAGGGGAGACCCTCGACGTGGGCGATGCCGTCGCCGGTGTCGGCGACGGTGCCGACCTCCTCGCGGGAGAGTTCGGACGAGTAGGAGGAGACGTAGCGCTCCAGGGCGCCGCGGATCTCCTCCGTCGAGATGGTCAGCTCGGCCATCCTCTGCTTCCTTAAGTATCAGGGGCCCGGGATACCTAGTACCGACCGGTCCGAATGGCGTCTATTCACACGCGCTGGGCGGCGGGGCCGCGTCAGCGCTTCGCGAGCGCGTTGCGGCTCTCGTTGAGGCGGCGCAGGACGGTGCCGTCGTACAGGTCGGAGCCGACCCGCACGCTGACGCCACCGAGAACCGAGGGGTCGACCGTCTGCTTGACGGAAACCTCTCGACCGTATATCGCGGAGAGACTCGCGCCCAACCGGCGCTCGTCCTCTTCACTCAACGGGGCCGCGGCGGTCACGTACGCCACCTGCCGGTCCCGCCGCTCGGCGGCCAGCTCGACCAGCCGGCTGAGCGCACCGGAGAGGTTGCGTCCACCGAAACCGGCGAGCGCGACCCCGATGAGGTAGCCGGTGATCGGCCGGGTCTTGCCGGCGAGCAACTGGTCGACCAGCGTGGCCCGCCGGTCGGCGGGGACTGCCGAGTCGGAGAGCGCGCTGGACAGCTGCGGCGAACCGGCGACGACCTGCCCGAAGCGGAACAGCTCGTCCTCGACCTCGCCCAGCTCGCCGGCGGAGTCGGCACTCGCCAGGAGCGCGTCGATGCCCAACTGCTCGGTGGCGCTGAGCAGTTCCGACGGCGCCGACCAGCGGCCGGCGACCAGGGAGGCGACCAGGTCCAGCGCCTCGGCGCCGACCTTGCCGCGCAGCAGCTCGCCGAGCAGCCCGGCACGGTCGGCCCCGGAGCGGGCCGGGTCGGAGAGCGCGCGGCGCAGCCGCGGTTCGCGCCGCAGCAGGTCGGCGACGGAGAGGATGTCGCCGGCGGTGGTGGCCACCGCCGACGGCTCCGCGCCGCGGACGTACGCGTCGAGGTGCTCGACCGCGACCTTGTACGACTCCCGGCTGGCGGCCTGCATCAGCGGGCCCCCGCGCTCTCGAGGTTGCTCAGGAACCGGTCGACGGTGCCCTTGCGGCGCGCCTCGTCGGCGAGGGACTCCCCGACGATCTTGCTGGCCAGGTCGACCGCGATCGTGCCGACCTCCGTGCGCAGCTCGCGCACGATGGTGGCCCGCTCGGCGGCGAGCTGCTCCTTGCCGGCCGCGATGATCCGGTCGGACTCCTCCCGCGCCTTGGCGAGGATGTCCTGACGGATGCCCTCGGCGTCGGCCCGGGCGTCGTCCCGGATCCGGGCCGCCTCGGTACGCACCTCGGCGAGCTGCGCCCGGTACTGCTCGAGCACCTGGTTGGCCTCGGCCTGGGCGGCCTCGGCCCGCTTGAGCCCGCCCTCGATGGCGTCGACCCGCGCCTGGTACATCGCCTCCATGCGGGGCATGACGAACTTCAGCAGGACGAAGCAGAGCAGGGCGAAGGCGATGGTCCCGACGACCATCTCCTGCCAGATGGGCAGGATCGGGTTGTGCTCCACACCTTCTGCGGCGATGAACATGTCAGACCTCCGGGTCGGGAGAGAGCTCTCGTCAGCCCTGGACGGCGAAGGCGAGCACCAGGCCGAAGAGTGCGAGCGCCTCGACCAGGGCGAAGCCCAGGATCAGCCAGGTGCGGTTGTAGCCGGCGGACTCCGGCTGGCGCGCGCTCGACTGGATGTAGGCCGCGAAGACCAGGGCGACACCGATACCGGGGCCGATGGCGGCGAGGCCGTAGCCGATGGTGTTGACGCTACCGCCGATCTCGGCAAGAACAGTCATTGCGGGTATTCCTCCTGTTCGACGCGTGAGGTCTCACGCGTACGCGGGTCGGTACCAGAAGCTTGGTCGGGCCGGGCGGCCCGCCGAGCCCGATCAGTGCTCGTCGGCGAGCGAACTTCCGATGTAGTTCGCGCTCAGCGTGACGAAGACGTAGGCCTGCAGCACGGCGACCAGCACCTCGAAGAAGGCCATCACGATCGCCATCAGGAAGGAGAAGATCGAGGTCACCTGGATGAACAGGCTGCTCGAGTTGAGCATCACGAAGCCGCCGATGGTGAAGACCAGCAGCAGCAGGTGGCCGGCGAACAGGTTGGCGAAGAGCCGCAGCGCCAGCGTGACGGGCCGGACGATGAACGTCTGCATGAACTCGATCGGGATCAGCAGGATGTGCATGGGCCACGGCACGTTCGGGATGATCAGGCTCATCTTGAGGTACTTGCCGAGGCCGTGCTTGCGGGCGCCGATGTAGAGGTACATCACGTAGGAGACCGCTGCGAGCACGATGGGGAACGCGATGTGCGAGTTCGGCGAGATCTGCAACCCGGGCACGATGGCGAACAGGTTGGTCAGCACGATGAAGCTGAACAGCACCGTGAAGTAGGGCGCGAAGCGGATGCCCGCGTTGCCCATCTGCTCGCGGGCGATGTTGTCCCGGACCAGGCCGTAGACCGATTCCGCGTACCACTGGGCCTTGCCGGGGACCAGCTTGGGCTTCCGGTAGGCGAGCATGAAGAAGACGATCAGCAGCGCGACCGCGAGCCAGATCATGATCCCGAACTTGGTGACCCAGGGGCCAGCCACGTCCGGCGGGTAGAAATCTCCGACGCTGGGGGGCCAGGGAAGCCCCTCGGCGGCGACGAGCTGTCCACTCACCGTGTCATCCTCCGCACTCGACAGACCCGGGCGTGCTGGCACTCAAGCACTGAGCCTCTTCATGATCAGGTAAATCGCTCCGGCCGCGCCGAAGATCATGCCGAGGGCGACCCCGACGCCGGTTCGCAGATCGAGAAGTCGCTCCGCCAACCATCCGAGGAAGCCCCACACCACGATGCCGGCGAGTAGGTAGCCCAGAACGGCCCCTGCCGCGCCTTCCGACGAAGGGTCGTCGGACCTGCGGGGGTGTGGGTCTTCGGCCATGACGTGGCGAACAATATCAGCAGGCACGCGCGGGAGTGTGCGGCACCCCCCACACTGCGGACAGCGTGCGGGCCGTGGTGCGGGCGCGAAAGTCGTTGGTCAGGTTACTCCCGTGCGGCCCGCGGCGGCAGCCCGAAATGCCGGACACAGATCCGACAGAACGCTCACTCACCGCGTCGCTCGAATGTGGGCAGCGGCGAGCGCAGGGCCCAGGTGAGGTGGGCGCCGGTCCAGACCACCACGGCCGCGATGATCGCCACCCCCATGTCCGGCAGGCCGGGCCAGCCGGTGGCCGCCACGGCGGCCATCGCCACCCCGAGCACCACGATCTTCGTGGCGTAGGTGACCAGTCCCACCGACATGATCATCCGTGGATTGACGGCGTCGGCCCAGGCCACCGAGACGCCGGAGACCAGGTAGCTCGCGACGACCAGCGCGATCCCGGCGGCCACGCCGGCCGCGCCGGTGCCGCCGCGCAGCACCGCCGCGGTCGGCACCGCGACCAGCGCGAGCACCGCGCAGGCCAGCAGCGGCAGGCGAAGGTGCGGCAGCCGGGACCGGATGGCGCCGGGCTCGCCCGCGCGCGGCTCGCTCATCGGGGGTACGCCGGGAAGGCGGCGACCAGCTCGGCGACCTCGCCGGCGATCCCGGCGAGGGTGTCGGCGCCGCCCGGGGCGGCGCGATCGGTGCGCACGGCGCGGGAGATCAGCGAGGCGACCTGGCGCATCTGCGGCTCGCGCATGCCCTGGGTGGTGACGCTCGGGGTGCCCACCCGGATGCCCGAGGCGACCATCGGCTTCTGCGGGTCGTACGGGATCGCGTTCTTGTTCAGCGTGATGGCGGCGGCCTCGCAGCGCGCCTCGGCGTCCGCGCCGGTGACCCCGGCCTCGCGCAGGTCCACCAGGGCGAGGTGGGTGTCGGTGCCCCCGGAGACCGGGCGCATCCCCTCGTCGGCCAGCCCGGCGGCGAGCGCCCGCGCGTTGGCCACCACCCGGTCGGCGTACGCCCGGAACTCGGGCTGGGCGGCCTCGCGCAGCGCGACCGCCTTGGCGGCGACGGCGTGCATCAGCGGGCCGCCCTGGGTGAACGGGAAGACCGCCTTGTCGATGCGCTGGGCCAGCGGCTCCCGGCAGAGGATCATGCCGCCGCGCGGGCCGCGCAGCACCTTGTGCGTGGTGGCGCAGACGACGTCGGCGTGCGGCACGGGCGACGGGACGGCCTGCCCGGCGACCAGCCCGATGAAGTGCGCCGCGTCGACCATCAGGTACGCCCCGACCTCGTCGGCGATCTCGCGGAACCGCGCGAAGTCGATCAGCCGCGGATACGCCGTGGCACCACAGATGATCATCTTCGGCCGGTGCGCGAGGGCCAGGTCGCGCACCTCGTCGTAGTCGATCAGCTCGGTGTCCCGCCGGACGGTGTAGCCGACCGTGTGGAACCACTTGCCGGAGAAGTTGACCCGGCTGCCGTGGGTGAGGTGGCCGCCGTGCGGCAGGTCCATGGCGAGCACCGTGTCCCCCGGCTGGACCAGCGCGGCGTACGCGGCCAGGTTGGCGCTCGCCCCCGAGTGCGGCTGGAGGTTGGCGTGCTCGGCGCCGAAGAGCTCCTTCGCCCGGGCGATGCCGATCTCCTCGGCCCGGTCGACCTCGGCGCAGCCGCCGTAGTAGCGCCGGCCCGGGTAGCCCTCGGCGTACTTGTTGGTCAGGGTCGAGCCGAGCGCGGCCAGCACCGCCGGCGAGGTGAGGTTCTCGCTGGCGATCAGTTGCAGCCCGCCCCGGAGCCGGTCCAGCTCGCCGAGCACCACCCCGGCGATCTCCGGGTCGGTCGTGCGGAGCTGGTCGAAGTCCGGCCCCCAGAAGGTGCTCGTCTCAGTTGCCACAGCGCCAGAGTCTATTGGGCCGCACACTGGAGACCGTGAGATGCCTGGTCACCGGAGCGACGGGTTACATCGGCGGGCGGCTCGCGCCCCGGCTGCTGGCCGAGGGGCACACGGTGCGCTGCCTGGCCCGCAAGGCGGGACGGTTGCGGGACGTGCCCTGGGCGGCGCGGACCGAGATCGCCGAGGGCGACCTGCGCAAGCCGGAGACGCTGCCGGCCGCGTTCGAGGGCGTGGACGTCGCGTACTACCTGGTGCACTCGCTCGGCCAGGCCGGCTTCGAGGCCGCCGACCGGGAGGCCGCCACCGGGTTCGCCGAGGCCGCGCGGGCTGCGGGCGTACGCCGGATCGTCTACCTGGGCGGGCCGGAGCCGGCCGCGGACCGGGAGGTCCCGTCGGCGCACCTGCGCTCCCGGGCCGAGGTCGGGCGGATCCTGCTCGCCAGCGGGGTGCCGACGGCGGTGCTGCGGGCCGCAGTGATCATCGGGTCCGGGTCGGCCTCGTTCGAGATGCTGCGCTACCTGACCGAGCGGCTGCCGGCCATGGTCACCCCCCGCTGGGTCCGCAACCGCATCCAGCCGATCGCCGTCCGGGACGTGCTGCGCTACCTGGCCGGCTGCGCGAGCCTGCCGCCGGAGGTCAACCGCGCCTTCGACATCGGCGGGCCGGACATCCTCACCTTCGAGGACATGATGCAGCGGTACGCGCGGGTGGCCGGGCTGCGTAGGCGGGCCATCGTGCCGGTGCGACCGCTGACGCCGTCGCTCTCCTCGCACTGGGTCGGGCTGGTCACCCCGGTGCCGAACG
This sequence comes from Micromonospora sp. NPDC023644, assembly GCF_040640115.1. NCBI lineage: Bacteria > Bacillati > Actinomycetota > Actinomycetes > Micromonosporales > Micromonosporaceae > Micromonospora > Micromonospora sp. NPDC023644. Next base: position 305,769 of record NZ_JBFABA010000001.1, on the reverse strand, counting down.
CGATCGCCCGGCCGCTGGTGGAGAGCCTGGTGCACGAGGCCGTCGCGCACGAGCACGACATCGCCGCGTACGTCCCCGACCCGCCGGAGGGGCTGACCGGCTTCGACCAGGCGGTCGCGGCGGCCCTGACGAAGGTCCGCGACGGCGAGGTGGAGACCCGCTGGTCGACCGCGAGCGGCCCCGACGCGCCGGCCGAGCCGCTGCCCAGCGACCCGGAGTGGTCCGGCGGGACCGCCTACACCGACGTCCGCGAGCGGGCGGTGCACGCCCCGCCGGAGGCCCTGTGGCGGGTCGTCGAGGGCGTCGGCGGGGAGCACGGCTGGTACTCGTTCCCGCTGGCCTGGTCGGTCCGGGGCTGGCTGGACCGGCTGATCGGCGGCGTGGGGCTGCGCCGCGGCCGGCGCGACCCGCACCGCCTCCAGGTCGGCGAGGCGCTGGACTTCTGGCGGGTGGAGGAGATCGTGCCCGGCGAGCTGCTGCGGCTGCGCGCCGAGATGCGGCTGCCGGGCCGGGCCTGGCTGGAGATGCGGGTGCTCCCGGTGGACGGCGGCGGCAGCCGCTACCAGCAGCGGGCGGTGTTCCTGCCGCGCGGGCTGCCCGGGCACGCGTACTGGGGTGCGGTGGCGCCCTTCCACGCGGTGGTCTTCGGCGGGATGGCCCGCAACATCGCCCGCCAGGCCGAGCAGACGGCCCGCCGGGCGGTCGCCGCGTCCCCGCGCCGCTGAGGCCGCGCCGGCTCAGTTGCCGGCGCGGGCCCCGGTGAGCCGGAAGGCGGTCGTCTCGCTGGGCGGCACGAAGTCGCGCACCGGCTCGTCGCGCAGCGCGAAGGCGAGCACCTCCCCCACCGCCTCGACCAGTTGCCCCTGCACCCGCTGGCCCACCGCGTCGCGCGGGTCGTCGGGGTTCGCGGCGATCGAGGCGACCGCCAGCTGCGGGGTGAAGGCGACCACGGTCTCCGTCGCGTACCCGTCCGAGCTGCCCGTCTTGCCCGCCACCGGACGACCGAGCTGGTGGCGCAGCACCTCGGCGGTGCTGCGGGCGCACTGCCCGTACATCGACTGGTCGCCGACCGCGCAGCGGGCCGCGTCCGCCGCCGCCCGGGCCACGTCCACGTCCACCGCCTGCCGGCAGTTCGGGCGCGCGGCCGCCACCGGACGGCCGGCCGCGTCGGCGATCGAGACGACCGGCAGCGGCGCGCACCACGAGCCCTCGGCCGCCACCGCGGCGTACGCGCCGGCCAGGTCGAGCGGGGTGGTGGCGGAGACGCCGAGGGTGAACGGCCCCCACTCGCGCGCGCCGTGGCGGGCCAGCCGCGCGTCGTCCTCGGAGCGGAAGACGATGCCGAGCCGCTCGGCCATCTCCACCGCCCGGTCCGCGCCGACCCGCTCGGTCAGCCAGGCGAAGTACGTGTTGACCGACTCGCCGAAGGCGGTCCACATGGTGTGCCGGCCGTCCATGGAGGCGTTGGCGTTGCGCGGGCACCAGTACCCGTCGCAGCTCGCTGCCCCGCTCGCCGAGTAGTCGGTCACGATCCGCTCCGGCGCGTCGAACTCGGTGCTCAGCGGCAGCCCGGACTCCAGCGCCGCCAGCATGGTGAAGACCTTGAACGTGGAGCCGGCCTGGTAGCCCTCGATCGCCCCGCCCCCGGCGACGAGTTGGTTGACCGTGTTCGGGTGGTTCTTCTGCCCGGCCGGGTTGGCGGCCACGCCGTAGTTGCGGTTCACCGCCATCGCGAGCACCCGGCCCGTGCCGGGCTGGACCACCGCCGTCGGCGCCGCCCGGCGGTCGTCCACGGAGTAGATCCGGCGGACCTGCTCGCTGGTGGCGCGCTGCACGGCGGGATCGAGCGAGGAGACGATCGAGAACCCGCCCCGGCGCAGCGTGAGCTGCCGCTCGTCGACCGTCGCGCCGAACGCCGGCTGGGCGTTCCACCAGCGGGTGAACCAGTCGCAGAAGAAGCCCCAGTCGTTGTGCTCCGCCGACACCGCCGTGCAGTCGTTCGGCGTCTGGCTGGGCCGCAGCCGCAACTGCTCCGCCCCGGCCCGGGCCGCCGCGTCGGCCGGCACCTGCCCGGACTCCACCAGCCGGTCGAGCACGTACGCCCGGCGGGCGACCGCGGCGTCCGCGTCACCGTTGATCGGGTCGTCGGTGTGCGGGGAGCGGACCAGGCCGGCGAGCAGCGCCGCCTCGGCCAGGGTGAGCTCCGCCGGCGGCTTGGAGAAGTAGCGCCGGCTCGCGGCGGCCACCCCGTACGCGCCCGCGCCGAAGTAGGCGATGTTGAGGTAGCGGCCGAGGATCTCGTCCTTGGTCAGCTCCCGCTCCAGGGCGAGCGCGTACCGCATCTCCTGGATCTTGCGCGCGGTGGTCAGCTCGGTGGCGGCGGCGCGCTGCCGCTCGCTCAGCCGGGGGTCGTTGCTGAGCACGTTGCGGACGTACTGCATGGTCAGCGTGGACGCGCCCTGCCTCGTCGTGCCGTCGCGCTGGTTGACGGTGAAGGCCCGCACCACGCCGCGCAGGTCGACCCCGCTGTGCTCGTGGAACCGGGCGTCCTCGGCGGCGATGATCGCCTGCCGCATCACCGGCGCCACCTCGGTCAGCGGCACGTCCACCCGGTCCTCCTGGTAGAAGGAGGTGATCAGGGTGGTGCCGTCGTTGGCGTAGAGGTTCGAGCGCTGCGGCGTCGGCGGCGTGCGCAGCGTGTTCGGCAGCTCGGAGTACGGCGCGGCGAGCGCCGAGAACCCGATGCCGAAGACCAGCGCGGCCGGTAGGGCCGCCACCGCGAGCGCCAGCCCGGCCAGCACGCCGGCGATCAGCACGGTGAACAGTTTGTCGAGGCGTGCCCGGGTCATCAGCTCTCCCCGCAGGAGCCGGTCAGGACCCACCCAGAATGACCCGAAAGCCCCTCTCGACCGCCCCTTTCCCCCAAACCCGCAGGAAACTCACGCGCGGGGGTACCTCGGGCGGGTTACGGCAGGAGCGCGGCGGCGAGGGGGTGGACGGTCTCCTCGATCTCGTCGGCGACCCGGCTGAAGCACTGGTCGCCACGCCCCCACGGGTCGTCGAGATCGTCGGTGGGCAGCGAGGTGGCGCCCAGGCGGGCGGCGTGGGCGGCCTCCACCAGGGCCACGCCGCGCGCGTACACCGCGTCGGGGGTCGCCTCGGCCGGCGGCAGCCCGGCGGCGTCCACCCCGGCGAGCAGCCGGCCGAACTCGCCCAGCACGAACGTGCGCGCCGCGGCGTCGGGGCGCAGCGCCACCACGTACTCCTGCTGGTCGGCGGTGGCGGTGAGGACGAGGTCGGCGGCGTCGATGTGGTCCGACCGGAGCTTGCGCGCGGCGAAACCGTCGGCGCTGCCGCCCCGGGCGGTCACCTGGCGCGACGCCGGCGGGTTCATCTCCTCGCCGGCGTGCCAGCCGCCGGTGCCGGCGCTGTGGCTGTGCAGCAGCTCGTCGGCGCGCGCCGGGTCGACCTCGCGGCGGGCCAGCCGCTCCCGGACGGCGAGGGCCAGCAGCCGCTCCGCCATCGGGGACCGGCAGATGTTGCCCATGCACACGTGCAACACGGTGAACGGAGGCACTCAGACCCCCTGGCCGGCGAGGATGTCGGGCACCACGTCGCGGAGCTTCTCCAGCCCGACGGCGCCCTGGCGGAGGACCTGCGGCACCTCGCCGGTGAGGTCCACGATCGTGCTCGGCACCGGATCCGGGCAGGGCCCGGCCTCCAGGTAGGCCCGCACCGAGTAGGCGAGCTGGTCGCGGGCCTCCTCGGCGGTGAGGGCGGCCGGCTGGCCGGTCTTGTTGGCCGAGGCGACCGCCATCGGGCCGGTCTCACGCAGCACCTCCAGCGCCACCGGGTGCAGCGGCATCCGCACCGCCACCGTCCCGGAGGAGTCGCCGAGGTCCCAGCGCAGGCTGGGCGAGTGCGCCACGATGATGGTCAGCGCCCCCGGCCAGAACGCCTCGACGAGGTCCCGGGCCGCCTGGGGCAGCGAGTAGACCAGGCCGTCGAGGGTGTGCCGGGAGCCGATCAGCACCGGCGGCGGCACCTGACGGCCGCCCTTGGCGTCCAGCAGGGCCTTGACCGCGTAGGGGGTGAACGCGTCCGCGCCGATCCCGTAGACCGTGTCGGTCGGCAGGACGACCAGCTCGCCGTTCTTGACCGCCTCGATGGCAGCGGCGATGCCGCGGTCCCGGTCGGCGGGCGACCGGCAGTCGTAGAGCATCACGAGGAGTCAGTCTGCCACGTCGCGTCGGCGGCGGCGTGCTGGCCGTCCGTCCGCCGGGACGCGGTCGCGAAGCGGGGCCGCCCGGTCAGGTCCGGATGGTCGGCGGCCGCCTCGAACCGGCCGTTCGCGGCGAGCAGGTCGGGCACCGCCGCGCCGTGCGTGTCGTCGTGCTCGACACCGAACACCCCGCCGGGGCGCAGCAGCGCCGCCGCCCGGGCGATCACGGGGCGGATCACCGCCAGGCCGTCCGCCCCGCCGAAGACCGCGTTCGCCGGATCGTGCCGGCCCACCTCCGGGGGCACGGCCACGTCCGACGGCACGTACGGCGGGTTGCAGAGCAGCACGTCGACCCGGCCCACCAGGTCGGCGAGCAGGTCGGCGGCGGTGACGTCCGCCGCCACCACCTCGATCGGCCGGTCCCCCGCGGCGGCCCGGGCCGCCGCGTTGCGCCGCAGCCAGGGCAGCGCCGCCGCCGACCGTTCCACCGCCACCACCCGGGCCGCCGGCAGCTCCTGGGCGACCGAGAGGGCGATCGCCCCCGAGCCGCTGCACAGGTCCACCACCAGCCCGGCGCCCAGCCGCCGGCCCTGCGCGATCCCCCAGCCGGCGAGCAGCTCGGTCTCCGGCCGGGGCACGAAGACGCCCGGCCCGACGGCCAGCTCCAGGTGCCGGAAGCCGGCGCTGCCGGTGAGGTGCTGCAACGGTTCCCGCCCGGCCCGCCGCGCGACCAGCTCGTCGAACCGGTCGAGCTGGTCGGCGGTGAAGTCGTCGGCCAGCGCCAGCCGTCCCCGGGGCACCGCCAGCACGTACGCGGCCAGCTGCTCCGCCTCGGCCCGGGCCGAGGCGATCCCGGCGTCGGCGAGCGCCCGGGACGCCCGGGCCAACGCCACGGAAGGACGCTGCCGTCTCGTCCCTTCGGACGGGTGTTGCGGCACGGTGGTCACGAGATAATCATGGGGCGTCGCGCTGGACATCACGAGCGGATGCGTCCGGACGCACACCGACAGGAGGTCGCGGTGGGTTGGCTCGACCGGGTCACCGACCAGGTTGACGCCCTGACGCGGGCGCGCGCCCTCCAGGAGTTCAGCCGCTCCGCCGAGGCGTACGCGATCCTCGACCGGGTCGCCGCCACCACCACCGACCCGTACGCGCGGGCCGACGCCCTGGTGCAGCGCCTCTCCGCGGTGATCAACCTGGGGCGGACGGCGGAGTACACCCGGGCCGTCGAGGAGGCCTCCACCGCCGTGCGCGACCTCGCCGAGCCCTACCTGCTGGGGCACCTCAACGCGCTGGCCGCCCTCGCCGCGCACCACCAGGGCGCGCTGGACCGCTGCGTCACCCACCTCGTGAAGGCCGCCCGGGCGCTGGGCGCGGTGGGCGACCCCGACCGGGACACCGCGTGGGGCTGGCACGACCTGGCGATGGCCTACTCGTACCTCAGCTTCCACGGCTACGCCCTCGGCGCGATCGAGCGGGCCCGGCAGCTCGGCAGCGCCGCCGAGATCCCGGAGGAGACCTTCGCCGCCCCCGGCATCCGGCTGCGCAACGCCGTGGCGCTGGACCACAACGGCGACAGCGACGGCTGCCTGCGGGTGCTGCGGGACGTCGCCGCCGACCTCGACCGGTTCCTGCGCAGCGGGCGGGCCGGGAAGCTGCGCCCGAGCAGCCTGGCCGCGTACGGCTACGCCGCCGCCCGGCGGGCGGCCCTCGGCGACCGGCTGGACGTCGACACGGAGGCCGCCCCGGCCCGGCTGCTCGGCCACGGCGGGGACAGCGCCCGGGCCCGCGACATGCGCCAGCTCGGCCAGGTCTGCCTCGCCGTCGCCGAGGGACGGCCCATCGAGGCCGTCGCCCGGCTGGACACCGTGCGGGTCTCCACCGAGACGCTGGGCGCGGCCGAACCGGCCCGGCTGCGCAGCGTCGCCCTGGCCCGCGCCGGCGACCACGCGGGGGCGCACCGGGCCGACCGGCTGGCGTTCCGGCTGGCCGCCCAGCGCAACGACCGGCTCCGGGACGTCTACATCGACGGCATCGCCGCCCGCATCGACCACGAGGAGATGCGCCGCGAGGCCGCCCGCTTCGAGGGCGAGGCGCTGACCGACCCGCTGACCGGCCTGCCCAACCGGCGGCGGCTGGAGCGCTACATTGCCACCCTGGTCGCCCACGGCGACCGGGTGGTCATCGGCGTCTGCGACCTGGACGGCTTCAAGGCCGTCAACACCCGGCACGGGCACCACTCCGGCGACCTGGTCCTCCAGCGCGTCGCCGGGGTGATCAACCGGGTGATGCGCCGGGGCGACTTCGTGGCCCGCTACGGCGGGGACGAGTTCGTGGTGGTGCTGCCCGGCGCCGGGATGGCCGAGGCGGCCGAGGTGGGCCGCCGGATCGACGCGGCGGTGCGCACGGAGGACTGGGAGTCGCTGGTGCCCGACACCCCCGTCGGCGTCAGCGTCGGCTTCGCCGAGGTGGGCGCCACCGGCCCGGGCCTGCGCGACGCCCTCGGCACCGCCTTCGAGGCCGCCGACCGCGCGATGCTCCGCGCGAAGGCCCGCCCCCGCGCGTCCTGACCCCGGTCGGCCGGGCGGGGGTCAGCGGCGGGTCAGCTCGGTGTCGCCGGCGAGGCGGGCGGTGCGGTCGGCCTCCACGAGGGCGTCGAGGACCCCGTCCAGGTCGCCGGCGAGCGCCAGGTCCAGGTTGTACGCGGTGTAGCCGATCCGGTGGTCGGTGATCCGGTTCTGCGGAAAGTTGTAGGTGCGGATCCGCTCGGAGCGGTCCACGGTGCGCACCTGCGCCTTGCGGGCGTCCGAGGCGGCCGCGTCGGCCTGCTCCTGAGCCGCCGCCAGCAGCCGGGCGCGCAGGATCCGCATCGCCTGCTCGCGGTTCTGCAACTGGGACTTCTCGTTCTGGCAGGAGACCACGATGCCGGTCGGGACGTGCGTGATCCGGACCGCCGAGTCGGTGGTGTTCACCGACTGCCCGCCCGGCCCCGACGAGCGGAACACGTCGATGCGCAGGTCGTTCGGGTCGATGGTGACGTCGACGTCCTCGGCCTCCGGCAGCACCAGCACGCCGGCGGCGCTGGTGTGGATGCGGCCCTGCGACTCGGTGACCGGGACCCGCTGCACCCGGTGCACGCCGCCCTCCCACTTGAGCCGGGACCAGACGCCGTTGCCACCCTCGGGCACGCCCTTGGTCTTGATCGCCAGCGAGACGTCCTTCACCCCGCCCAGGTCCGAGTCCTGGGCGTCGAGCACCTCGGTGACCCAGCCGCGCCGCTCGGCGTACCGGGTGTACATCCGCAGCAGGTCGCCGGCGAACAGCGCGGACTCCTCGCCGCCCTCGCCCGCCTTGATCTCGACGATCACGTCCTTGGCGTCGTGCGGGTCGCGCGGGATCAGCAGCTCCGACAGCCGCTGCTCCAGCGCCGGCAGGCTCGCCGCGATCGACTCGGCCTCGGCGGCGAAGGACGCGTCCTCGGCGGCCAGTTCCCGGGCGGCGGCGAGGTCGGCGCGGGCCTGCTCCAGCTCCCCGGCCGCCTTGTGCAGCGGCACCAGCTCGGCGTACCGGCGGCCGATCCGGCGGGCGGTGCCCTGGTCGGCGTGGATGGCCGGGTCGGCCAGCCGCTTCTCCAGCTCGGCGTACTCGTCGAGGAGGGCGGCCAGACGCTCACTGCTCATGCGGGGGAGGCTCCTTCGACGACGAGGGCGGAATCCGGGGAGATACGGACGACGCCCGCGTCCGGCACGAAACCGGGCGCGGGCGTCGAACGAGGAATTACTTGGCCTTCTTGGCCTGAACCTTGGCGTACTTCTGCTGGAACTTGGCCACCCGGCCCGCGGTGTCCAGGACGCGCTGCTTGCCGGTGTAGAACGGGTGGCAGGCGCTGCAGGTCTCGACGTGGATCGAGCCGCCCTTGGCGGTGCTGCGGGTGGTGAACGTGTTGCCGCAGGAGCAGCTGACCTCGGTGGTCACGTACTCCGGGTGGATGTTGGACTTCATCTCGCCTCGGTCCTCTCGTGGGTGGTCGCCGGGTCGCCGTCGGTGTCCGTCGCGGCGCGCGACGGGCTCGGGCGTGAACCGGAACCGGTGGCCGATTGACCAGTGTGCCATGGGCGTGCGCCGACCCGGCAATCGGGCCGCACGGCTGGTCCGGCATCGACAACGCACGCCCCACCTCCCGCATTCCCGACGCCGGGCCGGGCATTCACCCGACACGGCCGCCGTCGGCGTCGTGCCCCGCCCGGGGCACGCGCCGCAGGCGGCGCGACCGCCGACGACGTACGACACGGAGGACCCGATGGCCCGCCTGATCGCCACCCGGGGACTGCCCGCCTCGGGCAAGACCACGTTCGCCCGGACGCTCCAGCCGTCCGTGGTCCGGGTCAACCGGGACGACCTGCGCCGAATGCTGCACGGCGAGCGGCTGTTCACGCAGTGGGCGGAGTGGCAGGTCACCGTCGTGCAGCGGGCGCAGGTCGAGGCGCTGCTGCGGGCCCGGGCCGACGTCTGCGTCGACGACACCAACCTGCGGTCGCGGACCCTGCGCGACTGGGCCGACCTGGCCGCCCGGCACGGCGCCGAGTTCGAGGTGCACGACTTCACCGATGTGCCGCTCGCGGAGTGCCTGCGCCGCGACGCCGCCCGCCCCGAGGCCGACCGGGTCGGCGAGGCGTGGATCCGCCGGCTGCACGAGCGCTACCTGGAGGGCCGTACGCTGCCGCTGCCCGTGCCGCAGGCCCGGACGGGGCGGCCCGCCACGATGCACGCCCCGTCGACCGAGCCGCCGGAGATCGTCCTGGTCGACATCGACGGCACGGTCGCGCTGAACGTCTCGCGCAGCCCGTACGACATGACCCGGGTCGGCGAGGACGAGCCGAACCCGGCGGTGATCGCGGCGGTCCGGGCGATGCACGCCGCCGGGTACGGGGTGGTCTTCTGCTCGGGCCGGGACGCCACCGCCCGCGCCGCCACCGAGGCGTGGCTGGCCCGACACGTCCGGGTCCCCTACCTCGGGCTGCACCTGCGCGCCATCGGCGACAACCGGAAGGACTCCGTGGTCAAGCGGGAGATCTACGAGCGCGAGATCGCCGACCGCTACCGGGTGGTCGGCGTCTTCGACGACCGCCAGCAGGTGGTGCGGATGTGGCGCGCCCTCGGCCTCACCGTCTTCCAGGTGGCCGAGGGCGACTTCTGAAGGCCCGCACCGGAAACCGGAGCGGGCCTTCGGAAGCGACGTCGGGAGGGGCGCCTTCCCACGCGCCGGGCGCCGGAAGGCGCCCCTCCCCTCAACTCAGGCGGCGGGAGCTGCGGCGGCGGCCGTCAGGGTGACCGTGGCCTCGGCCTGGGCCCCGTTGACCGCGACGGCCAGCTTGACCTGCGCGCCGGGGCGCAGGGCGGTGAGCTTGCCGGTGGCCGGGTCGAAGCGGGCCACGTGCCAGGGCTTCAGCCCGAGGACCGAGCCGACGTGCACGTTGGGCGAGGCGGACCAGTCCGCGCTCACCGGCGCCGCCACCGGCACCGTACGCCCGCCGGGCTGGGTCACCGTGGCGGTGACCGTCGCCGGGGCGCCGACCGCGATGCTGGCCGGGGCGGCCAGCGCGAGCGCGTCGACGTGCGCGTGGAACTCGGCGGCGACCCAGCGCGGGCCCTCGACGAGCGGGTTGCGCCGGGCCCGGTCGGCCTCGGCCGGGCTCACCGGGTCCACCCCGAACTCCGTCCACCCGGTGAAGCCGCCCTGGTCGGCCGGGGTGGAGGGGTTCTTGCCCGCGTTGCCGTTGATCAGGTACGGCACCCCGTCGACCCGCTCGGCGTGGAAGGTGCCGACGTGCCCGCCGACGAACGCGGCCCCCTTGCCGGTGCGGTGCTGGAAGTCGGCCAGCCACTGCTCCAGCAGCGCGGCCTCCTTCCGGTCGCCGAGCTGGCTGGCCTTGGCCGGGCTGGGGTCGCGCGGCGGGTGGTGGTGCAGCACGACCACCGAGCCGACGCCCGCGTCACCGGCCGCCGAGTCGAGCGCCTCGCGCAGCATCCGCACCTGGTCGAAGCCGCCGCCGCGCAGCGAGCCGGTCGACGAGTTCAGCGTGACGAAGCGGGTGCCCTTGTGGTCGAAGGTCCGCTCGGTGTCGCCGAAGGCGGCCTTGAAGTTGGCGATCGGGGCGCCCATGATCTCGTGGTTGCCGGGCACGTAGTAGTACGGCAGTTCGCCGCCGAGCTCCTCGTCCAGCAACCGCTTGGCCAGCGCGAAGTCCGCCGGGTAGGCGGTGTCCACGAAGTCGCCGTTGATCACCAGGAAGTCCGGCTTCGCGGCCTTGACCTCGCGGAGCGTACGGCGGGCCTGGGCGACCAGGTCGCTGTCCGGGTTCGCCGCGACGAACTGCGCGTCGGACATCACCGCGAAGCGCCAGGGCGCCCCGTCCACCGTGCCGTCGCGCAGCACCACCCGGTCGGTGCGCGGCGTCTCGGCCGGCGCGTCGACCGTCGGCGGCACCTTCGCCACCAGGTCGTCGATGACCACCTCGCTGCGGTACTGCGCGGCGGCGTTGGTCTCCGCCACGTAGAACCGGCGGACCCGCACCGGGTACTGCACCCCGGCGGGCACGGCCAACTCGACGTACTTCCAGCCCGTCCAGGTGATCAGCGGGCCGCGCAGGACGTGCTGGGTGTTCTGCGCGTCGTGCAGGTGCAGGCTGGGCCACTCCCCCGTGCCGTTGCCGTGGATCCACATGCCGAACGCCTGCGGCTGGCCGGCCACCTCGATCCAGGCCGGCGGGTCCGCGTACGCGGCCCGGGTGCCGGTGGACTGGCTGAAGTCGTACGTCATCTTCAGGCCCGTGCCGGTGCGGCCCGGCGCGGGCGCGACCGCGCCGCTGGCCCGGGCCTGGCTGAACTTCCAGGCCGCCGCGTCGTCGAAGGTGGCCACCGGCACGTCGGTGAGCCCGACGGTGACCGGCAGGACGGTGCTGCTCCGGCCGACGTGGACGGTGACCAGCGCCGAGCCGGTGTCCCGCAGGGCGGTGACGGCGAGGTTGCCGTCGGCGGTCGGGACGATGCGGAGCAGGTCCTTGTCGTAGTCGAGCCTCAGGTCGGCCGGCTCGATCGGGGCGGTGTTGCCCTCGGCGTCGTAGCCGACCACGCCGAACAGCGCGCTGCCCTGCGCGCCGGTCAGACCGACCCGGTCCACAGTGGAGTCGACCCGGGCCAGCGGCCCGAGCACGGTCAGGTCGAGGGTGCCACTGGCCTCGTCCCGCCAGGCCGTGACCGTGGTGCGCCCGGGCAGGCCGGCCCGGAAGCGGCCCTTGTCGTCGACGACGCCGTGCACGGCCGGGTTGGCCCGCCACTTCGGCGCGCCGGCCGCCGGGCCGTACGTCTCGTCGTGCCCGGCGGCGGTGAGCCGTCGGGTCAGGCCGGGGAAGACGCGGTCGGGCCGCCCGCCGCGCACCGGCGCGACGCCCGGGGCGCTGGTCGGGTCGCTGGCGGTCTCCAGCCAGTACCCGGTGAGCCGGCCACTGCCCTTGGGCGCGTAGATGGCCAGGCCGTTGGGCACGGCACGCTCGCTGCCGTCGGACGGGCTGTTCTCCACCTGCACGGCCGCCGCGCCCGGCTCCCGGGCGAGCAGCGTCGAGGAGCCGCCGCCGTCGAGGTTGAGCGCGTGGTGCGCGCCGAGTTCGGCCATCATGCGGCCCATCTCGGTCTGGGTGACGCCGCGGCTGTCGACCTGCCGGCCGTCCACGGTCAGCATGATCATGCGACGACCGTCGGCGGAGAAGCCGACGGACGTGCGCGGGGCCAGCGACGCGTCGGCGATGCTCTGCACCACTCCGTCGCGGACCAGCACGTTGCCGCCGCCGACCGCCGCGTGCAGGGTGCTGCCGTCGGCCGGCTTGGGCTGGTAGGCGACGGTCACCGGGTCGCCGGGGCGCAGCCCGGCGAGGGCGTCCGCGCCGGCGTCGCGGCCGAGCAGCACGGTGGTGCCGGCCGGGACCGCCCCGCTGCCGGCCGTGCCGCCGACGGTGGCGACGCGGCCGTCGACCACCGTGACCTCCGTGACGCGGGTGGCGCCGGCGACCGCCCGTTCCCGGGTGTACGACCCCCAGAGCGCGGTGAACACGCCGATCCCGTTCGCCTGGATCATGTTGTTGAACTGGGTCAACGTCACCGGACCGGTGGGCAGCGTGGCGGTGCCGTCGAAGTTCACCTCGATGACGCGGCCGAGCCCCTCGGTGGTGATCGCGACGGCGTTGCGGTGCCCGCTGACCGCGGACTGGACCAGCTGGCCGTCGCGGACGCCGACGCCCTGGGCGGCACCGGAGTTGTTGATGTCGAAGAAGTCGCCGTTGACCGCGGCGACCGCCCGGGCCGCGTCGACGGCGCCGCGCAGCGGCTCGGCGCGGCTGACCGCGCCGGAGTTGACGTAGTCCACGGTGAGGCCGCCGGTGAGGTCGGCGGTGAGCGCGTCCGCGCGCAGCCAGCCGTCGGCGTCGTACCGGTCGAAGGAGGTCAGGGCGAGGCCCGGGGCGACCGGGCGGGTGGTCTTCGCGGTCTCCAGCCCGCCGGCCGGCTCCAGGCCGGTCGGGGCCGCGGCGGCCGAGGTGCTCGCGGCCGGGTCGCCGGCGAGCGTCACGGAGCCCGTGGAGTACGAGGAGGCACGCGGTGCGTCCTCGGCCGCGGTGGCGGAGGGGTCGGTGGCCGGAGCCGGCGCACCGGCGTTCGCCGGCACGGTGCCGGCCAGGGTGAGCAGCGGCGTCAGCAGCAGGACGCCTGCGAGCCGGGCGGATCGTCTGCGGGTACGCATGGGCGACAGTCAACCGGACGGTGAATAGAAGTTTCAATACCTGTTGCCCAAAGCGAAGGAAAACTCCACCCGTCCGGTTGCCGTCGCCGTCGCGTCGCCGCCATCCGCGGACCACGCCGTGGCGCAGCCGGCCCGGCCATACCGCGCCCACGGGCCACGGCGGCGCCGCATCCGGTCACGGAGAGTGGACGGTCCCGGCCTTCCCGCCCCCCTCGGTCCGTCCCCTTTGCTCTGCAGCCATATCCGCACCGGGCACGCCGCGTGAGCGGTGCGCACGTGGATGCAGAGCAAAGGGGACGTGGAGGGTGCGGCGACGGAAGCGCGCCTTCCAGCAAAACCCCTGGCCAGGAGGCACCGGCAGCGGCGGCGCGGGAAGGCAGGCTAGCCGGGCCACCGGATTCGCTCACGCAGCGTCATGTCATGGGCGAGCCGAGGGCCGGTGACGCATCGTCACCGACGCGGGCCGGCAACCGTGGCCCGCCTGGGCAGTCCGCGTGCCGCGCCGGAGCTCACCACCACACCGGAGCCCGGGACGCGAGAAGGGCACGGCCTCGTGGCCGCGCCCTTCTCGCTCGTCTCACCCGGGGAGGGTCACTCCCCCGGCGTCGACTTGGCGATCTGCATCAGGAACTCGATGTTGGTGCGGGTCTGCTTGAGCTTGTCGAGCAGCAGGTCCAGCGCCGCCTGCGAGTCCAGCGAGTGCAGGACCTTCCGGAGCTTGTGGATGATGGCCAGCTCCTCCGGCGCGAGCAGGATCTCCTCCTTGCGCGTGCCGGACGGGTGGATGTCGATGGCCGGGAAGATGCGCTTGTCGGCGATCTTCCGGTCCAGCTTCAGCTCCGCGTTGCCGGTGCCCTTGAACTCCTCGAAGATGACCGTGTCCGCCATGGACCCGGTCTCCACCAGCGCGGTGGCGAGGATGGTCAGCGAGCCACCGTTCTCGATGTTGCGGGCCGCACCCAGGAAGCGCTTCGGCGGGTAGAGCGCGGTGGAGTCGATACCACCCGACATGATCCGGCCGCTGGCCGGCGCCGCGAGGTTGTACGACCGACCGAGGCGGGTCACCGAGTCGAGCAGCACGACCACGTCGTGGCCCAGCTCGACCAGGCGCTTCGCCCGCTCGATCGCCAGCTCGGCCACCGTGGTGTGGTCCTGCGGCGGACGGTCGAACGTCGCCGCGATGACCTCACCCTTCACCGACCGCTGCATGTCGGTGACCTCTTCGGGCCGCTCGTCCACCAGCACCACCATCAGGTGGCACTCCGGGTTGTTGTGCGTGATCGCGTTCGCGATGGCCTGGAGCACCATCGTCTTGCCCGCCTTCGGGGGCGACACGATCAGCGCGCGCTGGCCCTTGCCGAGCGGCATGACCAGGTCGATGACCCGGGTGGTGAGGATGTGCGGCTCGGTCTCCAGCCGCAGCCGCTCCTGCGGGTAGAGCGGGGTGAGCTTGTAGAACTCCGGCCGGCGCCTCGCCTCGTCCGGCTCCATCCCGTTGATGGTGTCCAGCCGCACCAGCGGGTTGTACTTGTCCCGCCGCTGCTCGCCGTCGCGCGAGGAGGCGCGCACCGCACCGGTGATGGCGTCACCGCGCCGCAGGCCGTACTTCTTGATCTGCGACATCGAGACGTAGACGTCGTTCGGGCCGGCCAGGTAGCCGGTGGTCCGCACGAAGGCGTAGTTGTCGAGCACGTCGATGATGCCGGCCACCGGGACGAGGACGTCGTCCTCGCCGACCTGCGGCTCGCGCTCGCGCCCGCCGTCGCCGGTGCCACCGCCCTCGGCACGCTCACCGCGGCCACGGCGGCGGTCGCGGAACCGGCTGCGCCGGCCACGCCGGCCGCCGCTCTCGTCGTCGTCGCCGTCGTTGTCACGCTCGATGCGCTGGCCCCGGTCGCCGCGCTCGTTGCGGTCGCCGCGCTCGGCACGCTCGCCGCGCTCGTTGCGGTCACCGCGCTCGGCACGCTCGCCACGGTCGCCCCGCTCGTTGCGGTCGCCGCGCTCGGCACGGTCGGCACGCTCGCCGCCGCGCTCGACACGGTCACCGCGCTCGGCCCGGTCGCCACGCTCGGCACGCTCGCCGCCACGCTCGGCCCGGTCGCCGCGCTCGGCCCGGTCGCCGCGCTCGGCACGGTCACCGCGCTCGGCACGCTCGCCGCCACGCTCGGCGCGGTCGCCGCGCTCACGGCCACGGCCCTCGCCCCGGTCGGCGCGCTCGCCGGCCTCGGCCTCTTCCACACGGGTCTCCGTTGGACGGGTCTCCGCCGGGCGGGCCTCGGCCGGGCGCGTCTCCGCCGGACGGGCCTCCGCGGCCCGTGCCTCGGAGGCGGCGGTCCGGCTGCGCCGGGTCCGGCCACGGGGCTCCGCCTCGACCGCCGCCGGCTCCGTCGGAGCCTGCTCCGCGGTGCGCCGCTCGGCCGCCGGCCGCTCGGTCTCGCGGACCTCGGCGCGGGCCTCTTCACGGGTGGCAGCGGCCGCGGCCGCGACCTCGGCCCGCGGTCGAGGGGTCCCGGCGGCGGCGCCGCCCTGCCGCTCGGAGATCGCGCTGATCAGCTCGCCCTTGCGCATGCGGGCCGTGCCCGAGATGCCGAGCGAGGCGGCCAGGCTCTGCAGCTCCGGCAGCAGCATTGCCGACAGGCCGGTGCCGCTACGCCGACGACGGGCGGGGGCGGCGGCGGTGGTGGCATCGCCAGCGACGTTGGAAACATCCGACGTCACGTCGGTGGTGTCGCTCAATGGATTCCTTCCCTCGATAGGCCGGGACTGCCCGGAGTCGAAAAGCCAGGTGGCCGGGCGGCCTCGGTGCACCCGCCTCGCATGGACGCGTCGCGGGAGTCTGTGACACAGCAGCCGGTCGGTTTCCCGACTCACCAAACGTCGGTGAGCGGGTCTCGCCGTTTGCGGCGACCTGTGAACACTGCGGTGCGGCGTGGGCCTAGGCAGGGGTGACGGGCTGACCGCCGAAAGCTTCGGGGGTGCGCCGACCCGCAGGGAGATCGCATGCTTCGCGGCTGTGCTAAGTCTAGAGCGTAATCAACTCTTCCGACCTGCGGCAACAGGGTCCCGCTCTGCGTGTCCCAGTCTACCCCGGGTGACCTGTGCTCCGCTCCCGTCTGGATCCAACCGCCAGACCTGCCAACCTGTTCCCGGGTCGAGGCCCTCGGGTGGGTCGGTCAGGGCCAGGACGGTCGGCCCCGCACCGCTGATCACAGCGGCCACACCGGCCCCACGCAGCGCTTCCACCAGGTCGGCGCTGCCCCGCATGCCGTCGGCGCGGTAGTCCTGGTGCAGCCGGTCGACCGTGGCCGGCAGCAGCAGACCGGGGTCGGCGGTCAGCGCGTGCACCAGCAGCGCGGCGCGGCCGGCGTTCAGCGCCGCGTCGGCGTGGGGCACGGTGGCCGGCAGCGCGGCCCGCGCGGTCGCCGTCAGGCCGCGCTCCGCCGGCACGAAGACCGTCGGTCGTACGCCCTCGGCGACCGGCAGCGACACCGCCCGGGCGCCGGAGGGCTCGGTCCAGGCCAGGGTGAAGCCGCCGAGCAGGCACGGCGCCACGTTGTCCGGATGGCCCTCGATCTCGGCGGCGAGGCGCAGCGCGGCGGCGTCGTCGAGGCGGTTCTCGCCGTCGGTGACCAGCGCACGGGCCAGCAGCACGCCGGCGACGATCGCCGCGGACGAGGAGCCCAGGCCGCGGGCCTGCGGGATGCGGTTGACGCACTCCACGGCCAGCCCGGGCGGCTGCCCGCCGAGCACGTCGAAGGCCGCCCGCATGGCGCGGACGACCAGGTGCCGGTCGTCGGCCGGCAGCTCCCCGGCGCCCTGCCCGGCCACGGCCACCGTGACGCCCCGCGCCGTCACCTCGGCGGCCACGTCGTCGTGCAGCGCCAGGGCGAGCCCCAGGGCGTCGAATCCCGGCCCCAGGTTGGCGCTGGTGGCGGGGACCCGGACCCGGACCGGGCCGGAGGTGAAGTTCGTCGGCACGGGCTCATGCTAGGGCTCCGCACCGACGACCCGGACCTCCGCCCGCCGGATGGGACGGGGCCGCAGGGCCGCCTCCGCAGGACGGTGGGCACCCCGGCCGGTCCGTTAGCCTGACCCGACCGACGGCGGCTGGAGGCAGGGATGCGCGAACTCGGGTACGTGGCGACGGTGGCCGCCTTCCAGGCGCCCACGGCGCTGGTGCTGCTGGTCGGCCTCGTACTGGCTGCGACGGCCGGGCGGCGGCTGCCCCGGAAGCCCCGGCTGCTGGCGCTGTCCGGGCTCACCGTGCTGCTGGTCAACGCGGTGCTCAGCGTGGCCTGGACCCTGCTGCTGCCCCGCGCGTTCGACTTCGACTGGGGGCGCTCGAACTTCCAGCTGATGAACCTGGCCTACGGCGGGCTGCAGTCCCTGACGTACCCGATCGGGACGGGTCTGCTGATCGCGGCGGTGCTGGCCGGGCGGCGGGCGGGCGGCGCGGAGGCCGGCCCGTTCGGACGACCGCTCGCCGGCGGCGCGCCGGTGCCGACCACCGCCCCGGTGCCGGCCGGTCAACCGGTGCCGACCGCCGCACCTGCGCCGCCGACCGGCCCGGGGTGGACCGCGGAGGGCGGCGCCGACGTGCCGGCGCAGTGGGGTGGCCGATCCCGGCCGGACGCGCCGACGGACACCGGGACCGACCGGCCCTGACCGCCGGGCGGGTCAGCGGCGGCGCCCGGAGCGGGCCGCGGCTGACCGCCGGCCGCGCGGGCGGGTCAGTGGGCCGGCCGCGCGGGCGGGTCAGTGGGCGGCGCTCGGGGCCGGCTGCGGGGCCGGCTCCGTGAGCGAGAGCCGGCGGGTGGCGATCCGCCAGCCGACCGCGTAGACCAGCGTGACCAGGGCGCAGCTGGCCAGCACCACCCGCTCGTCCACGGTGTCCACCACGGCGGCCACCGCGAGCTGGCTGATCGAGACGGCGAGGGTCGCCAGCATCATGTCGGTGGCGAAGACGCGGCCCCGCAGCCGGTCCGGCACCTCGCCCTGGAGCGCGAAGTTCGACATCACCCAGTTGCTGCCGCCCGCGAAGTGGGCGACGAAGACCAGGACCAGCACCAGCGGGAACCAGTTGGCGACCGAGGTGCCGAGGTAGGCCAGGCCGTAGAGGGACATGGACAGCGCCAGCCCGGGCAGCAGCCAGGCCCGGTTGGTCAGCACCCGGCGCATCAGGATCGGCCCGACGAGCGCCCCCGCCCCGCGGACGGCGAAGAGCAGCCCGGTGCCGATCGGACCGACCCCGTACACCGCCGCGAGCAGCGGGAACACGGTCAGCACGCCGTTGCCGAGGCCGACCGCCGACTTCACGGTGACCAGCGCCAGCACCCTCGGCCGGTGCCCGATGTAGCCCAGCGCCTCGCGGATCGCGGGCCAGGTCCGCTGCACCGGCAGGTCCGCGTCGCGGGGCGCCTGCAACGGCCGGCGGATCAGCGTGGCCAGGCCCGCGGCTATCACCAGGCCCACGGCCGCCACCCAGAAGCAGGCGTACGGGCCGACGGCGGCGCTGAGCACGCCGCCCAGCGAGGCGCCGACGACGGTCATGGTGCCCCAGGCCGAGCCCGCCACGGCGTTGCCGGCGGCCAGCTCGTCGGGGTCGAGCACGTTGGGCAGGGCCGCCTGGGCCGCCGGGGAGTAGAACGCCTTGGCAACCGCCACCACCCCGATCCCGACCATCGCCAGCCAGGCGGTCCCGGCGCTACGCACCCCGAGCAGCAGCAGCACGCCGAGCAGGGCCGCGACGTTCGAAATGATCATGATCTTGCGCCGGTCGAACCGGTCGGCGACCGTGCCCGTGTACGGCAGCAGCAACGCCACGATGCCGGTGTCGACGGCGAGCACCAGCGCGCCCCAGACGCCACTGCCGGTCAGGTCCGGCAGCAGCACCAGCAGCGGCACCATGACGAACCAGTCGGCGCCGAAGACCACCAGCTCCGCGAGGAAGAGATTGCGGAAGTTCCGGTTGCGGGTGAGGACCGAGACGGTGGACGGCACGTCCGGATACCCTACCCGGCGGCGACCGGCGGGCCGGGCGTACGGCGGCTACCTGACCGAATGCGAACGCCCCCGGCGGGCGGGACCCGTCGGGGGCGTTCGCGGACGTACCGCTACTCGGTCGGCGGCAGCGGGGACCTGCGGCTCTTCGGCAGCCGCAGCACCTCGAACTGGTCGGTGCCGTCCACCAGCGCGCCCGACGGCGCCGGCCGGGACGCCGGGGCGTCGGCGCCCTCAGCGCCGGCGGTGGACGGCACGCCCGCGGGCACCGCAACCGGCTCGGCGGCGGGCGTCCCGCCGTCGTCGCCGGGCTGATCGGCGTCGCCCGCCCCGGTGGCCGGGGCCGCCCCGCCGGACCGGCGGGCCCGCCGGGAGCGGAACGACTCCTTGGTGTTCTCCGCCATCGCGTAGAGCGTCGGCACCAGGATCAGGGTGAGCAGCGTCGAGCTGAGCAGACCGCCGATCACCACGACCGCCAGCGGCTTGGAGATGAAGCCGCCCTCCCCCGTGAGGCCGAGGGCCATCGGCAGCAGCGCGAAGATGGTGGCGACCGCGGTCATCAGGATCGGCCGCAGCCGGCGCCGGCCGCCCTCGACCACCGCCTCCTGGACCCCCATGCCCTGGGCCCGGTACTGGTTGACCAGGTCCAGCAGCACGATCGCGTTGGTCACCACGATGCCGACCAGCATGAGCACGCCGATCAGCGCCGGCACGCCCAGCGGGGTGCCGGTGGCGAGCAGCAGGCCGATCGCGCCGGTCGCCGCGAACGGGATGGAGATCAGCAGGATCAGCGCCTGGACCAGGCTCCGGAACGTCGCCACCATGATCAGGAAGACGATCGCGATGGCCGCGAGCACGGCCAGGCCCAGGTCGGCGAAGGCCTCCTCCTGGTCCGCGCTGACCCCGCCGATGGCGAAGGTCGCCCCCGGCACGTCGATGCCGTCCAGCTTCTTCTGCAGCTCCTGCGTGATGGCGCCGAGGTTCGAGCCGGTGGCCGTACCGGTGACGGAGACGCTGCGCTCGCCGTCGATCCGGCTCACCTGCTGCGGGCCCTCGGTCTGGGTGACGTCGGCGATGGCGTCGAGCTTCACCGGCCCGACCGGCAACGCGCGCAGCTCCTCCACCGTGGTCGGCGGCTTGCCCGCGAACCGCAGCACCACGTCCCGCTGCCCGTCGTCGAGCGTGACCTGCCCCAGGGGCGCGCCCCGGAACGCCTGGGCCACCAGCTGGCCGACGGCGGCCTCCGTGAGCCCGACCCGCCCGGCGGCGACCCGGTCGACGGTGACGTCGACGCGCGGCACCCGCGTGGCGAGGCTGGTGGAGACGTCCTCGACGCCCGCCAGCCCGGCCATCGCCGAGCGGACCTCCTCGGCGGCCCGGGTCAGCGCCTCCGGGTCGGCGCCCTGCACGACCACCTCGATCTGGTTGGCGGCCGCCCCGCCCTGACCGGCGCCGAAGCTGATCTCACCGACGCCCGCGCCCAGGGCGTCGAACTCCCGGCGCAGCTTCTCCCGCATCTTCTTGGCGTCGGTGCCCTCGCCGAGGGCCAGCGACCAGCTGGCGACGTTGTTGCCGCCGCCGCCGGCGAACGGGTTGTCCCCGCCGCCCGCCGTGACCTGGTACGTCTCGACGTCCTCGGTGCGCTCCAGCACCGCCTCGATCTGGCGGGCCGCCGCGTCCGTGCCGGCCAGCCCGGTGCCCGCCGGCAGCTCCTGCGTGATGCTCAGGGTGTCCTGGCCGGAGTCGTCGATGAAGTTGGTCTCCAGCTGCCGGGACAGGCCGAAGGTGCCGAACAGCACAAGCATGCCGAGGCCCAGCGTGATCCACCGGGTGGCCCGCTTGCGGGTCGCGAACCCGATCACCGGCAGGTACGCCCGCTGCAACGGGTTGCGCAGCTCCTTCTCCTCCGCCGCCCGGCGCAGCGCGGCGTCGTCCGCCGTGCCGCCTGAGGGCTTCAGGAACCAGTACGCGAGCACCGGGATGACGGTCAGCGAGACCAGCAGCGAGGCGAGCAGGGCCACCGTGACGGTGATCGCGAACGGCGCGAAGAGCTGCCCGACGAAGCCGCCCACCAGCGCGATCGGCGCGAAGACGGCGACCGTGGTGAGGGTGGACGCGGTCACCGCGCCGGCCACCTCGCGCACGGCGGCGAGGATCGCCTGCCGCTTCGGCTCGCCGTACTCCAGGTGTCTCTTGATGTTCTCCAGCACGACGATCGAGTCGTCGACCACCCGGCCGACCGCGATGGTGAGCGCGCCGAGGGTGAGCAGGTTGAGCGAGTAGTCGCCGATCCAGAGGGCGATCAGGGCCACCACCACCGAGAGCGGGATGGAGACCGCGGTGACCACGGTGGAGCGGACCGACAGCAGGAAGACCAGGATGACCACGACGGCCATGACCAGGCCCAGCAGGCCCTCGGTGGTCAGGCTCTCGATCGACTTCTCGACGAACGGCGCCTGGTCGAAGACGACGGTCAGCTCGGCGCCGGAGGCCTCCCGCAGCTCGGCGAGCCGGTCCCGGATCTCGTGCGAGATCTGCACCGCGTTGCCGTCCGGGGAGGCGGTGATCGCGATGCCCAGGCTGTCCTTGCCGTTGGTGCGGGTGATCGCGGTGGCCGGGGCGAGCTGCTGCTCGACGGTGGCCACGTCGCCGAGGCGGACCGGGGCCGCCCGGCCCGTCGCCGGCGCGACCACGACGCCACGCAGGTCGTCCAGCGTGGCGAGCCGGGTACCGACCTGCACCGGGAGCGCGCGGGTGCCGTCGGTCACCGCACCGGCCGGCACCGTCACGCCGTTGGTCTGCAACGCCGCGCCGAGGGCGGTCGGCTGGAGCTTCGCCGCCGCCAGCTTGGCCGGGTTCGGGACGACCACCACGACGTCGTCGCGGGCGCCGGTCAGGTCGACCGTCCGCACCCCCTCGATCGCCTCCAGCTCGGGCACGACCGCGGCGCGCAGCTTCTCGACGAGGACGCGCTGGTCGGCACCGCCGGAGGCGGCGAGCACCACCGCGGGCAGGTCGTCGGTGCTGCCGGCGATGACCTGCGGGTCGACCCCCTCCGGCAGCTGCGCGTCGATCCGGTTGAGCGCGGTCTGCATCTTGTTGACCACGTCGTCCAGGTCGGTGCCGAACTCGTACTGGACCTGGACGGTCGTGGAGCCCTCGCGGGAGGTCGAGGTGACCTGGTCCAGCCCGGGGATGCCCTGGAGGGCGTTCTCGATCGGCTCGGTGACCTGCGACTCGACGACCTCGGGCCCGGCGCCGGGGTAGACCGCCACGATGAACGCGGCCGGGAACTCCAGCGACGGCAGGAGCTGCTGCTTCAGTGACGGTACGGCGAACGCCCCGAACAGCGTGGTCACCACCGCGATGAGGGCGATCAGCCCTCGGTTGGCGAGGCTGAATCTGGCGAGCAGCGACATCGGCGTGACTCACTCCTGAAAAAGGCGATTGGCGGGGGTTCGGATTCTCCCCCACCCGGCCTGACCGACCCCGGTCGGCCCTGCCCCGTCCGATGCACAGGACTCGCCTCGGCCGCGCCGGCTCACTCCCGTCGGCGTCGACCGGCGCCGATCCGCCGGCGGCTCAGGCGAGGTCGAGACAGCGGGCGGCGGCCAGGGGGTCGTTGGCGATGGTGGTCGGCACGGGCGCGGTGGAGATCGCCCACTCCGGGTCCTTCAGGCCGTGGCCGGTGACCGTGCAGACCACCGTCGAGCCGGCCGGGATCCGACCGGCGGCGGCCTGCTGGAGCAGGCCGGCCACGCTGGCCGCGCTGCCCAGCTCGACGAAGACCCCGACCTCGCGGGCCAGCAGCCGGTACGCGGCCAGGATCTCCCGGTCGGTGACGGCGGCGATCAGTCCGCCGGAGGAGTCCCGGGCGTCGAGCGCCCTGGTCCAGCTCGCCGGGTTGCCGATCCGGATGGCGGTGGCGATCGTGGACGGCTCGCGGACCACCTGCCCGCTGACGATCGGGGCGGCGCCGGCCGCCTGGAAGCCGTACATCTTGGGGGCCCGGGTGGCGTTGCCGTCCCGCAGCTCCTCCGAGTAGCCCATCCAGTAGGCGGAGACGTTGCCGGCGTTGCCGACCGGCAGGCAGTGGATGTCGGGGGCGTCGCCCAACGCCTCGACGATCTCGAAGGCGGCCGTCTTCTGGCCGTGCAGCCGGTCGACGTTGACCGAGTTGACCAGGGCGACCGGGTAGTCCTGGGCGAGCTTGGCGGCCAGCGACAGGCAGTCGTCGAAGTTGCCGGTGACCTGGAGCAGCCGCGCCCCGTGCACGAGCGCCTGGGCCAGCTTGCCCAGCGCGATCTTGCCCTGCGGCACGAGCACCGCGCAGGTCAGGCCGGCGCGGGCCGCGTACGCCGCCGCGGAGGCGCTGGTGTTGCCGGTGGAGGCGCAGATGATCGCCTTGTTGCCGGCCTCGACCGCCTTGGAGACCGCGAGCGTCATGCCCCGGTCCTTGAACGAGCCGGTCGGGTTGGCGCCCTCCACCTTCAGGTGCACGTCGCAGCCGAGCCGGGCGGAGAGCACGGGCGCGGGCAGCAGCGGGGTGTTCCCCTCGTGCAGGGTCACGACCGGGGTGGCGTCGGTGACCGGCAGCCGGTCCCGGTACGCGTCGATCAGACCCCGCCACATGTCGTTCTCCCTCGCCTCTACCGCCCCGCCGCGCCGGGCACCTCTCCAGCCTGGACCAGCATCGCCCGGTGCCCGTCGGCGCACCCGCAGTTAACCATCAGGCGAGACGCGCAAGCGCCCGCCCCGCCGGGGCGGGGCCAGCGACCGGTCACCGCCCGGCCCATGCCGTCGCGACCGCGAGCCGCCCGGCCGTACCGCCCGGGGCGGCCCAGAGACCGGTCACCGCCCGCACCTGCCGTGGCGACCGCGAGCCGCCCGGGCGGGGCCGAAGACTGTCACAGCCCGCCCTCCACCCGCAGCACGCTCGCCACCGAGCGGACGATGTCCAGCCCGCGCAGCTCGCGCACGGTGGCGGCGAGCGCCGCGTCGGGTGCCACGTGGGTGACGATGACCAGGTCGGCGTCTTCGCCCCGGCCGGCCGGGCCCCCGCCCGCCGGGCCCTGCCGCACGGTGGCGATCGACACGTCGTGCCGGGCGAACACCCCGGCGACGCCCTCCAGCACACCCGGCCGGTCGGCCACGTCCAGGCTGATGTGGTAGCGGGTCAGCGCCTCCCCCATCGGCCGCACCGGCAGGTCGGCGTACGCGCTCTCGCTGGCCGACCGCACCCCGGCGAGCCGGTTGCGGGAGACCGCCACCACGTCGCCCAGCACCGCGCTGGCGGTCGGCGCGCCGCCGGCGCCCCGGCCGTAGAACATCAGCGGCCCGGCTGCCTCGGCCTCGACGAAGACCGCGTTGAACGCGTCGCCGACGCTGGCCAGCGGGTGGCCCAGCGGGATCATCGCGGGGTGCACCCGCACGCTTACCGTCTCCCGACCGGCGGCGTCGGCGCCCCGGGCGGCGATGCAGAGCAGCTTGATGGTGCACCCCATCGCCTTGGCGCTGGCCACGTCGGCCGCGGTGACCTCGGTGATGCCCTCCCGGTGCACGTCGGCCGCGCCGACCCGGGTGTGGAACGCCAGCGAGGCGAGGATGGCCGCCTTCGCCGCCGCGTCGAAGCCCTCCACGTCGGCGGTCGGGTCGGCCTCGGCGTAGCCCAGCTCGGTGGCCTCCTCCAGCGCCTCCGTGAAGCCGGCGCCGGTCGCGTCCATGGCGGAGAGGATGAAGTTGGTGGTGCCGTTGACGATGCCGGTGACCCGGTTGATCCGGTCGCCGTGCAGCGACTCGCGCAGCGGGCGCAGCAGCGGGATCGCCCCCGCCACGGACGCCTCGTAGTAGAGGTCGCCGCCGCCCTCGGCCGCCGCGTCGTGCAGGGCGGCGCCGTCCTCGGCGAGCAGCGCCTTGTTGGCCGTGACCACGCTCTTGCCGGCCCGCAGCGCCTCCACCAGCCAGCCCCGCGCGGGCTCGATGCCCCCGACGACCTCGACGACAACGTCCACGTCGTCGCGCTTGATCAGGCCGAGCGCGTCGGTGGTGAACAGGGTCGGGTCGACCGGCAGGTCGCCCCGGTCGCGGCCGAGACGGCGTACGGCGATGCCGGCGATCTCCAGCGGGGCGCCGATCCGGGCGGCGAGGTCGGCCGCCTGCTCGTGCAGCAGCCGGACCACCTCGCTACCGACCGTGCCGCAGCCGAGCAGTGCCAGGCGCACAGGTGACGTCATCCCACATCCAATGCCAGCAGGTCGTCTTCGGTCTCCCGCCGGACGATCAGGCGCGCCTGGCCGCCCCGCACCGCGACCACCGGGGGGCGGGGCACGTGGTTGTAGTTGCTGGCCATGCTCCGGCAGTAGGCGCCGGTGCCCGGCACCGCGACAAGATCTCCGGGCTGCACGTCGGCGGGCAGGAATTCATCCTTCACCACGATGTCCCCGGACTCACAGTGCTTTCCCACCACGCGGGCGAGCATCGGCTCGGCGGTCGACGCCCGGGACGCCAGCGTCGCGGAGTAGGACGCGTCGTAGAGCGCGGTACGGATGTTGTCGCTCATCCCGCCGTCGACGCTCACGTACGTCCGGATCCCGTCCACGTCCTTGACCGTGCCGACCTCGTAGAGGGTGAAGACGGCCGGCCCCACGATCGCCCGGCCCGGCTCGATCGACAGGTGCGGCACCGCCAGCCGCTCCGCCGCGCACTCGGACTCGACGATCCGGCGCAGCCGCTTCGCCAGGTCCTGCGGGGTGGCCGGGTCGTCCTGGGTGGTGTACGCGATGCCGAAGCCGCCACCGAGGTCCAGCTCGGGCAGCTCCACCCCGCGCGCGTCGCGGATCTGCGCCTGGAGGCCGAGCACCCGGCGGGCGGAGACCTCGAAGCCGCTGGCGTCGAAGATCTGCGAGCCGATGTGCGAGTGCAGGCCGCGCAGCTCCAGCACGCCCTCGTCGAGCACCCGGAAGGCCGCCTCGGCCGCCGCCCCGCCCGCGAGGGAGAAGCCGAACTTCTGGTCCTCGTGGGCGGTGGCGATGAACTCGTGGGTGTGCGCCTCGACGCCGACCGTGACCCGGATCATCACCCGGGGGCGGACGCCCCGCTCGCGGGCGAGCGCGGTGAGCCGGTCGATCTCGTCGAACGAGTCGAGGATGATCCGGCCGACCCCGGCGTCGAGCGCCCGGGTCAGCTCGGCCACCGACTTGTTGTTGCCGTGGAAGCCGATCCGCTCGGGCGGCATCCCGGCCGACAGCGCGGTGGCCAGCTCGCCCCCGGTGCACACGTCGAGGTGCAGGCCCTCCTCGGAGATCATCCGGACCACCGCGCGGCAGAGGAAGGCCTTGCCGGCGTAATAGACGTCGACGCCGTCGAAGCCGGTGCGGAAGTCGCGGCAGCGCGAGCGCAGGTCGTCCTCGTCGAGGACGTACACCGGGGTGCCGAACTCGGCCGCGACGTCGCGGACGCCGAGCCCGGCGACGGCGAGCACGCCGTCGCCGTCGCGCGTCACGTTGCGCGGCCAGAGCTGCGGCACCAGGGCGTTGACGTCGACCGGGGGACGCAGCCACGCCGGCCCTCGGCTGCCGATGTCGCCGTGCAGCGCACCGGCCTCGTGAGCACGCATTACCGGTCTTCGCTTCGCGACTGCGGGGCTCGCAAGCTCACTCCTCGCGCTCGCACAGCGCTCACATCCTCTCGGGGGCCGAGACGCCGAGCAGGCGCAGGCCGTTGGCGATCACGGTGCGGGTGGCGTCGTTCAGCCAGAGCCGGGCCCGGTGCAGGTCGGTGACCTCCTCGTCGCCGCGCGGCAGGATCCGGCACTCGTCGTAGAACCGGTGGTAGGCCCCGGCCAGCTCCTCCAGGTAGCGGGCCACCCGGTGCGGGCCGCGCAGCTCGGCCGCCGCGGCGACCACGGCGGGGAACTCGGCGAGCGCCTTGAGCAGCTCGTTCTCCTTCTCGTGCCCGAGCAGCTCCGGGCGGAACGCCTCGGCGTCGCCCCGGGTCAGCCCCACCTCGGCGGCGTTGCGGCCGACGCTGGCCGTCCGGGCCGCCACGTACTGCACGTAGTAGACCGGGTTGTCGCGGGTGGCGCGGGTCCACAGCTCCACGTCGATGTCGATCGGGGAGTCGCTGGAGTAGCGGGCCAGCGCGTACCGGGAGGCGTCCACGCCGATCGCGTCGACCAGGTCCTCCAGGGTCACCACGGTGCCGGCCCGCTTGCTCATCCGGACCGGGGCGCCGTCGCGGACCAGGTTGACCATCTGGCCGATCAGGATCTCCAGGTTGCGCTCCGGGTCGTCGCCGAAGCACGCCGACATCGCCTTCATCCGGCCGATGTAGCCGTGGTGGTCGGCGCCCAGCATGATCACGACCCGGTCGAAGCCGCGCTCCCGCTTGTCGAGGTAGTAGGCGCAGTCGGCGGCGAAGTAGGTCCACTCGCCGTTGGACTTGCGCAGCACCCGGTCCTTGTCGTCGCCGAAGTCGGTGGTGCGCAGCCAGGTCGCGCCGTCGGACTCGAAGATCCGTCCCTGCTCGCGCAGCCGCTGGAGGGCCAGGTCCAGCTCGCCCCGGTCGTGCAGGTCCTTCTCGTTGAAGTAGGTGTCGAACTCGACCCCGAAGCCGCGCAGCGAGGACTTGATCTCGGCGAACATGAGCTGCACGCCCTCGACCCGGAAGACCTCCTGGGCCGCGTCGTCGTCCAGCTCCAGCACGTCGGGACGGATCTTCCGGACGGCGTCGACGATCTCGGAGATGTACGCCCCGGCGTAGCCGTCCTCGGGGGCCGGCTCGCCCTTCGCGGCGGCGAGCAGGGAGCGGGCGAACCGGTCGATCTGGGAGCCCGCGTCGTTGAAGTAGTATTCCGTGCCCACGTCGGCACCCGTGGCGCGCAGGAGCCGGCTGAGCGCGTCGCCGACGGCCGCCCAGCGGACGCCGCCGATGTGCACCGGGCCGGTCGGGTTCGCCGAGACGAACTCCAGGTTCATCCGCTGGCCGGCGAGCCGGTCGCTGCGGCCGTACGCCTCACCGGCCTCGACGATCGCCCGGGCGAGCTGCCCGGCGGCGGCCGCGTCGAGCCGGATGTTGAGGAAGCCCGGGCCGGCGATCTCCACCGACTTGACCCCCGGGGCCCGACCGAGCTGGTCGGCCAGCGCCGTGGCCAGCTCGCGCGGCGGGACGCCCACCTTCTTGCTGAGCTGGAGAGCCAGCGTGGAGGCGTAGTCGCCGTGCTCGGGGTTGCGGGGTCGCTCGACCACCGTCCGCTCCGGCAGGGCGGCGCGGTCCAGGCCACGCTCGGTGAAGACGGCGTGGGCTGCGGATAGGACGACCTCGGCGAGTTCTGCGGGAGTCACCGATCCATGTTATCGGGGGTAGACTCGGCACCCGCGGCGGCGACCCAGTGTGTGAGACCGGCCCGCCGGATCCCCTGACCGACCGACCTGACGAGGCACCATGAGCATCAGCACCCCGGGCGGCCCTGAGCGCCGTCCGAACGTGGTCAGCACCGGCAAGAAGCCGGCGGCGGGCCGCCCGGCCGCCGGCGCCAAGCCCGGGTCCACCGGCGCCAAGGCCGGGTCCGGCAAGCCGACGGGCACCCGTCCCGGCGCGGGGGGCAAGGGCCGCAAGCCCATCGCCCCGGTGAAGGTGAGCCAGGGCCGCTCCTGGGGGCCGATCGCGCTCTTCGTCGCCGTGGGTGTGCTGGCCGTGGCGATCATCGGCTACGGCGCCTGGGCGACGTTCCAGGGCGCCAAGCCCTGGGAGGACCGGGCGGACGCGATCGAGGGCATCGTCAACTACCGCGAGAAGGACAAGGACCTCGTGGCCGGCGGCAACCACAAGACGGGGCCGATCACCTACACGGTGCTGCCGCCGGTGGCCGGCCCGCACAACGCGGCCTGGCAGAACTGCATGGGTGACGTCTACCCCGCCCAGATCGCCAACGAGCACGCGGTGCACAGCCTGGAGCACGGCACGGTCTGGATCACCTACCGCCCCGACCTGCCCGCCGACCAGGTGACGAAGCTCGCCGAGAAGGTGCGGGGCAAGGAGAAGCTGATGCTCAGCCCGTTCGAGGGGCTGGACAAGCCGATCTCGCTCCAGGCGTGGGGCTACCAGCTCAAGGTCGACAACGCCGACGACGGCCGGATCGACGAGTTCATCAAGACGCTGAAGGTCAACGCCTCGGTCGAGGGCCCGACCGCGCTGTGCAGCCAGGGCATCACCGCCACCGGCACCACGCCGCGCGACGATGCCCCGCAGATGCCGCAGGGCTGAGGAGAGCGATGAGCATCCCGACCATGATCGATACGAGCGAGCCGGCCAGCCCGGCTCCGGAGGAGCGGCGTCCGCCGGTCCGCTGGGGCACGGCCGCGCTGGCCCTGGCCGTCGTGGTCGGGCTACTCCTCGGCTACGCCGGTGGCCTGTTGACGCCCCGGCTGACCCGCCCGGGCGACGCCTCGGCGGAGGCGGGCTTCGCCCGGGACATGATGACCCACCACGCGCAGGCGGTGGAGATGGGCCTGATCGCCTTCGACGAGGGCGCGGACCCGGAGGTCCGCAGCATCGGCGGCGACATCGCCACCGCCCAGCAGGGCGAGATCGGCACCATGCACACCTGGCTGCGCTCGTGGGGGCTCGACCCGGCGGGCAGCCAGCCGTCGATGTCGTGGATGTCCGACGGCGCCGGGCTGGTCAGGAACGGGCTGATGCCGGGCATGGCCACCCCCGAGGAGATGGCGAAGCTGCGCGCGGCCGAGGGCCGGGAGCTGGACGTCCTCTTCCTGCAACTGATGATCAAGCATCACTTGGGCGGCATCCACATGATCGACGGCATCCTCGACGTGAGCGACGAGCCCGACGTGGTCCGGACCGCGCAGACCATGAAGAACACCCAGCGCAACGACCTCACCAATCTCCAGAACGCGCTCCAGCGGTTGGGCGGCTGACCCACCTCCGCCGCCCCGCTGTCCGTCGAGAGGTCCGCGTCGCCGCCGGTTCATCCGGCCGACGCGGACCTCTCGCCGTTCCAGCCCGGGGCCGAAGCGGCCTTCCCGCACCCGGTGACCGGCCCGGCCGTCGCGCCCTGCGCCACCCTCGGGCTGCTCTCCGTCCACGCGTACGCCGACCACGCCGCGACCGCTCGGCGTCCAGCTTGACAGGCAGACGACCCGATTGACCGGAACGCCCGATTCCGACACTAAGAGAGTTTTCTCCACACATATCGTGACCAGTTGCGATTCGGGCTCGTTGCGCAGGACGTGGGGGTTGCACTGAGAGACGCACGGCGCTCGGTCACCAGCTGGTGCCGGCGCCACACCATCGGCGGTGACGGGGCGGTGGCAGCCGTCCGTCGCGGACAGCGGCAGGGCGAGCCGGGAACGCTCAGCCGCGAACAGGAGCTCGAACTCATCGACGTCCTGCGGGGCGTCTACCCCGACGAGCTGGGGCTGGACGAGGAGCTGTGGACGCGACAGAGCCTGCACGCCCTCATCCAGCGCCGCTTCGAGGCGCCCATGGACGCCGGGGCGGTCGGGGCGTACCTGCGGGCCTGGGGGCTGGGCCCGCGGGAGCCCCGGGAGCGGGCCTGCGGCCTCTGCGTCGGCGCGGTGGAGCGCTGGGTGCGCAGCGAGTACCCGGCCATCACCCGGGCCGCCCAGGAGCACCTCGCCGAGGTCTACTGGATCGGCCGGGTACGCCTGCGCGGCACGATGCCGGCGGCGGACGTCATCTCCGCCGTCTCGTCCCGCGGCCGGGTGCGCTTCATGATCACCACACCGTCGGTCGACCCGCCGCTCCCCCGCGACTTCGTGCTGCGGCTCAGTGGCGAGGAGCAGCGGACCGTGCACCTGATCGTGGACGGCTCCTGGCCCCGCAACGAGTGGCCCCGGCGCCTGCCCCGCCGCGTCGTGCTGCACCCGCTGCCCAGCTGCGGCCGCGCCGTCGCCGCCTGACCGCCCACACCTGCGGTGACCGCACCGTACGCCCGCCGTCGGGCGCGCCGGCCCGCGCCGGGCCCGCCGACCCGGCGCGACGGCCGAAGCGGCCGGCGGACATCGACGAGTGGAACGCCATGGTCGGATCGGACGACGGGAGACAACCGTGAGGTTCCACTCGTGCCGCCCGAGGGCGCCCGCCCTCCCCGTGGCGCGGCGTGCGGCGCAGGCGGCACCGGGCAAGGCGACACGAGGGCGGGCACCGGATACCGATTCGGCGTTCCGGGGAGGCGTTTGCTAGTCTTCTCGAGTCGCTGAGCCCCCGTAGCTCAGGGGATAGAGCACCGCCCTCCGGAGGCGGGGGCGCAGGTTCGAATCCTGCCGGGGGCACACTTGCTAGAGAAGCTTTGACCAGCACGAAGAGGCCGTTGACCAGGGCAAGCCCGGGCAGCGGCCTTTGTCGTACGTCCGGCCACGTTCGGCTCTCAGCGGCCCGCGACGGGCGCCCACACCGGATGCGTGCCGAAGTTCAACGCGGCCGCCTCCTGGCGCGCGCCGAGCCGGATCATCGGGCGGGCGGCCGCGGAGCAGGTGCGGCGCGTGTGGAAGCCATCGCAGCCGCCGCACATCTGTTGGAGACTCCAGCCTCACTCGACAATCTGGTCCTCCACGAAACGCATCCGCTTGACGATCTTCCCTTCCTTGCTCTTCTCATAACTGGAGTATTCCTTCTGCGGGTCGGCGTCCGACCAATCGATCGCCGCGATGAGATCGTTCTTGTGGTGCTCCATCCGATCCGTGCTCAGGTAGCCCTCGTCCGGCTGCCAGTCCCTCGGCAGGTCGTCGCTCTCCCGGTAGAAGTACATGTGGAAGAAGCGGGTCTTTCCCGCCGCCGCTTCGACTTCCCCCTCGACTGGATGCTCCTTGCCGTACTTCTCGACCAGTTCCTTCAAGTCCGTCAGGTCCTCGGGTGGGTTCAGGATCATGTAGTGCCTCCTGACGGTCACGGCGTCCTCGTCCTTCTTGCCGAAGACCTGCTCCGTGTTCTCGATCTCGAAGATCCTGGTCTCCCCCGAATCCTCATTCCCTGCGCATCCGGCCAGGATCAACGGGACGAGAAGCACGCCGACGATCAGGGCCAGGGTTCTCGCATGGGCTCTGATCACCAGATCCTCCTCGGAGCTGAACTGGCCGCAGCACGGGTGGCGGCGGAGCGGCCCGCAGCGGCGCGGGCTCGCGATGAACGCGAGGCCAGGGCAGAGATCATGGGCGGAAGACTATCTAGTGGATCATGACCGCCAGCAGAGAGGCCGCCGACCAGGTTGCCTGGCCGGTGGCCTTCCCTGTGCTCCGGCCGCCGCCCGGTCGGGGCGGGCGGGAGGCGTCGGGCGGGAGGCGTCGGGCGGTTCCGTCAGGCCCGAGGGGCGGTCGCGCGGGCCCAGCGCAGCAGCGCGGTGAACGCCAGCGCGGCCGTCACCGCCCCGCCCACCAGCCGCACCCGGTGCCCGGCGACGAACTCGGCCGCGACCTGACGCAGGTACTCCGGGGAGTGCGTGCCGACCGGGTCGACGAACATGATCTCGTTGCGCGGCCAGAAGAAGAAGACCGAGAACAGGAACTCGCAGGCGACGAAGACCACGGCCGCGCCGGCGATCCACCAGCGCAGCCGGCGGTCGCGCCAGGTGAGCACCGCCGCCGCGAGGCAGGCGAGCACGACGGTCGCGCCGAGCGGCGGGAAGTAGTCACTCGGGCCGCCCGCCACCAGGAACTCGCGGGCCCGGTCCAGCGACGCCGGGGGGTCGCCGAAGATGTTGGGGTAGAGCATCACGGTCTCGGCGGCGACGCCGCCGAACGACATCATCGCCGTCCACACCAGAGCGATGAGCACCGTCCAGGTCAGCCTGTCGCGGGTCATGGGTCCTCCTGCCGATCCAGTCGACGCCGTGCCGGCGCCGTCCGCTGGGGTCGTCGTCGACGCTAGGTCGGCCGCCGCCGCCCGTCTGCCGCCCGACGGCGCGAACGCGGGGTCGACTCTGGACGTACGGCGGCACGGACCGGTCGCCCGCCCGCGCGGTCGGGCGTCGCTTCCCGACGTAGCCGAGGTGGCCGACGGGCATGGCCGAGGGGCGACCCACGACAGGCGACGGAGCACCGACAGACGACGGAGACCGACAGGCGACAGGCGACAAGGGCCGACAGGCGGCGGAGGGCCGACAGGAGACAGGCCGACGGTTGGCCGGCGACAGGCGAGGGAGGAGCGAGGGCTGAGGGGCGGTGGGCGTACGTCAGTCGGCGGCGCGGCGGGCGCGGGCCCGGCGCTTGCCCTCGTGCATGGCCTGCACGCGGGCGACCGGAATGGTGTGGCCCTCCGCGACCAGGTCCGCCGGGAGTCGCTGCGGCGCGGGCAGCCGCTCGGCCCAGGGATCGCGCTCGGCGACCAGCGCCGGGGCGGTACGGATCGTGAAGTCCGCCGGGGTCACGTCGCCCAGGTCGGCCCAGTCGACCGGGAAGGAGACCGGCACGCCCGGCCGCAGCCGGGGACTGTAGGCGGCCACCACGGTCGCCCCGCCGGCCCGGGTCGAGTCGACGAACACCTTGCCGCCCCGGTCCTCGCGGATGAAGGCGGTGGTGGCCAGCGCCGGGTCCAACCGTTCGGCGCGGGCGGCCACCGCGCGGGTCGCGGCGGCCATGTCCTCCACCGTGGCGCCCCGCGCCACCGGCACGAAGACGTGCACGCCCTTGGCCCCGCTGGTCTTGACCGCACCGGCGAGCCCCGCGTCGGCGAGCGCCTGCCGGACCAGCCGCGCGGCGGCGACCGCCAACGCGAAGGAGTCCCCCTCCGGGGGGTCGAGGTCCAGCACCAGGTGGGTGGGGCGGTGCAGGTCGTCGACCGTGGCCAGGGTGGGGTGGTACTCCACCGCGCGCTGGTTGGCGAACCAGAGCAGGGTGCGCCGGTCGTCGCAGAGCGCGTACGAGATCTCGCGGTGCGACGCCTCGGCCCAGACCGGGGTGCGGGCCACCCAGTCCGGGGTGTACTTCGGCAGGTTCTTCTGCATGAACGGCGGCTGCCCCGGCCGGACCCGGATCACCGACAGCGGCCGGCCGCGCAGCTGCGGCAGGATCCGCTCGTGCACCGCGTCGAGGTAGTCGACCAGGTCCCGCTTGGTCGCGTCGGCGCCGTCGAACAGCGGCTGGTCGAGGTTGGTCAGCGACACCCCGTCGCGGGTCTCGTCAGCGCCACTCATCCGACCACCTTCGCGGCCCGGGGGCCGGCGGTCAACCGGACGCGGCGGGGCGGGCCGCGACGAACGGGTCGGAGCGGGCCGCGGCGAACGGGTCGCCGCCGGCCCGGACGGCGTCGAGCAGCCGCTGGGTGTGCCCGCGCGCGGCGGCGTACAGGCCCCCGCCGTAGCTGACCCGGGCCACCCCGAGCGCGGCCAGCTCCGACACCGCCGGCGCGCCGGGCCGGGCGAGCGCGTTCACCGCGCCGGGCACGGCCGCCACCAGCGCGGACAGCGCCGCCGGGTCGGCGAGCAGGATCGGGTAGACGCAGTCCGCGCCGGCGGCGAGGTAGCGGGTGGCCCGGCTGACCGCCTCGGGGAGCCGGGCGGCGGGGTCGCCGCCGGCGTCGAGGAAGACGTCGATCCGGGCGTTGAGCACCACGGGCACCCCGGCCGCGTCGGCCGCCGCCCGGACCTCGGCCAGCAGGTCGGCCTGTGCCCCGGCGTCGAGCAACCGGCCGGTACGCGGGTCGGAGTCCTCCAGGTTGAGCCCGACCGCCCCGGCGTCGAGCAGGCGCTCCACCAGCTCGACGGGGCGCAGCCCGTACCCCCGCTCCAGGTCGGCGGTGACCGGGACGGCGACGGCGCGGGCGACGCGGGCCACGGCGGCGAACATCTCCCCGGGCGGGGTCGCCTCGCCGTCGGCGTGGCCGAGCGATTCGGCGACGGCGCTGCTGCTGGTGGCCACGGCCGGGAAGCCGGCGGCGGCGACCTGGCGGGCGGAGCCGGCGTCCCAGGCGTTGGGCAGGATCAGCGGGTCACCGGGCCGGTGCAGGGCGCGCAGCGCCGCCGCCCGGCCGGCAAGGTCGTCGGTCATACGCCGATTCTCGGCCGGCCGGCGCCCGGCTCTAAGCTCCAATGCCGTGCCGATGGACTGGGCCGCTTTCGGCGTCGACCTGCATCTGGAGCTGGACGCGTCGGCCGGGCGCCGGGCGGGGCTGGAGCGGGCGCTGCGCGACGCGATCCGGGACGGCCGGCTCGCCCCGTCGGCCCGGCTGCCCGCCACCCGGGCGCTCGCCGCGCAGCTCGGTCTGTCCCGGGGCACGGTCAGCGCCGCGTACGACCAGTTGGTCGCCGAGGGGTGGCTGGTGGCCCGGGTGGGCTCCGGCACCGAGGTGAGCGGGGCGCGGCGCGGCCCCGCGCCGCCGGCCGCCCCGCCGCCCGGCCCGGCCGCGCCCCGGTACGACCTGCGCCCCGGCAGCCCCGACGTGGGCACCTTCCCGGTCGCCGACTGGCTGCGGGCGACCCGCCGGGCGCTGGCCGCCGCCCCCGCGTCCGCCTACGGCTACGGGGACCCGCGCGGGCGGGTCGAGCTGCGCACCGCGCTCGCCGGCTACCTGGGCCGGGCCCGGGGCGTGCTGGCCGACCCCGACCGGATCGTGGTGACCACCGGCTACGTGCAGGCGCTGGTCCTGCTGGCCGCCGTGCTGCGGGACGCGGGCCGGCCGGTGCTGGCGATGGAGGATCCGGGGCTCGCGTTCCACCGGGAGGTGGCCCGCCGGCAGGGCGCCACGGTGCTGCCACTGCCGGTGGACGAGCGGGGCGCCCGCACCGACCTGCTCGGGACGGGCGGGCTGGCCGACGTGGCCGCCGCGGTGGTGACGCCGGCGCACCAGTACCCGACCGGGGTGACCCTGCACCCCCGGCGCCGGCACGCGCTGACCGGCTGGGCGCGGGACCGGGACGCGCTGGTGGTCGAGGACGACTACGACGGCGAGTTCCGCTACGACCGGCAGCCCGTCGGCGCGGTCCAGGGCACCGCGCCGGAGCAGGTCGCCTACGTGGGCACCGCCGCCAAGACCCTCGGCCCCGCGCTGCGCCTGGCCTGGCTGGTGCTCCCCGCCCGGCTGGTCGAGCCGGTGGTGGAGGCGAAGCGCCACCTGGACCTGCACACGGAGACGATCGGGCAGCTCGCGCTGGCCGACCTGATCGACGGCCACGGCTACGACCGGCAGGTCCGCGCGGTGCGCCGGCACTACCACCGCCGCCGGGACCTGCTGCTGGACCGGCTGGGCGCGATCCGTGGCCGGTACGCCGTGGGCGGGATCTCGGCCGGGCTGCACGCCCTGATCACGCTGCCGCCCGGCGGGCCGACCGAGGCGGAGGTGCTGGCCGAGGCCGCCCGGCACGAGCTGGCGCTGGGCGCCCTCGGCAGCCACCGGCACGCCCCCGGGGCGCACCCGGGTGGCCTGGTCGTCGGCTACGCCACCCCGCCCTCGCACGCCTACCCGGCCGCGCTCGGCGCCCTGGCCCGCATCCTCGTCACCGCCGCCTGACCCCTCCCTCGGGCGTACGGTTTTGTTGCCTGCGCCGGGCCCTGTGACCATGAGGCGGAGCGTGAGGAGACACCCATGTCCCAGGGGAACAGCGAGGCGACCGGCCGCCCGGCGTCGCAGGTGTGCGGGGCGGTCGACGGGTCCTCCGCCTCCGGCCGGGTCGAGGCCTGCACCGTCCGCGAGGTGCTCGACCGGGTGGGCGGCAAGTGGAGCATCGGCATCCTGGTGGCCACCTGCCAGGGCCCGGTGCGCTTCACCGAGCTGGAGCGCTGCGTGGAGGGGATCAGCCGCCGGATGCTCACCCTGACCCTGCGCAACCTGGAACGCGACGGCCTCCTGCACCGGAAGGTCCATCCGACCGTCCCGCCGAAGGTGGAGTACACCGCCACGCCGATCGCGCTGGAGCTCTACGAGTCGCTGGTCGCCCTGACCGGCTGGGCGGAACGGCACCGCAGTGCGATCGCCGAGGCCCGGGCCACGTACGACCGGGCGCACGGCGCGGCCGACTGACGGCGCCGACGGCGCGGGCGGAGTAAACCTCGGGCGCGTGTGGGGAACGCCACGCCCTCCATCTGACCGATCGGTCAGGGTCTGACCGATCGGTCAGGCATGCTGGTCGGGGAGGTGGGCCGGCATGGCGCGGATGGTTCCGGAGACGCACGACGAGATCCTCACGGCGGCGGCTCGGCGCTTCGCGACGACCGGCTACCGGGGCACCTCGTTGCAGGACATCGCCCGCGAGGTGGGCTGCTCCAAGGCGGCGGTGCTCTACCACTTCGCCAACAAGGAGGCCATCCTCACCGAGCTGATGGCCCCGGCGATCGGCGTCCTCCAGGCGCTCGACGAGCAGATCTGCGCGCATCACGGCGCGGCCGCCCAGCGGGTCGCCGCCGAGGGCTTCGTCGACCTCGCGGTCCGCTTCCGGCGCGAGATCGCCCTGCTCCGGGGCGAGTTCCCGGAGCTGCTCCAGCAGCCCGCCTTCGCCCACATCCAGCGGATCTCCGAGCGGCTGGTCGACGCGCTCGCCGGGCACCCGCAACGCCCGTCCGCCCGGATCGCGGCGCTGGTGCTGCTCGCCGGCATCTCCGAGACCTGCGGGGAGTTCGGCGACGTGTCCGACGAGGAGCTGCGCGCCGCCCTGCTGGCACTCGCCCGGCGGGCACTGGAGCCCGTCGACTGATCCGTCCCCAAAACCATCCACGACCGAGGACAAGGAACTCATGGCCACCCTGCTCTACCGGCTCGGCCGGGGCTCGATGCGCCGGCGGCGACTCGTCGCGGCCATCTGGCTCGTCGTACTCGTCGGTCTCGGCCTCGCCGCCGCGACCCTGCGCGGCCCGATAGCCGACAACTTCACCATGCCCGGCACGGAGTCGCAGCGCGCCCTGGACCTGCTCGCCGAGCAGTTCCCGGCGGCCAGCGGCGCGACCGGCACGATCGCGGTCAAGGCGCCCGCCGACGGCGCGCTCGCGAGCCCGCAGGGGCAGGCCGTGGTGAAGGAACTCGCCCAGGAGGCCGCGACGCTGCCCGGCGTCGTCGGCGCCGTCGACCCGTTCCAGGTGGGGGCGGTCTCCCCCGACGGCCGGTACGCGCTGGTCCAGGTCCAGTTCGCCACCGGCGCCGACGAGGTGACCGACGCCCAGCGCGAGGCGTACGAGAAGGTCGGCGAGCGGGCCGAGGCCCAGGGCTGGGAGGTCGCACCCGGCGGCGAGGTGCTCAGCAGCGTGCCGGAGGTCGGCTCCACCGAGGCGATCGGTGTGGCGGTCGCCGCGATCGTCCTGGTGGTCACGTTCGGCTCGCTGGTGGCGGCCGGGATGACCATGCTCAACGCGCTGATCGGCGTGGGCGTCGGCATGGCGGGTCTCTTCGCGATCAGCAGCGTGGTCGACCTGAGCAGCACCGCGCCGATCCTCGCCCTGATGCTCGGCCTCGCGGTCGGCATCGACTACTCGCTCTTCATCACCTCCCGCTACCGGCAGAACCTGATGGAGGGTCTGCCGCCGGACGAGGCGGTGGGCCGCGCCGTGGGCACCGCCGGCTCGGCCGTGGTCTTCGCCGGCGCCACCGTGGTCATCGCGCTGGCCGGGCTCGCCGTGGTGAACATCCCGTTCCTGACGGTGATGGGTCTGGCCGCCGCCGGCACGGTCACCGTCGCGGTGCTGGTCGCGATCACGCTCCAGCCGGCCCTGCTCGGCTTCGCCGGCCGCAGGGTGCTGCCCCGCAAGCTGCGCTCGACGGTGCCGGCCGGGGACGGGGCGGTCCACGCCGCCGGCGCGGCCACCCCGCCGGCCGAGGACCGGTCGGGCTTCGGGTTCCGCTGGGCGCGCCTCGTCACCCGGTTCCGGGTGCCGGTCATCCTGGTCGGGCTGATCGGGCTGGGGCTGCTCGCGCTGCCCGCGCCCGACATGCGGCTGGCGCTGCCCGACGCGGGCACCGCGCCCGTCGGCTCGCCGGCCCGGGAGTCGAGCGACCTGATCACCGAGGGCTTCGGGCCGGGCTTCACCGGCCGGCTCGCGGTGGTGGTCGCCGGGGACACCCCGCAGGCGACCGCGGCGGCCATCCCGCAGGTCACCGCGCTGGTCCAGCGCACCGAGAACGTCCTCGCGGTGGCCCCGCCGCAGCTCAGCCCGGACGGGCGCACCGCGCTGCTCGGGGTGGTGCCGAAGACGGGCCCGACCGAGGAGGCCACCGAGACCCTGGTCAACGACGTCCGCGCGGCGGTGGGCGAGTTCCGCGACGTCGACGTGCTGCTGACCGGGGCGACCGCGATCGGCATCGACGTCTCCGAGAAGCTCTCCGACGCCCTGCCGGTCTACCTGCTGCTGGTGGTGGGGCTCTCGGTGCTGCTGCTGATGCTGGTCTTCCGCTCGCTGCTGGTGCCGGTCAAGGCCGCGCTGGGCTTCCTGCTCACCGTCGCCGCCACCTTCGGCATCACCGTGGCGGTGTTCCAGCAGGGGCACCTCGCGGACCTGGTCGGCCTGGACACGCCCGGCCCGCTGGTCAGCTTCCTGCCGATCCTGCTGATCGGCATCCTGTTCGGCCTGGCGATGGACTACGAGGTCTTCCTGGTCTCCCGGATGCGGGAGGACTTCGTGCACGGCGACACCGCGCAGCAGGCGACCATCAACGGGATGGGGCACGGCGCCCGGGTGGTGACCGCCGCCGCGCTGATCATGATCTCGGTGTTCGGCGGCTTCGTCTTCCTCGACGACCCGGTCATCAAGTCGATGGGCTTCGCGCTCGCCATCGGCGTCGCCATCGACGCGTTCGTGGTCCGGATGACCATCGTGCCGGCTGTGATGTCGCTGCTCGGCAAGCGGGCCTGGTGGCTCCCCCGTTGGCTGGACAAGATCCTGCCCAACGTCGACATCGAGGGCGAGGGCCTGCGCGCCCACCTGGACGAGAGCTCCCCCGCCCGCGCCTGACCACCAATCTGTCGATCATGCAGTTGTGGTGCCCCGCACAACCGGCGAAACCGGCGGTAACGGGCACCACAACTGCATGATCACCGGGTGGAGCGGGGGTCAGACGCCGGCCGGGTAGGTTTCCATCTCGCCCGGGGCGCTCAGCGCCGGGAGGGGGTGCAGGGCCGTCGTCTCGTCGCACCAGACGAAGGCGTCGTAGCGTTCCCCCAGGCGGGTCGGCACGTAGTTGCCCCACGACTCGAACGACGGGTCGTAGACCACCCCGATCGCCCGGTGGTCGGCGGTCCCGGTGACCCAGCCGGGCTGGTCGTCGCCGCCGAAGACCAGCACCGCCCGCTCGGGCATCAGCTCGTGCAGCCGGTGCTCGACCGAGCCGGCGCGGGCCGGCGGCACCACCATCGCCTCGGCCGGCGAGCCCCAGCGGGGCGCGGCGATCACCGTGCCCCGGTAGCCGCCGAAACCGACCAGGACCACGTCGTCGGCACCGTGCCGTTCGCGGGCCAGCTGGCCGATGTTGACCATCCCGTCGGCGGCCATGTCGGTGGCCCGGGCGTCGCCGACGTGCGTGTTGTGCGCCCAGACGACGCCCCGCGCGCCCGGACCGTAGCGCTCCAGCAGCCGGTCCAGGGTGTCCGCCATGTGCGTGTCCCGGATGTTCCACGAATCCGGCCCGCCGCGCACCATCGCCCGGTAGTAGCGCTCCGCGCCGGCCACCACCTCCGCGTTCTGCCAGGCCGAGAAGCTGTCCGGGCCGTCCGCTGCGGCCTGTTCGCGGGTACGCGCCAGCAGCCGCACGACCTCCTCCTCGCAGCGGGCGGAGACGAACCGGCTCGCCATGCCGTACTCCTCGACCCGCTTGCCGTACGGCTCGAAGCAGCGGTACGCGTCCTGCGCCGCCTCCAGCGAGTTCGGGTCCTCCTCGCCGAGGTAGTCGAAGATCGCCTGCATGGACTCCCAGAGGCTGTAGACGTCCAGGCCGTGGAAGCCGGCCCGGGCGTCCTCGGGCCGCTCCACGTTCCACGCCCGCAGCCAGGAGCAGAAGCGGGCCACCTCGGCGTTCGCCCACATCCACGTCGGCCAGCGCTCGAAGCGCTCCAGCGCGGTACGCGGCTCGACGGCCCCGCCCGGGGCGGCGGTCACCGAGCGGTGCACCCGGTCGCAGTCGGGCCAGTCCCCCTCCACGGCGACGAACGAGAACCCGCACTCGGCGATCAACCGGCGGGTGAGCTGTTCGCGCAGGCGGTAGTAGTCGTAGTTGCCGTGCGTCGCCTCGCCGATCATCACGATCCGGGCGTCCCGGACGCGCTCCAGCAACGGGTCGAAGTCGCTCGGCGCGCCGAGCCGCTGAACCAGCATGCCGGCGGCTACCCGGCGCGCCGCCGGGGCAAACCGCCGATCGTCGATCGGCGGGCGGTGTGCCGGCGGGCTGAGCGGGTAGCCCGCCGGCATGACCGTCACCGGCGTGCAGTTGCAGGAGTACCTGGCCGGGCTCGACTACCCGGTCTCCCGCGAGGACCTGGTCCGCTGGGGCCAGGAGAACGGGGTCAGCACGGAGATGCTCCAGACGCTGCGGGCCCTGCCGGCGGAGGAGTTCGACTCCCCCGCCGAGCTGAGCGAGGCCCTGAACACGCTGGCCTGACCGTCAGCGGGCGGTGCGGCGGCACCGTCAGCGGGCGTGCAGCAGCCGGTCAGCGGGCGGTGCGGCGGCACCGTCAGCGGGCGGTGCGGCGGCGCCGTCAGCGGGCGTGCAGCAGCCGGAACAGCACCAGCCACTGCTCGGGCCAGACGTGCCCGACCGGGGTGGCCGGGTCGAGCCGGGTCGCCCGCAGCGCCGCCGACAGCCGCGCCCGCGGGTGGTGCCGGGCCAGCGAGGCCGCGAGCGAGCCGCCGACCCCGTCGAAGCCGATCTCCACCATCCGGCGGTACGCCGGCAGCGCCGACGCGGCCAGCAGCGGCTCCGGCCGCCGCTGGAGCCGCAGGATGCCGGCGTCCACCCCCGGCACCGGGCGGAACGCGGTGCGGGGCACCCGCCCGGCGAGCCGCCAGCCGAACTCCGGCCAGGTCAGCACGGTCAGCCTGGTCCACCGGCCGTAGTCGCCGCTGCGCCGGCGGGCGTACTCCAACTGGGTGAGCAGGGTGGCCGCGCCCAGGCCGGGCGCGCCCAGGCACCAGCGCACCACGGCCGAGGTCAGCGACCAGGGAATGTTGCCGACCACGTCGAACTCCTCCGGCGGCGGGGCGACGGTGAGGAAGTCGACCTGCCGGTGGGTCACGTTCGGCAGGGCCGCGCAGACCCGGGCCAGCTCGGCGCCGGCGGCCGGGTCCACCTCGTACGCCGTCAGGTGCCGGCAGCGGGCCGCGAGCGGCCGGGTGAGCTGGCCCCGGCCGGCACCCACCTCCAGCAGGAGCCGGTCGGGCCCGGGGCGGGCGGCGTGCACCATCCGGGCGATCGCGGCCGGGTCGGCGAGGAAGTTCTGGGAGAGTACGCGACGGGACCGGTCGCGTTCGGTTGCTCGGGTACGGCGGGGCGCCACGGGTCGTCGTCCTGTCTGTCGCCGTGCGGCGACGGAGCGGACAGGCAGCCGCGAGCGGGGCCTGTCCGAGTGGTCGGGGACTCGGACGGCCCTGTGCGGGACGCGGAACGCGGGAATCGGCGGCGCACGGCGAACCGCCACGCCGCGGTGGGTGACCGGGGTGGTGCCGACGGGCGGCACTCAGCCCCGGGACGGGGCCCGGATGCGTGGCGGGGGCGGCGCCGTGCCCGGGGATGCCGGGGCGGTGGCGCCGCGGGTGCGGTGCGGGGTCAGTCGCGGGTCGCGCCGGCCAGGGCCGGACGCCGGACTCGCGGGCGGGCCGCCAGGAGCGGCCCGAAGGCGGCCGGCGTGCCGACCCCCTCGATCAGAGCGTGCGCGGACATGCGGCCGACCCTAGCCGCGCCCGGCCCCGCGAGGCGACCGCTTTTCCGCCTCGCGGCGCCCTCCCGGCCGGGCGGGGTGGCCCCTCCGCCTCAGGCCGGCAGGTCGACGGTGCGGCCCTCGGCGCGGGCGGTCTCGGCGGCGGCGAGCACGGCGACGACCTCGCGGCCGAAGCGTACGTCGCAGCGGTGGTCCCGGGTGCCCGACCCGATCTCCTCCAGCAACTGGTCGATGGCCACGCCGAACGCGGTCGCCGAGTCGCCCTCGCCGGCCGGAACGGTCTCGACGCCGTTCTCGCCGTAGAAGACGAACTCCCGGCTCACCGCCTCCTGCGGGGCGTCCAGGGTCAGCGACACCGTGCTGGTCGCGCCCCCGTCGTGGGTGAGGAGCAGGTGGACGAGCCCGCGCGGCCCGTCCATCGCGGCGACGCGGGTGACCCGGCCGAGCACCGGCAGGAGGATCGACAGCGCGTGCGGGCCGACGTCCCACAGCGCGCCGTGCTCCCGCCGCCAGGGCGAGGTCCCGTACGGGTTGCCCGGCTGGAAGATGGACCCGAACCGGATCGCCTTGGCGGTGTGCCACCCGCCGACGGCGGCCGTCGAGGCGAGGAAGGCGGCGACGTCCGGCTGGTAGCGGCCGGTGAAGAAGACCACCGAGGCCACGCCCGCCGCCTGCGCGGCGTCGACCACCCGGTCGGCGTCGGCGACGCTCAACGAGAGCGGCTTGTCCAGCAGTAGGTGCCGGCCAGCGGTGGCCGCGCGGACGGCGAGGCCGGCCTGGACGTCCGGGGGAAGGGCCACGGCGATCGCGTCGCAGGCGTCGATGAGCGCGTCGGCGTCGTCGAACACCGGCACCCCGTAGCGCTCGGCCAGGGCGGCGGCCTTGCGCGGGTCCCGGCCCCACACGCCGGCGAACGCGACCCCCGGGTGCGCGTCCAGCGCCGCGCCGTGCGTCTCCGCCGCCCAGTGACCGGTGCCGAACAACCCGAACCGCACCACGAGTACCCCCACCTCATCGTCCCGCCACGGCACCCGTGGCCCCGGTCCACGCTAGTCGCCCGATCCCGCGCCCGCCCGGACGACGCCGATGGACGCCAGCCGCCCGGCGGACGAACCGACGAAGGGACGGGCGACGAGACGGCGGACCAACCGACGAAGGGACGGGCGGCGAGACGGCGGGCGAGGCGACGGGCGACGGGCGGCGAGCCGGCGGGCGGCGAGCCGGCGGGCGGCGAGCCGGCGGGCGAGCCGATGAAGGCGACGGGCGACGGGCAGACGACGGCGACCGGCGGCAAGCAGACGAAGGCGGCGGCCGGTGACGCGACGGGGCGGCGGGTGGCGGGGTGTACTACGCGGGTTAGTAGGCTGTGCCGGTGACCGAACCGCACCCCGGATTGCCCCGATGACCAGCGCGGCGTCGGCGGGTTCGCCGGTGGACGGGCTCCTCGCGACCGCCTCGATCGTGTTGTCGCTCCTCGTCGCCGCCTGGGCGCTGGTCGCCACGCTGCGGCATCGCGCGCCGGACCGGGCGCAGTTCGTCGGCCTGGCCGTGCTGGAGGTGGCGCTGCTCGCGCTGGCGGCGCTGGCGCTGGTCGCCCTCGGCGGCGGCGAGCGGCCGGGCGAGCCGGGGGCCTTCTTCGGCTACCTGGCGACGCTGGTCTGCCTGCCGCCGCTGGCCTGGGTGCTGGCCCGGATGGAGCCGACGCGCTGGGGCTCGGCGATCGTCTGCGCGGTCTGCCTGGTCACGCCGGTGGTCGCCGTACGGCTCCAGCAGACCTGGGAGGCGCTGGGTGGCTGACGTGCGCGCCCCCGAGGTGAAGCGGACCAACGCCGGCCCGGGACGGCTGCTGATCGCGGTCTACCTGCTCTTCGCGATCGCCGCGACGAGCCGCGCCGGCCTGCAGATC
This sequence comes from Micromonospora sp. NPDC023644, assembly GCF_040640115.1. Taxonomy (NCBI): domain Bacteria; kingdom Bacillati; phylum Actinomycetota; class Actinomycetes; order Micromonosporales; family Micromonosporaceae; genus Micromonospora; species Micromonospora sp. NPDC023644. The sequence goes on along the minus strand of NZ_JBFABA010000001.1, from coordinate 261,032 downwards.
GCCACGAAGTTCGACGAGGCGCCCGTGGCGTACCTGCTCTCGGCCCTCGCCGCGGCCATCTACATCGTGGCGGCGGTGGGGCTGGCCCGCGCCGGCGCCGCCGGGCGGCGCGTCGCCCTGGCGTGCTGCGCCGTGGAGCTGGTCGGGGTGCTCGGCGTCGGGGCCCTCAGCCTCGCCGACCCGGAGCTCTTCCCCGACGAGACGGTCTGGTCGCAGTTCGGCAGCGGGTACGGCTACATCCCGCTGGTCCTCCCGGTGCTCGGCCTGCTCTGGCTCTGGCGCACCCGCCCCGCCACCCCCTGACCCCATGCCCCCGCCGCGAAGAACAAGCGTCGATCATGCAGTCGTGGTGCCCGTTGTGACCGGGTCCGCCGGCTTTGCGGGGCACCCCAACTGCATGATCGACGTTCCGGGGCGGGGCGGGGCTCGTGGGGTGGGGTGGGGCGGGGGTGCAGGCGGTCAGTCCTTGGGGCCGCCGGCCACGTAGATGACCTGGCCGGAGACGAAGGACGCGCCCTCGCTGGCCAGGAACGAGATGGTGTGCGCCACGTCCTCGGGGCGGCCGACCCGGCGCACCGCGATCTCCGACTCGGCGTGCTTCTGGAGCGCCTCGAAGTCGACCTTCATCCGGGCGGCGGTGGCGGCGGTCATGTCGGTGACGATGAAGCCGGGCGCGACCGCGTTGACGGTCACCCCGAACGGGCCCAGCTCGATGGCGAGGGTCTTGGTGAAGCCCTGGAGGCCGGCCTTGGCCGCCGCGTAGTTCGCCTGGCCCCGGTTGCCCAGCGCCGAGGTGCTGGACAGGTTGACGATCCGGCCCCACTTCGCCTCGACCATGTGCTTCTGGGCGGCCTGGCTGAACAGGAACGCGCCGCGCAGGTGCACGCCCATGACCGTGTCCCAGTCGGCGTCGGTCATCTTGAACAGCAGGTTGTCGCGGAGCACGCCGGCGTTGTTGACCAGCACCGTCGGGGCGCCGAGTTCGGCGGCGACCCGCTGCACGGCCGCCTCGACCTGGGCCCGGTCGGACACGTCCGCGCCGACGCCGAGCGCCCGGCCGCCGGCAGCGGCGATGGCGTCCACGGTCTCCTTGGTCGCCGACTCCTCGATGTCGACCACAGCGACCGCGAGGCCGTCGGCCGCCAGCCGCCGGGCGGTGGCCGCCCCGATCCCCCGCGCCGCCCCCGTGACGATGGCGACCCGCTGCTCCTCCGACATGCCTACCTCCCGGTAACCTGCGCTCGATCGAAGGAGCTTAACCCAGCCGTACGGCGGCGCCGGCCGGCGCGGGACGCCGTCACGAGCGCCGTCCGACTACTCTCCCGGCCGTGGAGGCTGTGGAGATCGAAGCACCCGTCGTCGGCGTCACCGTCTATCCGGACCGGGCCCGGGTCACCCGCCGGGGCAGCACCCGGCTGGCCGCCGGTGAGCACCGGGTACGCATCGCACCGTTGCCGCTGGGCCTGCGGCGGGACTCGCTGCGGGTCGGCGGTCGGGGCGCGGCCACGGTGCTCGGCGTGGACGTCACGACGTGGCGGCAGCCACGCAGCACCGACGGGCAGGTCCGCGAGCTGGAGCAGCGCGACCGGGAGCTGGCCGACGAGCTGGCCGAGGTCGAGGACGCGTGCGAGGTCGAGACGCAGCGGGGGCAGTTCCTCACCCGGCTGGCCGACCGGGCCGGCGGCACGTACGCCCGCGCGCTGGCCTCCGGTGACGCCGCCCCGACCGACGTGGCCGCCTTCGCCGACTCGGTGGCGGGTCAGCTCGCCGACTCCCAGCGTCGCCGTCGCGCGTTGGCCCGGCGGCGTACCGACCTGACCGAGGAGCTGGCGGCCGTCAAGCGGCAGCTGGACGCCACGCGCGGCAAGCGGAAGCCGGACCAGCTGGTCGCCGAGGTGACCGTGTCGGTGGACGCCGACGACGACGAGCTGGACCTGGAGCTGAGCTACCTGATCGACGGGGCCCGCTGGCAGCCCTCCTACGACCTGCGGCTGGTCGACGACACCATGACCGTCACCTGGTTCGGGCTGGTCAGCCAGGACACCGGCGAGGACTGGCCGGAGTGCGTGCTCGAACTCTCGACGGCCCGGCCGGCGGCGGCGACCCGCGTACCCGAACTGACGCCCTGGTATCTCGACCGGGCCCGGCCGCTGCCGCCGCCGATGCCGATGGCGGCGTCGGCGAGCTTCGGCGCGATGCCGCCGCCCCCGGCGCCCGGCGCGGCGCCCCCCGGTGCGACGGCCCGGTCCGGCCCGCCACGCGCCGAGGTGCGGCAGAGCGCGGCCACGGTCGAGCAGGGCGTCGCCGCGGCCACCTACCGGCCGGCCCGCCCGGTCGCGGTGCCGGCGGACGGCAGCGCCCACCGGGCCACCATCGCCGTGCTGGAGCTGCCGGCACAGCTGGACCACGTGACCGTGCCGGTCCGCGCGACCGAGGCGCACCTGCGTGCCACGGTCCGCAACACCTCGTCGCACACGCTGCTCCCCGGCCCGGCGGCGGTCTTCCACGGCGCCGACTTCGTCGCGGCCACCCGGCTGCCGACGTGGGCGCCCGGCGAGGAGACCGAGCTGGCACTCGGGGTGGACGACCGGGTCCGGGTGGAGCGGAAACTCAGCCGGCGCGCCGAGACCCGGGCCACGCTCGGCTCGACCCGGCGACGGGACGTGGAGTACCGGATCAGCGTCGCCAACCACACGCCCCGGCCGGCGACCGTCGAGGTACGCGACCAGCTGCCGGTGTCCCGCGACGAGGCAGTGGTCGTGCGGGAACCCACCCTCGTCCCGCCCCCGGCCGAGCGCACGGAGCTGGGCGAGCTGACCTGGCAGCTGCGGCTCGGGCCGGGGGAGAGCGGCGAGATCACCATGGGCTTCCGGGTCGAGCTCGCCAAGGGGGTCGAGCTGACCGGCTGGCGGGAGTGACCGCTCAGAGGCCGCGCCCACGGCAGAGGCGGATCCACCGGTAGCCGTAGCCGGCCACCTTGAGGCGGTCCAGCTTGCCGACCTCGCCGTAGTTGCGGTCGGCGAGGACGTCGATGGGCAGGTCCGCCTCGGGCTCCAGCGTGCTCAGGTCCACCTCGGCGTCGGTGGTGCCGAGGTTGTGCACGAAGACCATCGTGCCGGTGCGCCCGTCGGCCCGGTGCGCCAGCACACCCGGCGGCATCGCCACGTCGATGTGGGTGGTCGAGCCCGAGCCCACCTCGGGGGCCTCGCGGAGCGTACGGATCATCCGCTCGAACCAGGCGAGCAGCGACTTCGGGTCGCTGCGCTGGGCGGTCACGTTGACCTTCTCGTACGAGAAGTCGCCCTTGTCGATCACCGGGCGGACCAGCTTCTCCGGGTCGGCCGTGGAGAAGCCGGCGTTCGGCTGGTACGACCACTGCATCGGGGTGCGGATCGCCTCCCGCCCCGGCAGCGACAGGTCCTCCCCCATGCCGATCTCCTCGCCGTAGCGCAGCACCGGCGTGCCGCGCAGCGAGAACTGCAACGCGTACGCCAGCTCGATGCGGCGGCGGTCGTTGCCGAGCATCGGGCCGAGCCGGCGGCGGATGCCCCGGTCGTAGATGCGCATGTTCTCGTCCGGGCCGAACTCCGCGTACACCTGGTTGCGCTGCTCGGCGGTGAGCCGGGAGAGGTCGATCTCGTCGTGGTTGCGCAGGAAGGTGGCCCACTGCCCGCCCTCGGGCAGCGCCGGGGTGTCCCGCAGCGCCTCGATGATCGGCTCCGGGTCCTGCCTGGCCAGGGCCAGCATCAGCCGCCCGTTGAGCATGAAGTCGAAGAGCATGTGCAGCCGGTTGCCCGAGCCGCCGCTGTCGGCGAAGAAGGTCGGCAGCTGGTCGGGCTCGACGTTGGCCTCGGCGAGCAGGACGGCGTCGCCCCGGCGCCACTGCACGTGCTGACGCAGCTCGGTGAGGAACTCGAAGTCCTTCGGCGAGTTCGGGTTGCCCGGCTCGGTCAGCTCGATGATGAACGGCACCGCGTCCATCCGGAAGCCGGAGACGCCGAGCTGGAGCCAGAACGAGACGATCTTCTTGATCTCCTCGCGGACCGCCGGGTTCGTGAAGTTCAGGTCCGGCTGGAACTTGTAGAACCGGTGGTAGTACCAGGCCTTGGCGGTCCGGTCGTAGCTCCACGTCTCGTGCTGCTCGCCGGGGAAGACCATGCCCTGGTGCCGGTCGCTCGGCTCGTGGTCGGACCAGACGAACCAGTCCCGGTACGGCGAGTCGGGCGAGGAGCGGGCGGACTGGAACCACGGGTGCTCGTTCGAGGTGTGGTTCACGACCAGGTCGATGATCACCCGGATGCCGCGGTTCTGCGCCTGGTGCAGCAGCTCGGCGAAGTCGCCGAGGGTGCCGAAGCGCGGGTCGACGTTGTAGAAGTCGGTCGCGTCGTAGCCGTCGTCCCGGTTGGGCGACGGGTGGATGGGGTGCAGCCAGAGGCAGGTCACGCCCAGCCGGGCGAGATAGTCCAGCCGGCCGATGAGCCCCCGGATGTCACCGACCCCGTCGCCGTCGGAGTCCGCGTACGTGTCGATGTCGAGGCAGTAGACGACCGCCTCCGAGTACCACCTGTCAGCCATGCCTGGCTAATGTCTCCGATCCCGCCGTCCGGCAAACGCCGACGTCGGCTCGGTGGCCCGCGCAGGCGCCGGTCGCGCCGGTCGCGCCACCTCGCGGGCCGGCGGTACGGTCGCCGGCATGGGCAACGCGGAGCGGGCGGTCGACTGGGCCGAGGGTGAGTGGTGCAACGAGCCGGTGCGGGTCGAGAGCGGACGGGCGGGCGAGCTGCTGGTGCAGCCGGCCGAGGGCAGCGACCTGTGGCGGCACACCTCGTACGGCTTCGTCCACGACGACGCCCCGGCGCTGCTCGCGCCGCTGCCCGTCGGCGAGGCGGTGGAGGTGGCCTTCGTCCTCGACTACGGCGAGCAGTTCGACCAGGCCGGCGTGCTGGTGCGGGTCGACGAGCGGAACTGGGTCAAGGCGGGGGTCGAGGTCAGCGACGGCCAGCCGCAGGTCGGCGCCGTGGTGACCCGGGAGGTCTCCGACTGGTCGGTCGCCCCGGTGCCGCTGTGGGCCGGGCGGGAGGTGACCGTCCGGGTCAGCCGCGGCCGGGACGCGCTCACCGTACGGGCCCGCTCCGACGACGAGCCGTGGCGGCTGGTCCGGCTCGCCCCGCTGGCCCCGGAGGCGGTGGCGACGGCCGGGCCGTACTGCTGCTCCCCCACCCGGGCGGGCCTGCGGGTCCGGTTCACCGGCTGGCGGCGGGGGCCGGCCGACGCGGCGCTGCACCCGGAGGCTTGAACCGGGTGGCCCGACTCACGGGCAGGTGTGACGGCCGGGCCGAAGGGTAGAGGAATCTGATCCGCACCCGGCCGAAAGGATCGCGATGGCACTCGCCGAGAACGTCGACCCGACCGAACTCGGCGGCCTGACCGGATGGGTGGCGGGAGTGATCGACGCCGCCGGCGCCATCGGGGTGGCCCTGCTGGTCGCGCTGGAGAGCATCGTCCCGCCGATCCCGAGCGAGATCGTCCTGGCGATGGCCGGCTACCTGGCCAGCGAGGGACGGTTCAACGTCGTCCTGGTGGGGCTCGCCGCCACCGCCGGTTCCCTGGCCGGGGCACTCGTCCTCTACTGGCTGGGCGCGGCCGCCGGCGAGGACCGGCTCAAGCGTTGGCTCGACCGGCTGCCCCTGGTCGACCTCGACGACCTGGAGCGGGCCGACCGCTGGTTCGAGCGGCACGGCCGCTGGGCGGTGCTCTTCGGCCGGATGATGCCGGTGGTACGCAGCCTGATCTCCATCCCCGCCGGGGCCAACCGGATGCCGCTGCCGGAGTTCATCGCGTTCACCACGCTGGGCAGCGGCATCTGGAACGCGCTCTTCGTCGGCCTGGGATACGCGCTCGGCTCCCGCTGGCAGCAGATCGAGCAGTACAGCAAGTGGTTCGACTACGGCATCATCGCCATCTTCGTCGTGATGATCGGCTTGTGGGCGGTCAAGAAGACCCGCCGCCGCCGCGCCCGCCACCACGACCACGCCGACGCCACCCCCTGACCCGCCCGCCTGCCCCGCCCACCCCCACCCCCACCGCGCCCCACCCCCACCGCGTCGATCATGCAGTGGTGGTGCCGGATGTGACCGCGTACGCGGCTTACGCGGACCACCACGACTGCATGATCGACGCTGGTCTGGGGGTTCGGGCCGAGGGGGCGGGGCGGGGGTAGGGGCAGGGGCGGGGCGGTCAGGGGAGGGTGTCGAGGTGGGGGGCCACCGTGCGGGCGAAGGTGTTGCCGTTGGTCACGTCCCAGTTGACCGACCAGGTCATCGCGCCACGGATGCCCGGGTAGGTGCGCGGCGGGCGGAAGCTGCCGCAGTTGGTGCCCCGGGCCAGGCAGTCCAGCGCGGCGTTGACCACGGCGGGTGCGACGATGCCGCCGCCGGCCGCGCCGGGGCCGGCCGGCAGGCCGAGGCCGACCTGGTCCGGGCGGAGCCCGGCCTCCAGTTGGATGCAGGCCAGCGCGACGATGAAGTTCACCGTCCCCTGGCTGTACGCGGCGTTGCGGTCGCAGCCGAGCATCGCCCCCGAGTTGTAGAACTGGGTGTTCACGACGGTGAGGATGTCCCTGATGTCGAGCGCCAGCTTGAAGTAGCTGCTCTCCGGGGACTGCATGTCGATGGTCTGCGGGGCCATCGCGATGATCAGCCCCGCGCCCACCCTGGCCCGCAGCGAGCGCAGCGCCTGGGCCATGTAGGTCGGGTTCAGCCCGTTCTCCAGGTCGATGTCGACCCCGTCGAAGCCGTACCGCTGGATCAGCGCGTGGACGCTGTCGCTGAACGCGGCGGCGGAGGCAGCGTCGTTGACCGCCACCCGGCCCGTCTCGCCGCCGACCGAGATGATCACCTTCTTGCCCCGGGACTGGAGGGCGCGCACGTCGGCGGAGAAGTCGGCGTCGGTGTAGCCGCCGAGCGCGGTGGACAGGCCGGGGTCGACGGCGAAGGTGACCGCCCCCGGCGTGGCGGTGGCCTCGGCGAAGGCGACCGCGACGACGTCGTACTCGGCCGGCACGTCGCGCAGCCGCAGCTCGACCGCCGGGTTGTCGAAGTTGTGCCAGTACCCGGTGAGGAGGTGCTTCGGCAGGCCGGTGTTCGGCGGCGGGCTCGTCGGGGGCGGCGTGGTCGGGGGCGGCGTGGTCGGGGGTGCGGTCGTCGGCGGCGCGGTGGTGGGCGGCGCGGTGGTGGGGTTGGTGCCCCCGCCGCACGCCGTGCCGTTGAGCTGGCAGTTGGTGGGCGCGCCCGGCCCGGAGCCGAGGAAGCCGAACGAGACCGAGGCGCCCGGGGCGATACGGCCGTTCCAGGACCGGTTGGTGAAGGTGTGCCGCTGGCCCGACGAGGTCAGCAGCGCGTCCCAGTAGCTGCCGACGGTGGTCCCGGCCGGCAGGTCGAAGGCGACGGTCCAGCCGTCGACCGTGGACCCGCCCCCGTTCGTGATCGTGAACTTCCCCTCCCAGCCCGATCCCCAGTCGGCCGTCTTGACGAAGCTGGCGGTCACCCCGGCGGCGAACGCGGGCATCGCCACCCACACCGCGCCGAGCGCCGCGACCACGGCTGTGACCAGCGAGAACACCAGAGATCTGGATCGTTTCACGACACCCTCCACACCCGGACGCCATCCACCGGCATCGACATTGACGCCCATTATTAGGAGTGTTAACTGTTTCTGTCCAGAGCCGCCCGCGGCAGCGCGGGACAGAAACCCGCCGGCCGGACGGCAGTGCGGGACCGGAACCCCGGGCGGCGAGCAGCCGGAACCCGCCAGGCGGGCGGCGAGCGACCGGAGCCCGCCCTGGCGGGGAGGCGACCGGAACCCGCCCGGCGGCGGAGCCCCCGGCGACGGCCCGGGGGCTCCGCGCGGCTCAGCGGCGGAAGGTGAACCAGTTGACGTTGACGAAGTCGGCGGGCTGTCCGCTGGTGAAGGTCAGGTAGACGGTCCGGCGGCCGGTCGGGCCGGCGACGTTGCCGGGGACCGAACGCCAGCTCTGCCAGCCGCCGGTGTTCCCGATCGCGAAGCTGCCGATCGGCGGGCCGGTCGGGCTGTCCAGCCGGACCTCCACCAGCCCGCTGACCCCGCCCGCCGCACCGGAGGCGACGCGGGCGACGAAGTCGCGGGGCGCGGTGGCCCCGAACTCGACGTTGTCGAACCGCACCCAGTCGCCGTTGCGCAGCGCGCCGATGTTCTGCCCGCCCTCGGCGCACGCCTCGACGAGCACCCCGTTCTGCGCGTTGAACGATTCCGCCTGGATGGTCGCGTACGCGTCCCGCACCCCGCCGGGCGGCGGGGTCGTCGGCGGCGGGGTCGTCGGCGGTGCGGTGCCGCCACCCCGGCTGTACACCGCCACGTAGTCGACCAGCATCGGGCGACCGGGGACGGTGGCGGCGGTCGGCGTGGCGCCACCGGCCACCCCGTTCGGGAAGGCCCCGCCCATCGCCACGTTGAGCAGCAGGAAGTAGCCGGCGTGGCTGGTCATCTGCGACCAGTACGGCTCGCCGACCCGGGTCTGGCTCACGCTGTGGTAGAGCTGCCCGTCGACGTACCAGCGCAGCTGCTGCGGGCTGGCCGAGGCGTCCCACTCGAACCGGTAGGTGTGGAAGGCCGACTGGCAGGTGCTGCCGGGGCAGGCCCGGGACGCGCCGATGCCGTTGAACTCGTCGCACGGCCCGCCCGGGGCCACCCCGCAGTGCAGCACGCCCCAGACCGAGTTGAGGCCGTTGACGTTCTCCATGACGTCGAACTCGCCGATGCCCGGCCAGTTCTGGTAGTTGCCCCGGTACGGCGAGCCGAGCGCCCAGAACGCCGGCCAGTAGCCGGCCGCCTGGGCCCCGGTGACGTTGGGCATCTGGATGCGGCCCTCGATGGCCAGCACGCCACCGGACGGGGGCTTGAAGTTGCTGCGCACCGTCTCGATCCGGGCCGAGGTCCAGCCGCCCGAGGCGTCGCGCAGCGGGGTGATCCGCAGGTTGCCGCCGCCGTCGTGGCTGACGTTGGCCGTGCTGTTGGTGTAGGTCTGGATCTCCCCGGTGCCCCAGTTCGGCGGGCCGCCGGGATAGCTGGTGCCGGTGTCGATGATCCAGTTGGCGGCGGACGGCAGCGTGCCGGCCGCACCGGTGAAGTCGTCGCTCCACACCAGACTCCAGCCGGGCGCGGGCGCCGGGACCGCCGCGTTGGCGGTCACCGTCATCGCGGTCAGGGCGGTCGTGGCGGCGGCGAGGAGGGCCAACGCCAGGGTCAACCGGCGTCGCGGGGGCGGGGCGGCGGGCGCCGCCGGGGCAGGTGTCATTGGACGTGCCTCTCTGCGCGGACGGTCGAGAGAGCGCTCTCTCACGAGTTGTACGTGCCGGCTCCGCAGATGTCAACGCTTATCGATGTCCGCCGGCGCGGGGCGCGGGCGGCGCAGCACCGCCTGCTCCGCCGCCGACCAGGCGGTGGTGGTGACCAGGTAGATCACCGCGGCGAGCGGCAGCACCAGCGCCACCAGCACCGTCGTGTACGGCAGCAGCGGCAGCAGCCGGCCGAGCACGGCCGCGCCGGGCCCCTGGGTCGGCGTGCCGGCCACCGTGCCGGTCGCCTCCGCCGCGCGCCGCATCCGCCGCGACGTCCACCAGGCGAGCGCGAGCAGGGCCGCCAGCAGGACGCCGAACAGCGGCAGCGCGCCGCCGTCCCACCCGTCGCCGAGGTGGTGGCCCAGCGGCACGCCGGCCAGCCGCTCGTCGAGCAGCCCGGTGCCGCCGTCGGCGGTGGCGAAGAGCCGGTACATCACCAGCAGGACCGGGGCCTGGAGCAGCAGCGGCAGACAGCCGGACACCGGGCTGGCGCCGTTGGCCCGGTAGAGCGCGAACAACTCGCCCTGCAACCGGGCCGGGTCGTCCGCGTACCGCCGCTGGAGTTCGCGGACCTCGGGGGCGAGCGCCGCGCGGCGCCGCTCCCCACGGACCTGCGCGAGGGTGAGCGGCGAGATCAGCAACCGGACGACGACGGTGAGGACGACGATGGCGGCGGCCGTGGCCGCGTCGCCGGCCAGCGGTTCGAGCAGGGTGGTGAACCAGCCGAGCGCGCGGCCGGCGGCGCCGACGGCGTCGTGCAGAGGTGCGAAGGCGAGCATGGGTGACCCCTCGGTCCGATTCCGGGTGCCGGTCCGGCGGGTGAGTCGCCGGACGGGCGGATGGCGGCGGAATCGGCCGCGCGGCGGTGCTACGCGGCCGAGGGGTGCGGCCCGGGTGCGCGGGGACGGGGACGCCCGGCGGCGTCCGGGTCGACCTGCCGGGGCACCCGGCGGCGCCGGGCCCGGGCGCGCAGGGCGGCGGCGCGACCTGCCCGGGGCGCGTCGACGACGCCGGCCGCGTGCGCCGCGAGCGCGACGACGAGCAGCGCCACGGCGGCGAGCGCGGCCCCGGCGAGCAGCCCGGCCGGGCGGTCGGCGAGCAGCGTCAGGTGGGCGAAGGCGTACGCCCACGCCCCCAGCACGATCCCCAGCAACCCCGGCACGCCGACCAGCCTAGGACCCGTTGTCACGCCGCCCGGCCCGTTCGCGCGACAACCACCTCCGCACCCACCCTGACCTGCGCTTATGCGACAGTTCCGGGGTGGACGGAGGCGCGGCGGCAGTGGTACGACTTGGTGCGTCGGCAGCCAACGTCGGCGTGTCGTCCCTTTCGGTCGGCGGTGATTTCCCGCGTCGTCGGGCGCCGCGCCGACCCGGGCGGTGGGAGCGGGCCCTCCCGGTGCACCGCCGGCGGCGGGCGCCCGCCTCGGCCGACGGGCCGCCTCGACGAGGTGACGGGCCATCGAAGGAGCCGCCGTGCCCCACAACCAAATCCGCTCCCGGCACCAGCCCTTCGAGATCGCCATCATGGCGACCGCCCCGGTGTGCGGGGTCCTCCTGATCATCCTCGACGTCCGGCCGCAATCGGTCGAGATGGCGATGCCGGGCCCCATCCAGGCCGGGTGGGAGTCGGGCCTCATCGTCGCCGGCGTCGCCGGGCTGCTCGGCGTCGTCTGGCCGGGCCGGCTCTCCACCGCCCTCGGGATCGAGCTCGCGTCAGTGCTCATGCTCGGCACGATCACCGGCATGTACGCCGTCGCCCTGATGGTGGTCACCGGCCCGCAGGGGGTCGCCGCGACGTCGTTCGTCTTCGCGGTGGCCGTCGGTCGGCCCGCGAGCAGGAACGGCAGCTGCGGGCCACGGTCTGGGACCTGCGCCGGACGCTGGACCGGTGGCGGGAGGCGATCCTGGCCCCGGACGCCACGCTGCGCCGCGTCCGCGCCCTGGTGCAGACCGGCGAGGACCGCCGACCGCGCTGACTCCGCACCGCGCGGGTCGCCCCGCGGGCCGGGGCGCGGGTCCCCCGCCAGCCCGCAAGCCGGCGCGTGGATCCCGCCCGCCTCGCGAGCCGGTGCGCGAGGTCCGGCCGCCCCGCGAACCGGCGCGACGGGCGACACGCCGGGCCGCGTTTCCCCGCCTCGGCACGGTGGGTAACCACTGATCGACCCGACGCGGACGGACCGCAACCGGGCGCGAAGGAACGGTGATGGCGATGGCGGGCCAGGTGGCGGAGGCGCCGAGCGGCACGGCCGAGGGGACCGACCTGCTCACGGTGGGTGTCGAGGAGGAGTTCCTGCTCGTCGACCCGCACACCGGAGCCGCGGTGCCCGCCGTCGACCTCGTCATGGAGCAGGTGCCGCCCGAGCTGCGCGGTCAGGTGGAGCGGGAGTTCCAGACCAGCCAGATCGAGATCGGCAGCCCGCCCGGCCTGGAGCTCTCCTCGATCCGGCACTCCCTCGGGGTGCTGCGGGCCGCGCTCGCCGACGCGGCCGAGCGGGCCGGCGTACGGCTGCTCGCCATCGGCACCGGGCCGGTCGACGGCCCGGTGCCCCCGGTGGTCGACAAGCCCCGCTTCGACCGGATGATCGAGCGGTTCCGCCTGCTGGTCCCCGGCCCCGGCAACAACGGCATGCACGTGCACGTCGGGGTGCCCGACCCGGAGACCGGGGCGCAGGTGCTCAACCACGTCCGGCCCTGGCTGCCGGTGCTGCACGCCGTGACCACCAACTCCCCCTTCGCCAGGGGCGAGGACACCGGGTACGCGAGCTGGCGGTCGGTGGAGTGGGAGCGCTGGCCGTCGGTGGCGCCCACGCCGTACCTGGAGTCGCACGAGCACTACGAGCGGCTGATCCGGCAACTGATCGCCAGTGGCGTGATGCTCGACGAGGGGATGCTCTACTGGTACGCCCGCCTGTCGGCCAAGTACCCGACGGTGGAGATCCGGATCGGCGACGTCTGCCCGTCGGTGGACGACGCGGTGCTCGTCGCCGCCCTGGTCCGGGCCATGGTGGCGACCGCGCTGGACGACATGGCCGCCGGCCGGCCCGCCCTGCGCACCGACCACCACCTGCTGGTCGCCGCGCACTGGCGGGCGGCCCACGACGGGCTGGAGGGCGACGGCGTCGACCTGACCGACGGCGAGCTGCGCCCGGCCTGGGAGCTGTTCGACCAGCTCGTCGAGCGGCTGCGCCCGGCGCTGGAGCGACACGGCGACCTCGACGAGGTGAGCGACCTCGTCGCGGGGCTGCGCCGGCACGGCAGCGGGGCGGCCCGGCAGCGGGCGGTCTTCGCGCGTACAGGCAAGCTCGTCGACGTGGTGGAGGACGTCGCGCGGCAGACCCGCGGCGCGAGCCGCTCGTGACAGGATGGTGCCCGTGGCGCAACGGCTGATCGTCATCGGTGGGGACGCCGCGGGGATGGCGGCGGCGTCCCAGGCGCGACGCCGCCGCGACCGCGGCGACCTGGAGATCGTCGCCTTCGAGCGGGGGCACTTCACCTCGTACTCGGCGTGTGGCATCCCGTACTGGATCAGCGGGCTGGTGCCCGAGCGGGACCAGTTGATCGCCCGCGACCCGGAGACCTTCCGGGAGAAGTTCGACATCGACGTCCGGCTCCGGCACGAGGTGACCGCCATCGACCTCGACCGGCGCGAGGTCCTCGCGCGGGACCTCGACGGCGGCGGCGAGGTCCGGGAGCGCTTCGACACCCTGATGTACGCCACCGGGTCGGTGCCCAAGAAGCCCGGCTGGGCCGACACCGACGCCGGCGGGGTCTTCGGGATGCAGACCCTCGACGACGGCGCCGCGCTGCGCGACTGGCTGGAGTCCGAGCCCCGGCCGCGCCGGGCGGTGGTGATCGGCGGCGGCTACATCGGCGTGGAGATGGCCGAGGCGCTGATCCAGCGCGGGCTCACCGTCACCCTTGTCGAGCAGGCCGAGCAGCCGATGGCCACCGTGGACCCCGACATGGCAGCGCTCGTCACGGACGCGATGCGGGGCATCGGCATCACCATCCGCACCGGCCTCGGGGTGACCGGGCTGGAGGAGACCGACGGTCGGGTGTCCGCGGTGGTCACCGCCGAGGGGCCGATCCCCGCCGACGTGGTCGTCCTCGGTCTGGGCGTACGCCCCAACACCGCGCTCGCGGAGGCCGCCGGCCTGCCGCTGGGCACCACGGGCGGGATCCGGGTGGACCGCCGGATGCGGGTGCAGGGCGTGTCGGACGTCTGGGCCGCCGGCGACTGCGTGGAGACCGTGCACCGGGTCACCGGGCTGCCGGTGCACGTGCCGCTGGGCACCCACGCCAACAAGCAGGGCCGGGTCGCCGGCATCAACATCGGCGGCGGGTACGCCACCTTCGCCGGGGTGATCGGCACCGCCGTCACCAAGGTCTGCGAGCTGGAGGTCGGGCGCACCGGGCTGCGCGAGAAGGACGCCACGGCGGCGGGGTTCGAGTTCGTCTCGGTGATCGCGGAGTCAACCAACCGGGCCGGCTACTACCCGGGCGCCCGGTCCATGACCGTGAAGCTGATCGCGGAGAAGCCCAGCGGGCGGCTGCTCGGGGCGCAGATCGTCGGCTGGTCCGAGGCGGCCAAGCGAATCGACACCCTCGCGGTGGCGCTGTGGAACGGCATGACGGTGGACGACATGACCGCGCTCGACCTGGGCTACGCCCCGCCGTACGCCCCGGTCTGGGACCCGGTGCTGATCGCCGCCCGCAAGGCCGTCGACGCCCTGGCCGCCGTCGACCGCTGAGGGAAGGGCCCTTCCGCACGCCCCGGGTGGGCTTTGTCGGGGGCGGCGGTTAGCGTGTGCCCGCTGTCGCCGCCGGCCACGTCGGGCCGGTCGCTGACCCCCTCGGAGGCCCCCATGTCGCAGGAGACGACCTACCTCGAACTGTCCGAAGCGGACGGTGCGCACAAGTTCTACGAGGTCGTCGTCGACGACGCCGCGCTGACCGTCCGCTACGGCCGGATCGGCGACCAGGGCCAGGTCAAGACCACGGCCTACCCCGACAACGCCAAGGCCCGCGCGGCGGCGGCGAAGAAGATCGGCGAGAAGGTCCGCAAGGGCTACGCCCCGGCCGTGCGCGGCGTGCGGCAGAAGCGCGCCGTCTCCCGGCGGCAGATCGTCAGCACCCGCTCCACCGCCCGCACCGCCCCGGTGCTCTGGCGCTACGACTCGGGCGCCCCGGCCTTCGGCATCTTCGTCGACGGGCAGAGCTGCATGGTCGGCAACGAGCGCGGGGTGATCACCACGCTCGGCCACGACGCCCGGGTGCTCAACCAGGTCCGCCTCCCCGAGGGGGTGAAGTGCATCGTCGCCGACGACGCCTGGATCTACGCGGGCTGCGACGACGGCAACGTCTACGACCTGTCCGGCAAGGTGCCCCGGGTGGCGTACGAGATCGCGCCGGAGATCGACATCTACTGGCTGGACATCCACGACGGGGTGCTGGGCGTCTCCGACGCGGGCGGCGGCATCGTCGCCGTCGACCACGAGGACGAGTTCCTCTGGCGCCGGCAGGGTCGCGGCCGGTCGGCGTGGATGGTGCGCTGCGACGCCGACGCGCTCTACCACGGCCACTCGCAGGGCGTGACCGGCTACGACTGGCGGACGGGCCAGGAGCTATGGCACACCCGCACCGGCTCGGTGCTCTTCGGCTGGCAGGAGCCCGGCGCGGTGTTCGCGGGCACCGGCACCCGGGAGGTGGTGCGGCTGGCGAAGGACGGCCGCACCGAGCGCACCTACCGGTGCGACGCCCCGGTCTTCTCCTGCGCCACTGCCGAGGGCGGCCGCTACGTCTTCGCCGGCGACAGCCAGTCCTCGATCTACTGCTTCGACGCGGCGGGCAACCGGCTGTGGAAGCTCGGCACCGGCTGCGGCTCGGCCTACTCGATGCAGTACCACGAGGAGCGGCTCTACGTGGTCACCACCGGCGGCTACCTGGCCTGCATCGACGCGAGCGAGCCGGCGATCCGGGCGGCCGAGGCCGGCAGCGTGCCGGAGGTGGTCGACGTCAAGGCCCCGCCCCGGATGCCGGAGCCGGCGGCGTGGACGACGGTCGAGGTGACCAGCGACGTCGACGGCGGCGTGGTCGTGCAGTGCGTCGAGGACCGGGGCCGGCTGCGGGTGCACGTCGTCTCCCCCGGCTACCACCGGGACTGGTCCGTGCAGTTCCCCAAGGGCATCCGGGAGCCGGGCGCGCGCTACCTGGTCACCCAGGTCCGCGAGTCCGGCCGGGGCGGCTTCTACCGCGCCCACGGCGACATCCGCCGCCTCCGCTGACCGCTCCCTCCTCCCCACCGCCCCCGATCCGGCCCGGTGATCAAGAGGTTTGCGTCCGGTTCGATCTCCGTGGCGGACCGGAACCTCTTGATCACCGAACCGGCCGGGCGGGCGGGCGGGCGGAATCGGTGGTGCGGGCCGGGCGGTCACGGTCCAGGATGGCCGGATGGATTCCGACCTCCTGATCCCGGACGGGCTGGCGTGGGTGCGGGGCGTGCCGGCCGGGCGGGAGTGGCTGGCGGCGCTGCCGGAGCGGCTGGCCGCCTGCGCCGCGCGCTGGTCGCTGCGGCTCGGGCCGCCCTTCCCGTACGCCTTCGCGTCGCTGGCCCTGCCGGCGGAGCTGCCCGACGGCACGCCGGCGGTGCTCAAGCTCCAGTACCCGGACCCCGACAGCGTGCACGAGGCCACGGCGCTGGAGCACTGGGCCGGGGTGGGAGCGGCCCGGCTGCTCGCGCACGATCCGCAGCGGCGGGCGCTGCTGGTCGAGCGGTGCGTGCCCGGCACGCCGCTGCACGCCCTACCCGCCGACGCGGCGCTGGACGTGGCGGTCGGGCTGCTGCCCCGGCTGTGGCGACCGGCCGGCCCGCCGTTCACCCCGCTCGCCGACGAGGCCGCCGGCTGGATGGAACGGCTGCCGGCGAACTGGGAGCGGGCCGGCCGGCCGTACGAACGGCGGCTGCTCGACGCGGCGCTGGGGCTGCTGGCGGACCTGGTCGGCAGCCAGGGCGCGCAGGTGCTGGTCAACCAGGACCTGCACGCCGGCAACGTGCTGCGGGCGAGCCGGGAGCCGTGGCTGCTCATCGACCCGAAGCCGTTGACCGGCGAGCGCGAGTTCGGCGTGGTGCCGCTGGTCCGGGGCGCGGAGCTGGGGCACTCGCCGGACGCCGTCCGGCACCGGCTGGACCGGCTCAGCGCGGAGCTGGGGCTCGACCGGGAGCGGGTACGCGGCTGGGCGATCGGGCAGACGCTGGCCTGGAGCATCGGCGAGGGGAAGGTGTTCCCCAACCAGGTGGAGGTGGTCCGCTGGCTGCTCGCAGCCGGGTGACCCTGCGGCGACGGGGGCCAGGGGCGGCGGGCTCACGACCGGCGCGCCGCTGGTGGTCCGCCCGGTCCGAACGCGGGTGCCGGTTCCGGGATGGGTGTGGCGAGGGCGGGGCGTCAGCTCCGCTGGCAGGTGGGGCACCAGTAGAGGTTGCGGCCGGCCAGTCCGCCCCGGCTCACGGGCGTGGCGCAGACGTGGCAGGGCTCGCCGGGGCGGCGGTAGACGTACACCTCGCCGCCGTGCCGGTCGACCCGGGCGGGGCGACCCATCGCCTCGGGCAGGTGCGCGTCGCGGACGGTGTCGATCCGGCCGCGGTCGACGGCGAGCCGCATCAGCGCCACCAGGTCCGCCCAGAGCGCGTCCCAGCCGGCGCGGGTCAGCCGCCGGCCGGGCAGCGTCGGCGGCAGTCCGGCCCGGAACAGCGCCTCGGTGACGAAGATCAGCCCGGTGCCGGCCACCACCGACTGGTCCAGCAGCAGCGCCGCCAGCGGCGTCGGGCTGCGGGAGATCCGGGCGTACGCCCGCTCGGGATCGGCGTCGGCGCGCAGCGGGTCGGGGCCGAGCCGGCCGCGCAGCGCCGCCACCTCGGGCGGGGTCAGCAGCTCGCAGGCGGTGGGGCCGCGCAGGTCGAGCCAGTGCCGGTCGCTGGTCAGTCGCAGCCGCACCTGGCCGACCGGCTCCGGCGGCTGTCCGGCGCCGTCGGTGAACCTGCCGTAGAGCCCGAGGTGCACGTGCAGGGTCAGCTCGCCCGCGTGGTGGTGCAGCAGGTGCTTGCCGTACGCCTCGGTGGCCTCCAGGACGGTGCCGGAGAGCCGGGCGGCGCCCTCGGCGAAGCGGCCCTGCGGGCTGGCGGCGTGCAGCTTGTCCCCGCCGAACAGCTCGGCGTGCCGCGCCGCCAGGCGGTGGATGGTGTGTCCCTCTGGCACGGGTGCCAAGGATAGCCAGCGCGTCCGGCCGCGACCTGCGGCTTCGGTCGCCACGGGAGGCGACCCGACGCCGTCGCCGGCGGGGCGACCCGACGGTGCCAGCCCCCCGGTGCCGCCTGACGCCGACACCCGATCGGGCAGATTCATTGACTTCTATTACGAAGGAATATTAACTGGGTCTTACGGAGGTTCGGACGAGTCCGGGCAATCCATGACATAAACGCGCCCGTTACCGGCCGGTTCGCGCACGTCCACACATCTCCCCCATCGCCGCGCGAGAGGAAGCCACCCGATGTCCCCCACCCCCGTATCCGCCACAGCGGGCCACCGCCGACGAGCCCGGGGCCGAGTCGCGTCCGCAGGGCTGCTCGCGCTCTGCACCGCCGTGGCCGCCGCCACGGTCACGCTTCCGGCACCGGCGTCCGCCGCCAACGAGCCGGTGAACGTCTGGCTGACCACCACCACGGACCCCGGTGGCCGCCAGGTCAGCCGCGGCCTCCAGCAGCAGGCCCCGCTCGCCTTCGCCCCCTCCAGCGGCGGCGCGACGCACACCATCACCGTCAACGAGAACACCCGCTACCAGCAGTTCGAGGGCGGCGGCGCGTCGATCACGGACACCACCGCGTACCTGTTCCGGGGCGGGCCGATCAGCGCGGCCACCCGCGACGCCGTGATGCGCAAGCTCTTCTCCCCGACCGAGGGCATCGGGCTCTCCTTCGTCCGCAACCCGATCGGCGCCTCGGACCTCTCCCGCCCGGGCAACGTCTCCCTCGACGACACCTGCTGCGACCTCAACGACTTCTACAGCAACGGCTACGACACGGACGTCCGGCTGCTCACCGCCCAGGCCCGGTCGCTCAACCCGGCCCTGCGGGTGAAGGGGGTGCCGTGGAGCGCCCCCGGCTGGATGAAGGACAACGGCCGGATGGACCAGATGGGCTGGCTCAAGTGGGAGTACTACCCGATGTACGCCCAGTACCTGGTCAAGTACGTGCAGACCTACCAGGCCGCCGGGATCCCGGTGAACTACCTGTCGGTGCAGAACGAGCCGAACTGCTGCAAGCCCAACGCGCCGACCGAGATGAACTACCCGGGCATGAGCTGGAACGGGTCGGGGCTGGTCGAGTTCACCAAGAACCACCTCTACCCCGCGCTGCGCGCCGCCGGCCTCAGCACCAAGGTCCTCGTGCACGACTGGAACTACGGCGACTACTCCAGCTTCGGGGCGGTGCTGCTGGCCGACCCGGGCATCCGCAACGATCCGCTCTTCGGCGGCATCGCCTGGCACGGCTACTTCGGTGAGCCGACCGTGGGCACCCAGGTGCGCAACCAGTACCCGTCGGTGCGTCAGTTCAGCACCGAGCACTCGGGCGGCACCTGGATCGGCAACCAGCACAACGAGGACCTGGCCGACATCGTCAACTACGCCCGCAACCACAGCAGCAGCCTGGTCAAGTGGAGCCTCGCCCTGAACCAGAACATGGGCCCGCACAACGGCGGCTGCGACGTCTGCACCGGCCTGGTCACCGTGCAGGAGGGCGGCCCCCGGGCCGGCCAGGTCGACTACACCGTCGAGTACTACACCACCGGCCACCTGACGAAGTTCGTCCGGCCCGGCGCGTACCGGATCGACTCGACCGCCAACGGCGCGGTGCCGAACGTGGCCTACGTGAACCCGGACGGTTCCAAGGCCCTCATCGCGCACAACGGCGGCACCGGCACCCAGTCGGTCAAGGTTGTCTGGGGCGGACAGTCCTTCACGTACTCGCTGCCGGCCCGGACCACGGCCACCTTCACCTGGTCGGGCAGCCAGTCCGGCGGCGGCCGGACCGGCCCGATCGTCGGCCTGGCCGGCAAGTGCCTCGACGTCGCCGGGGCCAACAGCGCCGACGGCACCGCCGTCCAGCTGTACGACTGCAACGGCAGCGCCGCGCAGCAGTGGACGCTCGGCGGCGACGGCACCGTACGCGCCCTGGGCAAGTGCCTGGACGTGCGGGACAACGGCACCGCCGACGGCACCCGCACCCAGCTGTGGACCTGCACCGGCGCCGCGAACCAGCGGTGGACCGCGACGGCGGCACGCGACCTGGTCAGCGTCAGCGCGAACAGGTGCCTGGACGTGGTGGACAACAACCCGGCCAACGCGACACCGACACAGATCTGGACGTGCACCGGCGGCGCGAACCAGAAGTGGACGGTGCCCGCCTAGTCCGGCGGCCCACTGGGTCCCGCCGCGCACCCCCGCCCCGGCGCGCCGGGACCCACGGACCACCAGCGGTACGCGCCGGCACCACCGCTGCCGGCGCGTACCCCGTGTCGGAGGACGACCGCCTGGGTATTGCAGACGCGTACCGCGTGGGCGGCGTCGTTCCATCGGCCACCACGCATTCATGAGGAGGTGTGTTGTGGTCAGGATTCCTTCGCTGTCGCGCCGGTCCGAAGAGGCGCCGACACGGGACGAGAACCTCGACGGCCGCGTCGACGGCCGCGACGCCCCGGTCGACACCGGCCCGGAGGGCGCGACGCGGACCGACGCGGACCGGAGCACCGCGCCCAGCCGTCCGGTGGTCACCGACCGGGACGGCGAGCAGACGACGTACCGCAGCAGCGCCGCTCCCGACGCTGCCGAGCGGGACGGCGCCGCCGGGCGGGACAGCGCTGCCGAGCGGCGCGCGGCCGAGCGGGCGGCCGTCGCCCGGGCCGCCACGGCCCGCCCCACCGACGACGACTCCCGACGCGCGCCCCGCGGCACCGAACCCGACCCGACCCTCGAACGGACCCTCGACGGTCGGACGACCGACCTGGACCGGAACGCGACGGCGCTGGCCGCCCGGACGGACCGGGACCGCACCGAGGACCGCCCGCTCGACCGGGACCACGCCGCGGACCACGCCGTCGACCGCGACGGCGACGGCGTGGCCGACCGCGAGCCGGAGCGGCCCGTGGTCGCCGGTCCGAAGCCCCGGGCCAGCCTGCTCGCCACGCTGGGTCTGATCGTCGGCGTGGCCGGGGCGCTCTTCGTGCTCACCGGCACCCTCGCCGGGTACGGCATCGGGCTCGGCGCCATCGGCGCGGTCCTCGCGGTGCTGGGCCTGATGGCCACCCGCCGCCGGCACATCGCCGGCAAGACCGACGCGCTGCTCGGCATCGCGCTGGGCCTCGGCGCGGTGGTGCTCGGCGTGCTGGCGATGACCGGCCAGTTCGACTGGCCGACCACCGACGGGGACTGGGTGCAGCGGTTCCGCGAGTGGCTTGACTCACAGTTTGTGGACCGCTTCTAGCGGGCACTGTCCGGCTCGCCGGCGATGCGCCGGCAACGCCGGTGGTTCACCGGCGACGCCCGACCAGCCTGGTGGTTCACCAGCCGGGCAACCCTTTTTCGGGGGCGGCGGTTCGCCGCCCCCGAAGTGTTTTCCCAGCTCCCCGCACCTCGCCGTCGCGCTGATTCGCCGTCGCGCCTGCATGGCCGTCGCGCTGCCTCAACCTCGCGCCGCCTCACCGCCTCACCGCCGCGCCGCCTCACCGCCGCGCCGCCGCGCTGCATCGCCGTCGCGCCGCCTCACCTTCGCACTGCTTGGTCGCGCAGCCGGACGCGATCGGGACGCCCCCGGTGCCGGCAGGGTCGTCCCGGCGTGGGCAGCTCGATGCAGCGCATCGCCGCTCTCCGGGCACCGCGCCGCAACAGATCGCCTTCCCCGGGTTCGGATACGCAACGATCGGCCGTTCGACGCAAGCATCGCCGGTGGATTCCGCCACCCCCGGCCGCATAACGTTGAGCAACGGCGCCAGCCCGTGGGCCGAAGGTGGCCGGGCGCGCCCGACCCCTGGGAGCAGGACAATGACGATGGACGCCACCAGCCAGCGCTTTCTGATGTGCCGGCCGACGTACTTCGCCGTCGACTACGCCATCAACCCGTGGATGGACCCGACCGCGCCGGTCGACGTCGACCTCGCCGTCCGGCAGTGGGAGCAGCTGCGGCAGACCTATCGGGACCTGGGCCACACCGTCGAGGAGATCGCTCCGGTGCCCGGCCTGCCCGACATGGTGTTCGCCGCCAACGGCGGCACGGTGATCGACGGCAAGGCGATGGCCGTGCAGTTCCGCGACCCGCAGCGCGCCGACGAGGCCCCCGCCTACCGCGCCTGGTTCGAGGCCGCCGGCTTCGAGATGCACGACCCGAAGCACGTCAACGAGGGCGAGGGCGACATCCTGCTGGCCGGCGACTTCCTGCTGGCCGGCACCGGCTTCCGCACCGCGCACGCCTCGCACGCGCAGCTCCAGGAGGTCTTCGGCTACCCGGTGGTGACCATGCAGCTGGTCGACCCGCGCTTCTACCACCTGGACACCGCGCTCACCGTGCTCGACGAGCGGACGGTGGCGTACCTGCCGGAGGCGTTCTCGCCCGGCAGCCGGGCCGTGCTGCGCCGGCTCTTCCCCGACGCGGTGCACGCCACCCTGGCCGACGCCGAGGTCTTCGGGCTGAACGCGGTCAGCGACGGTCGGCACGTGGTGCTGCCGGCGCAGGCCACCGGCCTGGCCGCGAAGCTGCGCGACCGGGGCTACGAGACGATCGGTGTCGACCTCTCCGAGCTGCGCAAGGCCGGCGGCGGACCGAAGTGCTGCACGTTGCGACTCCGTCAGGGAAAGGCGAGCCTGTGATCGACGACATGCTGCGGACGCCGGAGGCGATCCGCGACGCGGAGCGGTGGACCGCGCACAACTACCACCCGCTGCCGGTGGTCATCTCCTCCGCCGAGGGCTCCTGGCTGACCGACGTGGACGGCCGCCGCTACCTCGACTGCCTGGCGGGCTACTCGGCGCTGAACTTCGGCCACCGGCACCCGACGCTGATCGCGGCCGCGCACGCCCAGCTCGACCGGCTGACGCTCACCAGCCGGGCGTTCGTCCACGACCAGTTCGCCGACTTCTGCCGCGAGCTGGCCGAGCTGTGCGGCAAGGACCTCGTGCTGCCGATGAACACCGGCGCCGAGGCGGTGGAGACCGGCATCAAGGTCGCCCGCAAGTGGGGCTACCAGGTCAAGGGCGTCGCGCCGGGGCAGGCCAACATCGTGGTGGCCGAGGGGAACTTCCACGGCCGTACGACCACCATCGTCAGCTTCTCCACGGATGAGGACGCCCGGGCCGACTTCGGGCCGTACACGCCGGGGTTCACGGTCGTCCCCTACGGCGACCTGGCCGCGCTGACCGCCGCGATCGACGAGAACACCGTCGCGGTCCTGATCGAGCCGATCCAGGGCGAGCAGGGCGTCGTCGTGCCGCCGGAGGGCTACCTGCCGGGCGTACGCCGGGTCTGCACGGAGCAGAACGTGCTCTTCATCGCCGACGAGATCCAGTCCGGCCTGGGCCGGACCGGGGAGACCTTCGCCTGCGACCACGAGGGCGTCACGCCCGACATGTACCTGCTGGGCAAGGCGCTCGGCGGCGGCATCGTGCCGGTCTCCGCGGTGGCCGCGAACACCGACGTGCTCGGCGTGCTCAGGCCGGGCCAGCACGGCTCCACGTTCGGCGGCAACCCGCTGGCCTGCGCCGTTGCGACCGAGGTCGTCCGGCTGCTGGCCACCGGCGAGTTCCAGCGCCGCTCGACCGAGCTGGGCGCCCGGCTGCACGCCGGTCTCCGGTCGCTGGTCGGCAAGGGCCTCGTCGCGGTGCGGGGCCGGGGCCTGTGGGCCGGCCTCGACATCGACCCGACGCTGATGAGCGGCCGCGAGGCCTGCGAGCGGCTCGCCGAGCGCGGGGTGCTCGCCAAGGACACCCACGGCGCCACCATCCGGCTCGCCCCGCCGCTGGTGATCACCGAGGAGGAGATCGACCACGCGGTCGCCCAGCTCGCCGCGGTGCTGGCCGGCTGAACCCCGTACGACGACGGCGGGCGTCGGGACCACGGTCCCGGCGCCCGCCGTCGTCTCCCGCGGATCAGCGGGGCAGGCGCATCGCCATCGTGGGGGCCTCGGCCATGACCGAGGTGGGCGTGTAGGGGGCGCCGGCGGGAAGCTCGTCGGGCCGGCCGATCTGCACGCCGGGATAGAGCTCCACCATGTCGCCCTCGGCCAGCACCCGGGACTGCTGCGGCGCCAGCGGGACACGGTCGGCCTCCGCCATCGACCCGCCCGGCCGGATGCCCGAGCCGTTGGTGCTCACGTCGGTCACGATCACCTCGCCGACCCGCAGCTCGAACCGGACGTGGCTGCGGCTGATCCAGCGGCGCGCCTCGTCGTTGAGCCACTGCCCGAGCACGATCCCGCCGGCCTGGTCGGGCGCCCGGCCCACCACGGCCGGCTGGTCCTCGGTGAGCACGAAGCGGCGCCGGATCAGCCCGCCCACCCGGACGGCGAGGACGGCGCTGCGCGGTCGCGGACCGCCGTCGCCGAGCCGGGTGCCGTGCCGGGGGCAGGTGGGCGCGCCGCCGCGCAGCGTGGGCGGCGGCTGGCCGGCGGGGCTGCGCTCCACGACCCGGGACAGGTCGGCGAAGGCCCCGCCGCCCCCGCCACCGCCGAAGAGCGCGCAGCCGGGCTCCGCGCAGCGCCACTGCCTGGAGAGCAGCTTCACACCGGCCGGTGACCGGTCACCGGCGACCGGCGTGTGCCCGCCGCCGACGTGGGCGATGAAGACCGGCCCGCCGGCGCCGGGCACCGGGGCGAGCACCCGGCCGGCCTGCTCGACCAGCCACGGGTAGCGCCCGCGCAGGCCGTCGGCCCGCACCCGGGTGAGTACGGGCAGCCCGAGCAGGTCCGCCACCTCCAGCATCCGGTCGCCCGGGTTGTCGAGCACCTCGACCAGCCCGTCGTCGGCCCACCGGCGCACCACCATGCGCTCGTTGGAGGTGAGGTCGGCGTCGGAGAGCAGGGCCCGGTGGACCACCGCGTAGACCGGGATGCTGTCCTCCTCCAGCTCCCGGGCGAGCGCGTCGATCACCATGCCGAGGCGGAGCAGGCTCGCCGGCCGGCCGCCGTCGAGATCCTGGTAGCGAATCACCTCGGCCAGATCGACGACGGCCCGGGCCAGCGACGGGTCGGTGCTGACCCGGCCCTCGATGGCGTCCAGCACCTTGCTGATCTCGAATCTCATCGGACGCTCCCCACGATCTCGTCGATCCGCCGCGCCAGTTCCAGGTCACGCCGGGTGACCCCGCCCACCGAGTGCGTGACGCACCGGAAGGTCAGGGTGCGCCAGCGGATGTCGATGTCGGGGTGGTGGTCCAGTTCCTCCGCCGTCACGGCGACCCGGTCGACCACCGCGATGGCCTCCGGGAAGCTGGCCAGCTCCACGGTGCGGGCGATCCCGGCGGGGTCCCCCGACCAGCCCGCCAGCTCACCCAGCTCGTCTCGCACCGCCTCGGCGGTGAGCACGTCTGCCATGGGGAGACCCTACCGGGACCGGTCGCGACGACGCCGACCAGCGGCGGGAGGTGTGGCCAACCCGGCAGCACGGCGGCCGGCAGCCGCCACGGTATAGACGGGCGGCTGTGGACCGGCGGGGTTAGGCTGACCGGCGGCCCGGTCGGGGCCGCGACCGGTTCGTCGCCCCGACCCACCCTGCGTGAGGAGATTTCCACGATGAACACTCGACGGCTGGCGACCACGGGGGTCGCGCTCGTCGCCGCGCTCGCACTCGGTCTCACCGGATGCGGCACGAAGACGGACGCGGACGCTCCGGCCGGCAACGGCGGCGCCACCACCGGCGCGGCACCGGCCAGCAGCGCCCCCGCCGACGCCCGCGCCGAGCTGAGCGCCGCCGCGCAGAAGCTGAACCAGCAGAGCGTCAAGATGCAGCTCAAGTCGTCGGTCATCACCGGCAGCGGTTCGATGGACCCGGCCACCAAGACCGGCGACATGACGATGAAGATGGGCGCGCAGGGCACCTTCCGGATCCTGCTGATCGGCAACGACGCCTACCTGAAGATCACCGGCATGCAGGGGATGCCGAAGAAGTGGCTGCACATGGACGCCACCAAGCTCGGCAAGAGCGGCCAGCTCAACCTGATGCCCGAGGGCGACCCGGGCGGGGCGAAGCAGATGGTCGACAGCGTGGTGGACGTCGAGAAGACCGGCCCGGGCAGCTACTCCGGCACCCTCGACTACACCCGCACCAAGGCCGACGACAAGGCCATCCAGGCCCTCGGTGACAAGGCCAAGGCCGTCCCGTTCACCGCCCGGGTGGACGACCAGGGCCGGCTCGTCGAGTTCGCCATCGACACCCAGGTGCTACACGAGTCGCTGGGCACGATGATCACGACCTACTCGGACTTCGGCGCCCCGGTCACCGTGGAGAAGCCGGCCGCCAGCGACACGCAGGAGGCCCCGCAGGAGCTGATCGAGTCCATGGGCTCCTGAGCCCGACCGCACGGAAAACGGGGGCGGCGCCGATCGGCGCCGCCCCCGCCGTGCGTCTCAGCCGCGCAGCGGCCGGCCCACCTCGTGCAGGTGCGCGAGCGCCTGGCGATAGGACTCGACCAGCCCCGTCTCGGCGTACGGGATGCCCTGCTCGGCGCAGTAGGCGCGGACGATCGGCTGAGCCCGGCGCAGGTTGGCCCGGGGCATGTTCGGGAACAGGTGGTGCTCGATCTGGTAGTTGAGCCCGCCCAGCGCGACGTCGACGATGCGGCCGCCCCGCACGTTGCGGGCGGTGAGCACCTGCTTGCGCAGGAAGTCCAGGTCGTCGTCGGCGGTGGGCATCGGCATGCCCTTGTGGTTCGGGGCGAACGAGCAGCCCATGTAGAAGCCCCACAGTCCCTGGTGGACGGCGACGAAGAGCAGCGCCTTCACCGGCGACATCACCAGCAGCAGCGCGCCGAGGTAGCCCACGGCGTGCAGGGCCAGCAGCACCGCCTCGACCTGGCGGTGCCGCATCGGGGTGCGGAAGCGGCCGTCGGAGTCGCGGCCCACGATCGCCTGCACGCTCGCCACGTGCAGGGCGATGCCTTCCAGCAGCAGCATCGGGAAGAACAGCCACGCCTGCCGGCGGGCCAGCCGGCGGCCGAACCCGCGCGTCGCGGCGGCCTGCTCGTACGTCCAGACCAGCGCGCCAGCCCCGACGTCGGGGTCCTCGTCCTCGTGGTTGGGGTTGGCGTGGTGCCGGTTGTGCTTGTCGACCCACCAGCCGTAGCTGAGCCCGACCGCCAGGTTGCCGGTGAGCAGGCCGATCGCCTCGCTCGGCCCGCGCCGCCGGAACATCTGCCGGTGCCCGGCGTCGTGGCCGAGGAACGCGACCTGGGTGGTGGCGACGGCCAGGAAGACGGCCACCAGGAGCTGCGCCCACGAGTCGCCGACCAGGCCGACCGCCGCCCAGCCCGCCGCGAAGACGCCGAGCGTGAGCACGATCCGGGTCACGTACCGTCCCGGGCGCCGCTCCAGCAGACCCGCCCCGCTGATCCGTCGGGACAACTGCGCGTAGTCACTGCCCCGCCGTACCGGCGGGTCCGCCACCGCTCCGAGCACCATTGCGGCTCCCGTTCCCGTTCCTCGATCCCGGACGACGCCGGTCGGCGCGCCCCTGCCCTCCAGTCTCCGGCGAACGGTTGCGCTGAGTAACCCTGCCCACCCCCGGTTCGGGGGTAGGG
Organism: Micromonospora sp. NPDC023644; assembly: GCF_040640115.1. Taxonomy (NCBI): domain Bacteria; kingdom Bacillati; phylum Actinomycetota; class Actinomycetes; order Micromonosporales; family Micromonosporaceae; genus Micromonospora; species Micromonospora sp. NPDC023644. The sequence continues at coordinate 233,826 of NZ_JBFABA010000001.1, read as the reverse complement.
CGAGCCCTACCCCCGACGCCCGGGACGGGTGGTGGTCAGCCCATCCGGCCGACGGCGGCCCGGAGCCGGGCCAGGTCCCGGCGGCGCCGCTCGTAGGTGGTGGCGAGCCCGATCAGCGCGAACCCGCCGACGGCCAGGAAGATCCACCGGGGCAGCCGGTCCCAGCCCCCGACCAGCTCGTGCAGCGCGAGCAGCGCCAGCGTCACCCCGCCCAGCAGCACCGGCGCCTGCCAGCGGCGGGTCGCCCCGGCGAGCACCGTGCCGAGCGCGGCGACGCCCAACAGCAGCCGCCGCCACGGCTGGGGGTCGGGGGCCACCAGCACCGACACCAGGCTCGGCAGCAGTGCGGCCGCGAGCCCCGGGCCCAGCGCCAGCCAACTGGTCAGCCCGGGCCGACTACGCAGCGCCACCACGCCCGCCACGAGGGCCAGCGCCGCCGCCGGCACCGTGTACGCCTCCAGCACCGCCACGTCCCCGGCGGCCAGCAGCAGCCAGCCGCCGAGCAGTTCACTGCCGCCGGCGATGCCCGCGAAGGCCCACCGCCGGCCCGGCGACTCGCCCCGACGCAGCACCCGCAGTGCGACGGCGGCGCCCCACAGCACGCAGACCGCCGCGGCGTGCCGGAGCGAGCCCACCGCGAGCAGCAGCGCGACCAGCGCCACGGCCTGCGCGGACGCGTCCAACGCCGCCGCCGCGGCCCGCCCCCGGCGGAGCGGGGCGGCCGACGTCGCGCCGACGGGACCGGGCGCCGCCGGACCGGCCGGACCGGGCCACGCCGCGCCGGCCGGACCGGGCGACGCCGGACCGGTCAGGGCGCCGGACGCCGGACCGGACAGCGGCGGCCCGGCGGGCGTCCGGGGGCCGCCGAGCACCGCCGCGGCGACCAGGGTGAGCACCGCGACGGCGAGCACGCTGAACGCGGCCGTCCGCACCGGCAGCCCGCCGGCCAGCGGCGCGACGACCGCGAGGCCCGTCGCGGCGGCCACCGCGACCAGGGCGCCGCCCAGCCGCGCGTCGTCCCGGCGGGCCGCCACGGCGACCACCGTCGCCGCCACCACGAGCACGCCCAGGCCGACCATCGTGCCCGCCCGGGTGGCCAGCAGCCCGAGCAGCCCCGACGCCGCCAGCACCAACCCCACCGGCACCCCGACCGGGGCGAGCAGCGGGCGCGGCGCGGCCAGCGCGGCGGCCAGCACCACGGCCACCCCGCCGAGCAGCGCGACGACCGGCAGCACCGGCCACGGCAGGCCGGCGGCCACCAGCAGCACGGGCAGCGCGGTCGCGGCGAACGGCAACGCGACCAGCGCGGCCCGCCACCAACCGGCGCCCGCCGACGAAGCGGCGCCCGCCGGCAGGGGGCCGGGCCGCACGACGCCCCGGCCCGGCCGGCCGACCAGCACCCCGGCCACCGCCAGCGCGGCCAACGCGAGGCCCGCCGGGAGCGCCCCCGGATCGGCCGTCACCGTGGGCACGCCCGACCAGGGCGCCACCTCGCCGTACGGGGCGACGAGCGCCGTCAGCGCCACCGGCGCGGCGGCGGCGACCGAGACCACGAGCAGGACGACGCCGGCCACCCGCAGGACGACGTCGGAGCGCGCCGCACCGCCCAGCGTCGCGAGCAGGACCGCCACGGCGGCGTAGAGCGTCACCGGTTCGTCGGCCGGTACGACCACCGGCGCCAACCCGACCGCCGTGACCGCCACGGCCACCCCGACGGAGGCGTACGCCCGCAGGTCGGGCCAGTGCCGGCGGACCGCGAGCAGCCCGACGGGCAGCAGCGCGACGGCGGCGAGCGCCGCCCGCGCCTGCCACCAGGCCGGCGCACCGGCGGCGAGGAGGGCGACGACCGCGCCGGCCGGCACCGCGAGCGGCACGACGGCCAGCGCCGCTCCGGCCACCCCGCGCTGCACGGCCGTGCCACGCCGGCCCGCCGCCGCCACCGCGATCCCGGCGACCAGCACCACCGCGAGCGCCGCGAGCGCCCCCGCCGGGGCGGCGAACCCCACGACCAGGCCGTGCCCGAGCAGGAGGGTCCCGGCCACCCCCGCGGCCAGGACCGTCCAGGACCGGACGCCCGGGCGCCCCACCGCGACGGCCAGCAGGCCCACCGCCGCCGCCAGGTCCAGGGCCACCACCGCGGGCCAGGGCGACGGCCAGCCGGCCGGCACCGCCAGCACGACGGCCGCCGCGCCGACCGCGGCCAGCGCCGGCCGGGCGGCCCTCGGCAGCAGCAGCCCCAGGGCGGCCACGGTCAGCGCGATCACCACCGGCCCCTGCCAGCCCTGGTCGAGGTCGGGCCCGGGGGCGGCCCCCCGCCACGGCGGCAGCGACCGGCCGGCGGTGGCGCCGGCGAACGCGACGGCCAGCAGCACGGCGAACTGGGCCACCCCGCCGGCCACCAGCAGCGCGCCCGCGCGGGGACCGGTCCGCCACCCGGCCGGCAGCAGCCGTACCGCGCCGGCCAGCGCCACCACGACCAGCGCCGTGAGCAGCGGCGACAGGCTCAGCTCCGCGATCGGGCGGATCAGCGCGCCGGCCAGCACCGGCACCAACAGCGCGGCGGCCACGGCGCGGAACACCGCCCCGCCGGTGAGCAGCGCGGTGCCGAGCAGCGTCAGCGCCACCAGCAGGAGGGGCGCCCCGGCCAGCAGCGGGATGCCGGCGGCCCGGCCGAGCATCAGCGGCACGAGCGCGCAGCACGCGGCCACGAAGAGCGCGCCGGCGTGCCCCACCCAGGCCAGGACGCGCCCGGCGACGACCGCCGGGCGCTCGCCGCCCAGCGCCGACGCCGCCACTCCGGACCCGGCCGGCGCGGACGCCGCCGCTCCGGACCCGGCCGGCGCGGGCGTCGCCACTCCGAACCCGGCCGGCGCGGGCGTCGCACCACCCGGGGTCGCCGCGCCGGCCGTCGGACCGGCCGCCATCGCGACGCCGGTCGCCGGACCGCCGACGGAGGTGGTGCCGGCCGTCGGGGTGCCCCGGCGGCGCAGCGCGACCAGCACCGCCAGGTCGAGCAGCGCCACCCCCAGGAAGGTCAGCGCCCAGCCTGCGGCGTCCGGCCGGGCGTCGCCGACGAGCAGGGGCAGCACCGGCTGCGCGGTCACCAGGGCCGCGAACCACGGCACGGTCAGCCCGCTGAGCCGGGCGTACCCGGCGGCGATCGCCGCGCCGGCCCCCCCGACCAGCGCGGCGTAGCGGGTGGCGGGCCAGTCGGCCACTCCGGCCAGGTCCACCGACCAGGCGGCGTACCCGTCGAGGAGCACCAGCAGGAGCCCGACGGCGGCGAACGTCTCCGCGGTGCCGCGCAGCCCGCGTCGCACCGCCACCAGCGGCGCGGCCAGGGCGAGCGCGGTGAACGCGAGCAGGATCAGCGCGCGGCCGGCGACCCCGACCGCCGCCCAGGCGACCGCCGTGAAGACCACCGCGGCGGTGCCCAGCAGCAGCCCGCCGAGGACGAAGAGCAGGCCCTGCACCGTCCGGGTGGAGGTCTCCGCCCCGCCCGCACCCGCCGGCGCGGGGACCGGAGCGACCGGCCCCCGGCCCGGCCACGCCACTGGCGGGATCGCGGCTGGCGGCGGGGTCGCGGCGGGCGCGGGGCGCACCGGCGCCGGGGTCGCAGGCGCTGCCGGGCGCGGGGTCGCGGGCGCCGCCGGACGCGACACGGGGAACTCCGCCCGGACCGCGGCTGCCAGTGCCGCCCGGCGCTGCCGGGCCGCGCCCAGCCGGTCGGCCAGCCCCTGGTACGCCGCGCGGGCCCGCTCGACCTCGCCGCCGAGCGCGACGATCTCCCGGTCGAGCCGGACCACCTCGGCGGCGGCCGGGTACGGCGGCCGGCCGCACCCGGAGCAGCCGGAGCCGAGGTCGGCCGGTGCGCCGCAGGCGGGACATGGGTAGCCGATGTTCTGCACCCGGCCATCATGGTGGCCGGGAGATCACCTGAGAAGAGTGCGGGTACTCAGGGCCGGGTGTGCTCGTGCACCCAGGTGGCGTAGCCGGGGTCGCCGCTGTCCACCCGGGTCACCAGGATCTCGGGCACCTCGTACGGGTGGCTGGCCCGGATCTGCTCCACCAGCGCGGCGGCCCGGTCCGGCGCCGTCTTGAACTGCACCGACCACTCGGTGCTGGTCTCCACCCCGGAACGCCACCAGTAGGTGCTGTCCACCTGGCCGCCCACCTGCGCGCAGGCCGCGAGCCGACCGGCGACGGCCGCTGCCGCCATCACGTCGGCGACCGAGCGGGCGTCCACCACCGTCGTCACCACGCAGATCTGGTCCACCAGCGCACCCTACGCGGCACCGTCCCGATTGGCCGCGATCCACTCGTCGATCCGGGCCCACCAGTCGAAAAGCCAGTCGATCCGCTCCTGGCGACCGACGGGCACCTCCTCGGGCGGCACCGACCAGAAGCGCATGGTGATGCGCTTGTCCATCGGCAGTTCCCGCCACACGTCGCCGACGGTGAGCATCCGGTCCAGGCCGGTGTGCGCCACGAAGATCACCCCGGCGTCGGGCGCGGCGTCCAGTGCCGCGAGCAGCCCGCCCGGCTGCGGGGCGAGCACGTGGCGCATCCGTTCGGCGCGCCGCGCCATCCGTTCCAGGCCGAGGCCGCGCAGCTTCTCGATGGCCCGCAGCCGGCGGCCGGGGGTGAAGTTGCCGCCCTCCGGGAAGATCACGAACGCGTCGTCGTCGTCCAGGCCGTGGGCCAGGTGCCCGATCTGCTCGGTCAACGATCCCCGGCCCTCGGGGCCCGGCGCGAGGAAGCGGTTGGGCAGCCGGTTGAGCAGCACGTCGACCGCCGGATCCCACTGGAGGCTGTCCTTCAGCACGATCCGCGGCTCCCGGTTGAACCAGTTGACCAGGGCGTGGATCAGGATGAACGAGTCGCCCGGGCCGGCGTGCCGGCAGAGCACCAGCTCGGGCCGGCCGGGCAGGGCCGTGTCGGGGTCGGTGCCCACCACGTCGATGCTCAGGTGCAGCGCCCAGCGGGCGTGCCAGAAGAGCGCCCGCAGGAACCAGCCGGCGAGCACGTAGTGCGCCCGCTGGAAGGCCGGCGACCGGACCCGCCAGCCGAAGCCGGAGGCGACCCAGAGCAGGAAGAGCGCGAGCAGCGCCGTCGCGTCCCAGACCAGGTAGACGCAGCCGAGCCAGAGCAGGCGCAGCGGCCGCAGCCGGCCCGGGACCAGCGGCGAGGCGGCCGCCGCGAGCAACGCCCACACCGGCAGGGTCGTCACCACCAGGAAGGCGAGCAGCACCACGCCGGGGGCCAGGAGCAGCCGGCGTACCCACTGCGGCGGCAGGGGCATCAGGGTTCCAACTGCGTCGCCAGGTAGCGCCGGGAGGCCGTGTAGGCGCGGCTGATCCGCCGCCCCACCGCCGCCATGTCCCGGTACGCCCACGGCGTGTCGTCGCGCGGCTCCAACCCGCCGGTGGGCAGCACGTGCACCTCCACCCCGTCGGGCAGGGCCGCCATCTCCCGGGCGAACCGGTGCCGCCGGGCGATCTCGAACGCGACCTGGGCGATCTCCCAGGGCCGCCGGGGCGGGGTCAGCTCCCGCTCGATCCGGCCCACCTGGAGTACGAAGATCCGCGTGGCGCCCACGGCGACCGCCTCGCCGATCGGGATGGAGTTCACGATCCCGCCGTCGACGTAGTGCTGGTCGTCGATCCGGGCCGGCGGCAGCAGCCCCGGCACCGAGGCGGAGGCGAGCACGGCCGGCACCAGGGGCCCGCTGTCGAACCAGTGCTCGGCGGCGCGCTCGATGTTGGCCGCGCAGCAGCGGAAGGGCACCTGGAGATCGGCGAAGGTGGTCTCCGCACCCAGCTCGGCCTCCAGCAGCTTGCGCAGCGGGCGGGGCGAGTGCAGGTGGGTGCGAGCGGCGAAGCGGCGCAGCTGGCGGGCCACCGAGTCGCCGTACACCTCGCTGGCCTCGGGTGAGGCCCAGAGCCGGACCAGCCGGTCGGTGACCGCCTCGGACGGTTCGGCGGCGACCAGCGCGCCGTTGACCGCCCCGATCGAGGTGCCGAGCACCACGTCGGGCCGGATGCCGGCCCGGAACAACGCCCGCAACATGCCCACCTCGACCGCGCCGAGGACTCCCCCGCCCCCGAGTACGAACGCCACCGGTCCCGACATGGCTTCATCCTGGCACGGGCGGGAAAGGGGCCGTCCGGTGCGGCCCGGCGAGGGTGGCCCGGGGTGGCACCGGCGGCCGGGCCCCGGTTCCGCCCGTCGGGGTTCGGCCCCGGAAGGAAGCCGACCGTTGACAGGCCCGACACATTCGCGCAACCTGATAGCGCTCCCACAGCGAGGCAGGTGCGATCCGTGAAGCCAGCACTGCACCCCGGCCGATTGCTGGCCCGCCGGTACCGGCTCGTCGACCAGATCGGCGCCGGCGGCATGTCGGTGATCTGGCGGGCGCGCGACGAGGTGCTCGACCGGGTCGTGGCGCTGAAGGTGCTCGCCCCGTCGCTCGCCGCGGACGCCCGCTTCCGCGACATGGTGCGCGAGGAGGCCCGCGCCGCCGCCCAGCTCGTCCACCCGCACGTCACCTCGGTGCACGACTACGGCGAGACGGTCGCGCCCGACGGGTCGATCACCTCGTTCGTGGTGATGGAGCTGCTGGCCGGCGAGGAGCTGGAGGTCCGGCTCACCGAGGGGCCGCTGCCGTGGGCCGAGGCGGTCGAGGTCGGCGCCCAGGTGGCGGACGCGCTCGCCGCCGCCCACCGGCTCGGCATCGTGCACCGGGACATCACCCCGGCCAACGTGATGATGACCCGCTCGGGGGTCAAGGTGCTCGACTTCGGCATCGCCACCCGGATCGGCGCGCCGGACGACGACGAGGACGGGGGCACCTTCGGCACGCCCGCGTACGTGGCGCCGGAGCGGCTCGACGGGGCGCCCGCGCAGCCGGCCACCGACGTGTACTCCCTCGGCGTGCTGCTCTACGAGGCGCTGTCCGGTCGGGTGCCGTACCCGGCGGACACCTGGGAGCAGCTCAGCGAGGCACTCGCCGGGGACGGTCCTCCCCCGCTGGCCGACATGCCGGGCCTGCCGCCGGAGGTCGCCCGCACCTGCCTGCGCTGCCTGGCGCGGGACCCGCTGGAGCGGCCCACCGCCCGCCAGGTCGCCACGGTCCTGCGCGACCAGCTGCTCCCCGCCGACCCGCAGGCCGCCACCATGCTCGCGCCGACGGTCACCCTCCCGACGCTGCCGACCCCCGCGCCCACGGGTGACCCCGCCCCGCCGACGGCGGGACCGGGCGACCCGGCAGGACCCGCCGGGACGGCAGGAGCGGCCGGGTCGGAGCCGGACGGCGGACCCGAGTCGCGCAGCGCCCGCCTCGCCCGGGAGCGCCGCCGACGCCGGTTGCCACGGCCGGTGCTGATCGTGCCGGTCGTGCTGCTCGTGGGGGTGGCCCTGGCCGTGCCCGCGATCCGTCAGGAGGAGGCGAGCCCGCCCCGGTCGCTGCCCACCACGGGCCCGTCCGACCCGCCACCCTCCCCCACGCCGACGGCCGACGCCGCACCGGCCCCGGCGGCCTCCCCGACCCCGACCTCCGCCCCGCCGGTCGCGCCCAGGCCGAGCCGGACGCCCCCGGAACGCGGCGACCTCATCGAGGCGGCCAACCGGGTCGACGGGCTGATCGACGCGGGCCTCGACGACGGGGGCATCCGTCCCGACGTCGGCCTCGACTTCCGCAACGAGCTGCGCAACCTGACCGACGCGGCGCGCGCCCGGTCGGGCGACCTGGGCGAGCGGATCGCCCGGCTCCGCGAGAAGGTCGCCATCCGGCGCGGCGAGGGCGCCGTCACCGACGCGTACGCCCGCCGGCTCGACAGCGCGATCACCGCGCTCGGGGCCGCGCGGCTCTGACCGCCGGGCGGTCAGCGGGCCCGGGCCCGGACGGGCTCCCGGGCCGTCGCGGGCGAGGCCGACTGCGCGATGAAGCGGCGGTACACCTCCTCGTACCCGGCGGCCATCCGCTCGGTGGAGAAGTTCTCCGCCACGTGCGCGACGCAGGCCGCCGGGTCGAGGTCCGTCGCCGCCCGCAACGCGCCGGGCAGCTCGTCCACGCGCTCGCAGATCAGGCCGGTCCGGCCGGGCCGGACGAGTTCCGGCACCGCGCCCCGGTCCAGCGCCACCACCGGCGTGCCGGTCGCCATCGCCTCCACCATCACCATGCCGAACGGTTCGTCCCACTGGATCGGCATGATCAGGCACCGGGCCTCGACCAGCAGCCGCAGCGCCTCGGCCCGGTCGGCGTCGAGCACCACCCGGACGTCCTCGCCGAGCAGGGGCCGGACCACCTGGTCGTAGTAGCGGTGCTCGGCCGGCTCGTTGCACTTGCCGGCCAGCACCAGCGGCAGGCCGGCGGCCCGGCACGCCCGGATGGCGAGGTCCGGGCCCTTGTCGGGGCTGAACCGGGCCAGCCAGAGCACCGGCCCGTGCCCGGGCGCGGTCTTGTGCGGGACGCCGCGGACGTCCATCGCGTTGTGCACCGTACCGACCCAGGGCAGCGGCGGATTGAGCCGGCGCTGGGCGTGCGAGATGGCCACCAGCCCGACACCGCTGTCGGTCTCGCTGAGCACGTCGCCGTACTCGCCCACGGGGTTGCCGTGCACGGTGGCCACGGTGGGCACGGCCCGGTGGCCGGCGATCAGCGGGCCGATGGTGGTGTGGTCGTGGACGACGTCGAAGTCGCCCGCGTGGACCCGATGGTTGACCCGGGCCAGGTGGGCCAGCTCGGGCAGCGCCTCGCCGAGCCGCTCGAACTGGAGCTCGGGCACCGTGGAGACGAACGCGGCCGTGGTCCCGTGCTCGCGGCCGGCGCCGAAGACGGTCACCGCGTGCCCCCGGCCGACCAGCGTCTCCACCAGGCCGGTCACCACCTGTTCCAGCCCGCCGTAGCCGGGCGGTGGCACCGACAACCACGGCGGCAGCACCATCGCGATCCGCAACGGCCGCTCTGCCGATCGGTCGGGCGACGGACGGTCGACGGCCACGGACACCTCCCTGTCGGTCACTGCTGTGGAGCACCGGGCCGGCCTCGTCGCGACCGGTTCCCCGCTGCGCGGGCGGGATCGGCGACGGTTTCCCGTCGGCGGCACCACTAAACCGGACGATCCGGGCGCTCACCGCCCAGGAGGAGCCGCTCCCGCACCGCCCGCACCCCCTCGCCGGACCAGGCCACCCGCTCCGCCTCGTCCCGCTCCCACCAGGAGCGCACGACTCCGGTGAGCACGACCGTGTCCCCGTCCAGCTCGACGCTCACCCGCTCCGTGCCGACGCCACGCGCCAGCGCCCGCTGGAGGTCGCGCCGGGTCCGCTCGGGGTCGGGACGGGTGGCGGGCCGCACCTCGACCAGGTTGGTCACCCCCCGTACGCCCCGCAGCCGGCGCAGCTCGTGCTCGGCGGTGCGCCGCTGCCAGCCGAACTCCACCTGGCCGCGCAGCATCACCCAGCCGTTGGCCACGGTGACGTCCAGCCGCTCCGCCGGGACGAAGCTGTCCCACTCCAGCGCCCGGCTCGCCGCGATGGCGATCTCGGCGTCCGTACGCCCCGGCTCGCCGGGCAGGTGCACCCCGACGTCGTCGGCGACCGCCCGCACCCCCCGTACGCGCTGCGCGCAGCGCTGCGCCGCCCACTTCCGCGCGTACCCGTCGACCCAGCCCGTCAGGGTCACCACGCCGTCGTGGACGGTCACCCCGATCTCGTTCGGCTGCACCTGGGCGTCCCAGGCCAGTTCGTCGAGCACGTCCCGCTGGATCCGCTCGTCGGTCCGAACGGCCGCTGCCGTGGTCATCGCACCCCTCCGTACGCCTCGCCGGGTCCTGCCTGTCCGACGGTGCCGGCGCGACGGGTGACGGCGGTTCACCCGGACCGGGTGAACCGCCGTCGAGAGGGAGCGGCGGGTGACGGAGCCAACCCCCTTGGCCCCGCCACCCGCCGCCGGAGGGAGGAGGAAAGTCTTCGGTTACCGGTTACGACGTCTCGGCGAGCGTCACGGTTGCCCTGGCTTCGGTGCCGTTGCGCTTGTAGGTCACCTCGACCCGGTCGCCGACCTTGCCGGCCTGCACGGCGCCGACCAGGTCGTCCGAGTCGTTGACCACCTTGTCGCCGAACCGGGTGACCACGTCGCCGCGCTGCAACCCGGCCTTCTCGGCGGGGCTGCCCGGGGTGACGGTGGCGACCAGGGCGCCGCCGCCCTCGGCGGCGGTCACGCTGACCCCGAGCGAGGGGTGGCTGACCTTCTCGCCCCGCTGGAGCTTGCCGGCGACGTCCTTGGCCTTGTTGCTGGGGATCGCGAAGCCGACGCCGATGTTGCCGCTGCTGCCCTGCCCGGCGGTGGCGATCGCGGTGTTGATGCCGATCACCTCGCCCCGGGTGTTGACCAGCGCGCCGCCGGAGTTGCCCGGGTTGATCGGCGCGTCGGTCTGGAGCAGCCCCGCGATCGAGCTGGCTCCCTGGCTGGGCTCCTGCCGCTGCTCGCCGCTGCCCGCCTGGATGGTGCGGTCCCGGGCGCTGAGGATGCCGGCGGTGACCGAGCCCTGCAGGCCCAGCGGGCTGCCGAGGGCGAGCACCTGGTCGCCGACCTGCATCGCGTCGCTGTCGCCGAAGGTGGCGGGCTTCAGGTCGCTGACGCCGGTGGCCTTCACCACCGCCAGGTCGGTCTTCGGGTCGGTGCCCCGGACCTGGCCCTGGGCGGTCTTGCCGTCGGCGAAGGTCACCACCACCCTGCCGTCCGTGGCGGAGGCGACCACGTGGTTGTTGGTGAGCACGAAGCCGTCGGCGGTGAGGATCACGCCGGAGCCCTCGCCGTTGTCCGTGGCGATCGAGACGACGCTGGGCTGCACGGCGGCGGCGATCCGGGGCAGGTCGGCGCTGTTGATGACCGGCGCGGCCGAGTAGGTGCGGGTGATGCCCGAGTCGCCGTCGACGGCGAGCGCGAGCGCCCCGCCCGCGACGCCCGAGCCGAGCATCAGCGCGAACACCGCGACGCCGGCGCCGGCGAGCTTGGCGATCCGGCCCGGCCGGGGGCCCGCCGTCTGCGGGGCCGCCCAGGGCGGCACCGGCTGGCCGGAGGGGTGCGGCTGGTGACCGTACGGCTGTCCCGGCTGTCCCCCGCCGCTCCAGCCGGACTGCTGGCCGTACCAGGGCGCGCCGGGGTGACCGGCGGCCTGCGCGTGGCCGGGCTGCGGATAACCGGGCTGGCCGGCGGCGTGCGGGTAGCCGTGCTGGCCCGCGACCTGCGGCTGACCGGGCTGGCCGCCGGCCTGCGGCTGCCCTTGCTGGGGCTGCCCGGGGACCGGGTACTGCGGAACGGCCGGGGCGGGGGCGAAGGGGCCCGGCGGCGTGGGCCGGTCGGGCGAGCCGGCAGCCTCGGGGGCGCGGGCCGGCTCGGCGGCGCGCCAGGCGCCGTCGCCGGCGACCGGGCCGTCGGCGACCGGGCCCGACTCAGCGGTACGGGGCACCTCGCCGCCGGCCGGGGCGGAGCCACCGGCGGCCGGGGCAACGTCGCCGGCCGGCGCGGTGGCGAAGCCGACGGTCGGGGCGGATTCGCCGGCCGGCGCGGTGGTGAAGCCGACGGTCGGGGCGGACTCGCTGCCCGGCGCAGTGGTGAAGCCGACGGTCGGGGCGGAGTCGCCGCCGGCCGGGGCGGTCGGGGCGGAGTCGGACTGCGCGCGCTCGGCGCGCGGCAGCTCGGCGGTGGGGTGCGACGGCTCGGCGTCGGGGTGGGCCGGCCGGCGCTGCGGGTCGGACTCGTGCTCGGTCATGCGTCCACCTTGACGCGCGGCACTGCGATCCGCCTGGAACGCACCTGAATGTTGGCTGAAAGTCACTCGCCATCACCCTCGGCCCCCGGCACGAGCGGGAGTCGGACCCGGAAGGTCGATCCCCCGCCGGGGGTCCCGGCCACCTCGACGGTGCCGTGGTGGGCGCGCACCAGCGCCGCGACGATGGCCAGGCCGAGCCCGGTGCCGGTGTTGCCGCCGGCCCGCCGGGTCCGCGCCGCGTCCACCCGGTAGAAGCGCTCGAAGACGCGCTCCGCCTGCTCCGGAGTGAGCCCGGGGCCGGTGTCCGCCACCTCCACCACGGCCAGGTTCCCGGGCTCGGACCGCAGCCGCAGGGTCACCGAGGCCTCCGGCGGGGTGTGCGTGAGGGCGTTGGTCATCAGGTTGCCGATGACCTGACGCAGCCGGGCGTCGTCGCCGAAGACCACCAGCGGGCCGGAGCCGGGCCTGACCTCCAGCTCGATCCGGCGCGCGGGCGCCATCACCCTGGCGGCCTCGACCGCCTCGCTGGCCAGCACGGGCAGTTCCACCGGGGCGAGGGAGAGCGGTCGCTCCCGGTCCAGCCGGGCGAGCAGCAGCAGGTCCTCCACCAGCAGCCCCATCCGGGCCGCCTCCTGCTCGATGCGGCGCAGCAGGTCCGCGGTCTGCTCCGGCGCGCTCGCCGCGCCCTGCCGGTAGAGCTCGGCGAAGCCCCGGATGGTCGTCAGCGGGGTCCGCAGCTCGTGCGAGGCGTCCGCGACGAACTGCCGCATCCGCTCCTCGGAGCGCCGGGCCCGCGTCTCGGAGGCCAGCGCCGCGCCGGCCGCGTCCCGGGCGGCGGCCTCGGCGGACCGGGCGGCGGTCTCCGAGGCGGCCCGCGCGGTGAAGGCGACCTCGATCTGCGTCAGCATCGCGTTCAGCGCCCGGGAGAGCCGACCCAGCTCCGAGGTCGGGCAGGGTTGGCCCTCCTCCGGGTCGGGCACCCGCCGGGTGAGATCGCCACCGGCGATGGCGGCAGCCGTACGCTCTATCTCCACCAGCGGTTTCAGGCTGGTCCGGACGATCGCCGCGCCGATGGAGGCGAGCAGGATCAGCACCGCGCCGCCGACCAGCAGGTCTATCCAGACCAGCTGTTTCACGGCGCGGTCCACCTGGATGAGCGGCTGACCCACGGCCAACACCGAGCCGTCCTTCTGCCCCGCGTAGACCACCCGCCAGCGGGTGTGGCCGTCCCGGGACAGGACGGTGCGGGGCTCGCCCACCCGCGCCGCGAACCCGCTCCAGTCCGTGGGAAAGCTCGGCAGTTGCTCGGGGTCGAGGCTCTTGACGTCGTAGACCGTCGGGTACACCTGGTTCTCGTCGGCGATCGCGACGACGTAGCTGCTGGGCAGCATCGCCTGGACCTGGCGGCTGCGCAGCCCGGGAAGCGCCTGCCCGAGGCCCTCGTTGGCCGACTTGATCTGGCCGTCGACCTGGCCGACCAGGTAGTCGCGGAGGAAGAAGGCGGTCAGCGAGCTGATCACCAGCAGCGCGACGGCGACCAGGGCGAGCACCGAGGCGACCAGCTTCACCCGCAGCGGTACGCCGCGCAGCCACGCCTTGCCCTGGTGGAGCGGGTTCACGCCGCCGGCTTGCGCAGGACGTAGCCGACACCCCGCAGCGTGTGGATCAGCCGGGGCTGGGTGTTGTCCACCTTCCGTCGCAGGTAGGAGATGTAGGACTCGACGATGTTGTCGTCGCCCCGGAAGTCGTAGTTCCACACGTGGTCGAGGATCTGCGCCTTGGACAGCACCCGGTTGGCGTTCAGCATCAGGTAGCGCAGCAGCTTGAACTCGGTCGGCGAGAGCTGCACCCGCTGGCCGGCCCGGTGCACCTCGTGGGTCTCCTCGTCCAGCTCCAGGTCGGCGAAGGTGAGCCGGGAGGGCGCCTGCTCGCCGCTGCTGGTCCGCCGCAGCACCGCCCGGATCCGGGCGGTCAGCTCCTCCAGGCTGAACGGCTTGGTGACGTAGTCGTCCCCGCCGAGCGTGAGCCCGCGGATCTTGTCGTCGGTGGCGTCCCGGGCGGTGAGGAAGACCACCGGCGTACGGGTGCCGCCCTCGCGCAGCATCCGGATGACCTCGAAGCCGTCCAGGTCGGGCAGCATCACGTCGAGCACCACCAGGTCGGGCCGGTGGTCCTTGGCGGCGTTGAGGGCGGCGCTGCCGCTCGTCGCGGTGGCCACGTCGAAGCCCGCGAAGCGCAGGCTCGCGGAGAGCAGTTCGAGGATGTTGGGATCGTCCTCGACGACGAGCAGTCGCGCCTCGGTCTGGGTAGCGGCCATGCCGCCCATCATCCGTGCTCTCGCTGCGTCCGCGCTGGGCGGTCGCTGGAAAGAACCTGTGAGCGGCCGCCGGGCTCAGCGCAGCAGCCGACGCAGCCCGTCCAGCGCGCCGTCGAGCAACCGGACGGCCGTACGCAGCTGCGAGTCGCTCGGCCGGCGGGCGCGGACCAGGGCGCCCACCTCGACGGCGAAGGCGGCCAGCCGCTGGTCGAACTCGTCCAGCGGCGTCGACCCGGGCGCGGTTGTGGGACCGGGCGCCGGTGACGCGCCGGTGGGGGGCGTGGGTGAGGGGCCGGGCGAGGGGGCGGGCGTCGGGCCGAAGCCGGGGGGCGCCCAGCGGGTACGGCGGGTCTGCCGGGCCGCCTCGCGCAGCTCCCGCTTCAGGTCGCGGACGGAGCCGCGTACCTCGTTCCGGATCTCCCCGGCGAGGGCGGACAGGTCCTCGACCGAGGCGGCGATGTCCGCCTCCAGGGCGGTCAGCTCGCCGGCCCGCTGCCGAAGCTCGGCCCGGCCCGCCTCGGTGATCCCGTAGACCTTGCGGCCGCCGGCGGCGGTGTGGGTGACCAGCCCGTCGGCCTCCAGCCGCTGCAACCGGGGATAGATGGTGCCGGCGCTGGGCGCGTAGAGGCCGAGGAAGCGTTCCTCCAGCAGGCGGATCAGCTCGTAGCCGTGCTTCGGGCCGTCGTCGAGGAGCTTGAGCAGGTAGAGCCGGAGCCGCCCGTGACTGAACACGGCGGTCACGGCAGCTCCTCCTCGTCGTGGTCCGCCGGCCGGGCGAGCAGCGCGATGCTGCCCGAGGTGGCGGACGCGCAGAGCGTACCTCCACCCGCGCCGAGCACGCCCTCGCTGTCGACCATGGCCCCCGAGGCGGCGCTGCCCCGCGCCTGCGGGAAGCCGATCCGCTGCGGGGCGTGCACGACCCAGTCGGCCATCGGGTGTCCTCCCTCGGCGACGTGCCGCCGTCGCGGGCCCGTCGGATGACCGGACACTAACGCGATACATCGCGACGCGACAAGGCGGTCGCCCGAGGTCAGGCGGCCAGGTCGAGCCCCCGTCGGCGCCCGCCCGGCGCGGCGGCGGCGAGGTGCACGGCCGACTCGGCCGCGCGCGCGAGCAGCCGCCGGTCCGCGTCCGGGGCGGGATGCAGGGCGGCGGAGACGGTCACCCGGACCTCCAGGCCCCGGGCGGCGAGCACCCGACGCACCGAGCGGAGCAGGTCGTCGTCGCCGACGAAGGCCGTCGCCGTGGTCGGCGCGCCCGTCGCGGCGCACCGGTAGCCGATTCGCAGGGGCACCACCGGCGCCCGGGCGTCGATCGCCGCCTGGAACAGCGCCGGGCGGAACCCCCGGCCGGGCCGGCAGCCGACCGCGTCGGCGGTGCCGCACCAGGTCGTACCCTCCGGGAAGACCGCCACCGGGCGACCGGCGCGCAGCGCGGCGGTGACCCGGGCCACCGTCGCGGGCAGGTCGCGGGGGCGGGAACGGTCGACGAGGACGGTGCCGGCCGCGGCCGCGAGCAGCCCGACCAGCGGCCAGGACCGGACCTCCCGCTTGGCCACCATCCGGGCCGGCGCGACGGCCAGCAGCGCGAGCACGTCCAGCCACGAGGCGTGGTTGGCGACCAGCAGCGCCCGCCGCCGGGGCGACCGGCCGCGCACCACCAGGCGCACGCCGAACGCGCGCAGCGTCCACCGGGCCCAGCCGCGCAGGGCCGCCGCCCGGCCGCCGGCCGGCAGCACCGGCAGCAGCGCCGCCAGCACCGTCCCCGCCGCCAGCATCCCGAGGACCGCGAGCAGCCGACCCACCCGCTGGGCCGGCGACACGGCCGGCACCTCGCCGTCGACCGGGAGACATCCCGGCCCGCACCCCGACGCGGGCAGCCAGAGGCGTCCGACCGCGCTCACCGCCCGGCCCCGCCGAGGAAGTGCCGCAGGTAGCGGGGGTTCATCCGGTCCAGGGAGAAGAGCACGTAGAAGTCGGCCACCCCGAAGTCCGGGTCGTACGCCGGCTCGCCGCAGACCCAGGCCCCGAGGCGCAGGTAGCCGCGCAGCAGCGGCGGCAGGGCTCCCGCCGCCGGGCCGTCGACCGCCGCCGGCCCGGTCGCCGCACCCGGCTCGGCGAACCAGGGGCGCCTCGGCCGTACGCGCAGCCGCGGCGGAGCCAGGTGCCGGGCGGAGACCTCGTCCCACACCCGCGCGACGGCCCCTCCCCCGTCGGCCACCGGCACCGACGCGCAGCCGCCGAGCCAGCGCGAGCCGCGCAGGTGCAGGTAGCGGACGATGCCGGCCCACATCAGGTTGATCACCGCCCCGGAGCGGTGGTCGGGGTGCACGCAGGACCGGCCGGCCTCGACCAGGTCGTCGCGCAGCGGGGCGAGCGCGGCGAGGTGGAACTCGGTCTCCGCGTACCGCCGGTCGGTGCGCCCCGGCGGGAGCAGCCGGTACGTGCCGACCACCTCCGCGGTGCTCTCCTGCCGGACGATCAGGTGGTCGCAGTACGGGTCGAAGTCGTCGACGTCGAGCCCGGCGGAGCCCGGGCGCAGGACGGCGCCGAGTTCGCTGGCGAACACCTCGTGCCGGAGGCGTTGCGCGGCCGCGACCTCGCTCGGGTCGTCGGCGATCAGCAGGGTGTAACCGCTGGTCGTCAGGGGTGCGCCAGCGGCGTGCAGAACGGCCATGGGACCTGTGTAGGCGCCCCGGGTTGCCGGCCGGCGGGGTGAGGGGTGTCGATGAGGTGAACGGCCCGTGCCGGTGTCGCGGCGGCGGGGCTGGCGCTCGTCTCAGCGGGTGGCGCGCAGGTCCCGGGCGAGATGCGAGCGCCGGAACCCCACCGTGGCCAGGCGCCGCAGGTCGGCCCGGTTGTCGTGCATGAGCTGGACGTGGAAGTAGTTGACGTACTCGAGCGCGGCGAAGATGCCGAAGGCCAGGCCCGGGTACGACTGCGCGCCGGGCGCCCGCACGGCGGCCACGGCGCACGCGGCGACCACGGCGGCCAGGAGGACCGGCAGGGCGGCGCGCGCGGTGGCGAAGTGCCGCCGGCCGGGCAGGCGCGGCTCCCCGCGGCGCAGTTGCCGCAGCTTGAGCGCCCAGTACGCCGCGCCCACCACGAGCAGGGCCGCGAGCGCCCCGAAGCCGGCGAGGTTCACCGCCGTCAGCGGCAGGCCCACCAGCTGGAACCACAGCCACGCCTGCAGGGGGACGTTCAGCAGCTCCCACCCGGCGAGGGAGCGGAGCCGACGCCGGGCCGCCTCGCGGGTCGGGCTGGCCGGCAGGTAGGTCCTGGGCACGGGCCAACAGTGGCACAGCGCCGGACGAACACCGGGGCCGACGGCGTGCGAGGCTGCCGGGGGCGCACCGGCGACGGGGCCGGGCGCCCTCGCCGGAGGTGTCTGATGATCATCGAGTCGCGCTTCAACGGGCCACCCGGCTCGGGCAACGGCGGCTGGAGCGCCGGGGTCTTCGCCGCCGGCGCCGGCGGCCCGGGGCCGGTCGAGGTGACCCTGCGTCGCCCGCCCCCGCTGGAGACCCCGCTCACTCTCGGCGACGGGGAGGTCCGCGACCCGGAGGGCCTGGTCGTCGCCCAGGTCCGCCCCGCGGAGGACCCCCGGGCGGTGGTGCCGCCGGTGGACCTGCCGGCCGCGCGGGCCGCCTCGGCGGCGTACCCCGGGCTGGTCGACCATCCCTTCCCGGGCTGCTACGTCTGCGGCCCGGACCGCGCCGACGGGTTGCGGATCTTTCCGGGTCGCCTGCCGGACGGCCGCACCGCCGCGCCGTTCCGCGTGCCCGGTCCGGTCACCACGCCCACCGTCTGGGCCGCGCTGGACTGCCCCGGCGGCTGGGCCGTGATCGCCCCCGGCCGGCCGTACGTCCTGGGCCGGATCGCGGCGGTGGTCGCGGCGCTGCCGGAGCCGGGCGACGAGTGCGTGGTGACCGGCGTGACGGTCGGCGGCGAGGGGCGCAAGGCGATCGTGCACACCAGCCTGTACGCCCCCGACGGCACCCTGCTGGCCTGGGCCCGGGCGACCTGGATCGCCGTGGCGGACGACGTCGGATAATCGTCCCTGGGGATGAGGGCCTCCTGCCTGAGGCGGAGGTGGATCTAGGAAGTGCGCCTGATTGACCTGGTTGCGCGCGCCCGCCACGCTGTGTCACGGCGTACCCCGACGCCACCGCACGAAGGAGAGCAATGACTGACGGGCAGAGAAGCCCCACCGGTGACGGTCAGATCGTGGTGTCCGGCCTGACGAAGCAGTACAAGAACGTCCGGGCCGTCAACGACCTGTCGTTCACCGTCCAACCGGGGCGGGTGACCGGCTTCCTCGGCCCCAACGGCGCCGGCAAGACCACCACGCTGCGGATGCTGCTGAACCTGGTCACGCCGACCAGCGGGACGGCGACCATCGGCGGGCGGCGGTACGCCGACCTGACCGACCCGCTGCGGCACGTCGGCGCCGTGCTGGAGGCGTCAAGCGCGCACAAGGGCCGCACCGGCATCAACCACCTGCGGGTGATCGCCGCGGCGGCCGGGCTGCCGAAGCACCGGGCCGATGAGGTGCTGGCGCAGGTCGGGCTGACCCCGGCGGCGAAGCGCAAGTTCAAGGGCTACTCGCTCGGCATGAAGCAGCGGCTCGGCATCGCCGCCGGCATGCTCGGCGACCCCCGCGTGCTGATCCTCGACGAGCCCGCCAACGGGCTCGACCCGGAGGGCATCCGGTGGATGCGCGGGTTCCTCAAGAACCTCGCGCACGAGGGCCGCACGGTGCTGGTCTCCAGCCACCTGCTGTCGGAGATGCAGCTGCTCGCCGACGACGTGGTGATCATCGCGGCCGGGCAGCTGGTCCGGCAGGGCACGGTCGAGCAGGTGATCGGCTCGATGGCGCAGGGCATCCGGGTCCGGGTCCGCACCCCGCAGGCCGACGCGCTGACCGCCGCCCTCAAGGAGGGGCCGGCCATCGTCGACGTCGACGAGCACGGCGTCCTGCTGGTGGGCGGGGTGGACGCCCCGACCGTGGGCCGCGTCGCCCTGACGGCGGGCGTCGAACTGCACGAACTGACCACGGAACGGCCCGACCTGGAACGGGTCTTCCTGGAGCTGACGGCCGGAAAGGCGGGCATCCGATGAACCTCGTCCGGTCCGAGCTTCTCAAGATCCGCACCACCAGCACGTGGTGGTGGCTGGCCATCGCCGCGTTCCTGTCGATCGTGCTGGCCTTCGCGTTCAACGCCTGGGTCGCCAACGAGACGTTGAGCGGCAAGGGCGACAACCTGGGCGTCACGGGCGACCAGGCCTCCGCGGGGGCGCAGGCCGCGAACCTCTACACCTCCGGGCAGTACCTGGGCCTGATGTTCGTGATGCTCATCGGCATCCTGATGGTCACCAACGAGTTCTTCCACCAGACGGCGACCACGACGTTCCTGGCGACGCCGCGGCGCACGTCGGTGATCCTCAGCAAGCTGGTCGCGGCCAGCCTGCTGGGCGTCGGCTTCTGGCTGGTGACCACGCTGATCGACCTGGCCGCCGGCGCGGTGTTCCTGTCGGCCAACGGCCACGGCACCCTGCTGGGCGAGTGGGCCGTGCAGCGGGCGCTGCTGCTCAACCTGCTGGCGTACGCGATCTGGACGGTCCTCGGCATCGGCATCGGCACGCTGATCACCAACCAGCTCGGCGCGGTGATCACCGCCGCGGTGCTCTACCTCGTCGGCACGCAGGTGGTGGGGCTGCTGTTCATGCTGTTGGCGAACGTGCTGGACAGCCAGGCCGTGGTCAAGTGGCAGGTGATCTGGCCGGCCGTCGCCTCGACGGTCATGGTCAGCGAGGGGCAGACGGACTTCACCCCGGCGTGGTGGGTCGGCGCGCTCGTGCTGATCGGCTACGCGGTGGTGAGCGGGGTCGTCGGCGTCCTGATCACCCGGCGGCGCGACATCTCCTGACGCGTCCGGGCGGCGGCGGGGGTGGTGCCGGACACCACTCCCGCCGCCGCGCGACTGGGGCCGATCCCCACACCGGGCCTTACCAGCAGTCGCCCGAACACGCAGCGTTTGGTGAACTTCTGGCATCTTCTGTGAAACCGGCCACCCGGTGGAGGCGGAAATGCCTGTGCCATCCGTACGGCGTAGCCTGGGAGCCGTCTCGTGCGCGCTCGAAGGCAGGGCGTCACCGGACACCGCGTGACACACAAACCCGCGTGAAAGAGGCGATTACCGGCCGTGTCGACCCAGCAGACTTCGCAGGAGAACCCACTGGCGGGTTTCGGCCCGAACGAGTGGATCGTCGAGGAGATGTACCAGCGCTACCTCGCCGACCCCACCAGCGTCGATTCGGCCTGGCACGACTTCTTCGCGGACTACCGCCCGGCGCCCGGCGCCGGGAAGCCGCGCGGAGCTGAGCAGGCCCCGAAGCCGGCCGCCAAGCCGGAGCCCGCCGGGCAGCAGGAGGCGGCCACCGCGGTCGCGCAGCCGGCGGAGAAGAAGCCGGCGGAGAAGAAGCCGGAGCCCAAGGCGGAGCCCAAGCCCGCGCAGCCCGCCGCCAAGGCCGCCCCGGCCAGGCCGGCGCCCGCGAAGGCGGCCCCCGCCAAGCCCGCGGCGGCCAAGCCGACCGCCACCGGCCCGCAGACCACCCCGCTGCGCGGCGTGGCGGCGAAGATCGTCCAGAACATGGACGCCTCGCTGGCCGTGCCGACCGCCACGAGCGTGCGCGCCGTCCCGGCCAAGCTGCTGGTCGACAACCGCATCGTGATCAACAACCACCTCACCCGTGGGCGCGGTGGCAAGGTCAGCTTCACCCACCTCATCGGGTACGCGATGGTCCGCGCCCTGGTCGCCCACCCGGAGATGAACAACTCCTTCGCCGAGGTCGACGGCAAGCCGACCATGGTCCGGCCGGAGCACGTCAACCTGGGCATCGCGATCGACCTGACCAAGCCGGACGGCAGCCGCAACCTGGTGGTCCCCTCCATCAAGGCCTGCGAGCAGATGGACTTCCGGCAGTTCTGGCAGGCGTACGAGGACGTGGTCCGGCGCGCCCGCCGCAACGAGCTGACCATGGACGACTACTCGGGCACGACGATCTCGCTGACCAACCCGGGCGGCATCGGCACCGTGCACTCGATGCCGCGGCTCATGCAGGGCCAGAGCGCGATCATCGGCGTGGGGGCGATGGAGTACCCGGCCCCCTACCAGGGCATGTCCGAGGCCACCCTGGCCGAGCTGGCCGTCAGCAAGGTCATCACCCTCACCAGCACGTACGACCACCGGATCATCCAGGGCGCCCAGTCCGGCGAGTTCCTCAAGGTCATGCACGAGCTGCTGCTCGGCGAGCACAACTTCTACGACCAGATCTTCACCTCGCTGCGCATCCCCTACGAGCCGGTGCGCTGGATGCGCGACGTGGCGGTCAACAATGAGGGCCAGATCAACAAGACCGCCCGGGTGCACGAGCTGATCCACGCCTACCGCGTGCGCGGCCACCTGATGGCCGACACCGACCCGCTCGAGTTCAAGATCCGCAAGCACCCCGACCTGGACGTGCTCCAGCACGGGCTGACCCTCTGGGACCTCGACCGCGAGTTCCCGGTCAACGGCTTCGCCGGCAAGCAGCGGATGAAGCTGCGCGACATCCTCGGCGTGCTGCGCGACTCGTACTGCCGGCGCGTCGGCATCGAGTACATGCACATCCAGGACCCGGAGGAGCGGCGCTGGATCCAGGAGCGGATCGAGCGCAAGTACGAGAAGCCGTCGCCCGAAGAGCAGAAGCACGTGCTCAACCGGCTCAACGCCGCCGAGGCGTTCGAGACCTTCCTCCAGACCAAGTACGTCGGGCAGAAGCGCTTCTCGCTGGAGGGCGGCGAGTCGCTGATCCCGCTGCTCGGCGAGGTGCTGGAGGCCTCCGCCGAGGGCGGGCTGGACGAGGTCGTCATCGGCATGGCCCACCGTGGCCGGCTCAACGTGCTGGCCAACATCGTCGGCAAGCCGTACGAGAAGATCTTCTCGGAGTTCGAGGGGCACCTGGACCCGCGCTCCACCCAGGGCTCCGGCGACGTGAAGTACCACCTGGGCCAGAACGGCAAGTTCACCACGCCCGACGGCGACCACGCGGTCAAGGTCTCGGTGGTGGCGAACCCGTCGCACCTGGAGGCCGTCGACCCGGTGCTGGAGGGCATCGTCCGGGCCAAGCAGGACCGGATAGACCTCAAGCTGGAGGGCTACACCGTGCTGCCGCTGGCGGTGCACGGTGACGCCGCCTTCGCCGGCCAGGGCGTGGTCGCCGAGACCCTCAACCTCTCGCAGCTGCGCGGCTACCGCACCGGCGGCACCGTCCACGTGGTGGTCAACAACCAGGTCGGCTTCACCACCGCCCCGGAGTACAGCCGCTCCAGCCTCTACAGCACCGACGTCGCCCGGATGATCCAGGCGCCGATCTTCCACGTCAACGGCGACGACCCCGAGGCCGTGGTCCGGGTCGCCCGGCTGGCCTTCGAGTACCGGCAGACGTTCAACAAGGACGTCGTCATCGACATGGTCTGCTACCGCCGGCGCGGGCACAACGAGGGCGACGACCCGTCGATGTCCAACCCGCAGATGTACAAGATCATCGACTCGAAGCGGTCCGTCCGGAAGCTCTACACCGAGGAGCTGATCGGGCGCGGCGACATTACTGTGGAGGACGCGGAGGAGCTGCTGCGCGACTACCAGTCGCAGCTGGAGCGGGTCTTCAAGGCCACCCGCGACGCGGCCACCACGCCCCGGCAGCTCAGCCGCCCCAAGCGGGAGGACGAGCCGGAGCCGCAGGTGGAGACCGCCACCGTCGCCGCCGTCGTCAGGGCCGTCGGCGAGGCCCACGTCAACCTGCCGGAGGGCTTCACCCCGCACAAGCGCATCCAGCAGCTGCTCGACCGGCGGGCCAAGATGTCCGTCGAGGGCAACATCGACTGGGGCTTCGGCGAGATCATCGCGTTCGGCACGCTGCTGCACGACGGGGTCACCGTCCGGCTCGCCGGGCAGGACTCCCGCCGGGGCACCTTCGTGCAGCGGCACGCCTCCGTGGTGGACGCCCAGACCGGCAACGACTACCTGCCGTTGCAGTCGCTGACCGGCGACGGGGAGCGGTCCCGGTTCTTCGTGCACGACTCCCTGCTCAGCGAGTACGCGGCGATGGGCTTCGAGTACGGCTACTCGGTGGAGAACATCGACGCGCTGGTCTGCTGGGAGGCGCAGTTCGGCGACTTCGTCAACGGCGCCCAGTCGGTGATCGACGAGTTCATCTCCTCCGGCGAGGTCAAGTGGGGCCAGCGCTCCGCGGTCACCCTGCTGCTGCCGCACGGCCACGAGGGCCAGGGCCCGGACCACACCTCCGGCCGCCCGGAGCGGTTCCTGCAGATGTGCGCCGAGGACAACATGCGGGTGTCCATCCCGACCACCCCGGCGAACTACTTCCACCTGCTGCGCCGCCAGGCGCTGTCGCCGAAGCGCAAGCCGCTGGTGGTGTTCACGCCGAAGTCGCTGCTGCGGCACAAGCTCTGCGTCTCCCCGGTGGAGGACTTCACCACCGGCACCTTCCAGCCGGTGCTGCCCGACTCGGGTGCCCCGGCGCCGGAGCAGGTGAAGCGGGTGCTGCTCTGCTCGGGCAAGGTCTACTACGACCTGTTCCAGGCCCGCAACGAGCGCGGCGTCACCGACACCGCGATCATCCGGATCGAGCAGCTCTACCCGATGCCGGTCGAGGAGATCCGGGCCGCCCTGGCGGCGTACCCGAACGCCGAGGACTTCGCCTGGGTGCAGGAGGAGCCGGCCAACCAGGGAGCCTGGTCGTTCGTCGCGCTCAACCTGCTGGAGCACCTGGCGGACGTCCGGCTGCGCCGGATCTCCCGCCCGGCGGCGGCGGCCCCGGCCGTCGGCTCGGCGAAGATGCACGAGGTCGAGCAGACCGCGCTGATCGAGGCGGCCCTGCCCCGCCCGTGACCTGACGCACCACCGCCGACCGGGGCAGGGACCGTCACGACGACGGCTCTGCCCCGGTCGGCGTCCGGCCTCCCCCCGCCCGGGCGGTCCGGCCGGTGTCCACGGCACGGGTCGGACGACCCGGACGCCCCACAGACGAGCGAGGAACGACAGCATGTACTTCACGGACCGCGGGATCGAGGAGCTGGTGCAGCGGCGCGGCGAGGAGTCCGTCAGCGTCGAGTGGCTCGGCGAGCGCCTGCGCGACTTCGTCGACCTGAACCCCGAGTTCGAGACCCCGATCGAGCGCTTCGCCACCTGGCTCGCCCGCCTCGACGACCCCGACGACGAGTAGCCCGGCCACGACAGGGCCATGTTTCCGTGATCAACGGGTACCTGGACCCGAGCCGGGTGCCCGGCGATCTTCTAGGGTGGGTGCGTGGCGCGGAGTGTGTACCTGACCAGCGTGGGGTCCGGCGGCGGGAAGTCGACAATCGCCCTCGGCCTGGCGGAGCTGTTGTCCCGGCAGGTCGAGCGGATCGGCGCGTTCCGGCCGCTGGTGCGCGGGGACGGTCCCGACCCGATCCTCGCCCTGCTCAGTGACCGCTACCGGATCGAGCTGCCGCTGGCCGACCTGAGCGGCACCAGCTACGCCGAGGCGACCGCGCTGGTCGCCGACGGGCGGCGGGAAGAGCTCGTCACCGGCATCGTCGAGCGGTACCGGGAGGTCGAGCGGCGCTGCCCCGCCGTGGTCGTGGTGGGCAGCGACTTCGCCGACGGCGGCGACGGGGCCGGTCCCCGCGAGCTGGCCTTCAACGCCCGGCTGGCCACCGAGTTCGGCAGCGTGGTGGTGCCCGTCGTCGACGGCTTCGGGCAGGAGCCGGCGGCGATCGCGGCCGCCGCGCGCGGGGCGTACCACGATCTGGAGGACCTCGGGGCGACGGTGCTGGCGGTGATCGCCAACCGGGTTCCCGGCCCGATGACGCTGCCCGAGCTGCCCGTCCCCACGTACGCCATCCCGGAGGTGCCGACCGTCTCGGCGCCGACGGTGGCCGAGGTGGCGGCGGCGCTCGGCGCCACCCTGCTCGCCGGCGACGACGACGCGCTCAGCCGCGACGTGCTCGACTACGTGGTCGGCGCGGCGCACGTGCCGACGCTGCTGGACCACCTGACCGAGGGCGCGCTGGTGATCACCCCGGGCGACCGGGCCGACCTGCTGGTGGCGGCGAGCGCCGCGCACGTGGCCGGGCAGGTCTCGGTCTCGGGGTTGGTGCTGACCCTCGGCGAGCAGCCGGACCCGCGGGCGATGCGGCTGGTCGAGGGGCTCAACACCGGGCTCGCGGTGCTCTCCGTGCCCAGCGACAGCTACGACACCGTCGCCGCGTCCAGCCGGATCGAGGGCCGACCCAGCGCGGCCAACCCGCGCAAGGTGGAGGCCGCGCTCGGCGCGTTCGAGCGCTGCGTGGACACCGACGACCTGGCCCGCCGGCTGCGGGTCAGCCGCTCCGAGCGGGTCACCCCGCTGATGTTCGAGTACGACCTGATCGACCGCGCCCGGGCCCGGCGCCGGCACCTCGTGCTGCCCGAGGGGGCGGAGGAACGGATCCTGCGGGCGACGGAGATCCTGCTGCGCCGGGGCGTCGCCGACATCACCCTGCTCGGCCGCCCGGACGACATCGCGCGGCGCACCCGCGAACTGGGCATCGACATCACCGGCGCGCAGGTGGTCGACCCCGTCACCAGCGAGTGGCGCGACGAGTTCGCCGCCACGTACGCCGAGCTGCGCGCGCACCGCGGCGTGACCCTCGACCTGGCCCACGACATCGTCGCCCAGCCCAACTACTTCGGCACCCTGATGGTGCAGACGGGCCACGCCGACGGGATGGTCTCCGGCGCGACCCACACCACCGCCGCCACCATCCGGCCCGCGTTCGAGATCATCCGGAACGTGCCGGGCGTCTCGGTCGCCTCCAGCGTCTTCTTCATGCTGCTCGCCGACCGGGTGCTGGTCTACGGCGACTGCGCGGTCAACCCCGACCCGGACGCCGCCCAGCTCGCCGACATCGCCATCTCCTCGGCGGAGACCGCCGCCCGGTTCGGCATCGAGCCGCGGGTCGCGATGCTCTCCTACTCCACCGGCAGCTCCGGGGCGGGCGCCGACGTGGAGAAGGTCGCGGCGGCCACCAAGCTGGTCCGCGAGCGCCGGCCCGACCTGCTCGTCGAGGGGCCGATCCAGTACGACGCGGCCATCGACCCGGCGGTGGCGGCGACCAAGCTGCCCGGCAGCGACGTCGCCGGCCGGGCCACGGTCTTCATCTTCCCGGACCTGAACACCGGCAACAACACGTACAAGGCGGTGCAGCGCTCGGCCAGGGCGGTGGCCGTCGGGCCGGTGATGCAGGGCCTGCGCCGACCGGTGAACGACCTGTCCCGGGGCGCCACCGTGCCGGACATCGTCAACACCGTGGCGATCACCGCCATCCAGGCCGCCGCCACCGAGGAGTCGTCATGAACGGTCCCGCCGCCCCGCAGGAGCGGGTCCTCGTCCTCAACTGCGGGTCGTCGTCGGTGAAGTTCCGGCTCTTCGACGGCGACCGGGTGGTCGACAAGGGCACCGTGGAGCGGGTCGGCGAGGCTGGCGGCGGGCCGGCCGACCACGAGACCGCCGTCCGGGGCATCCTCGACGGGCTGGACCTGACCGGGCTGGCCGCCGTCGGGCACCGGGTGGTGCACGGCGGGAAGCGGTTCGGCGAGCCGGTGCTGATCGACGACGCGGTGCTGACCGCGATCCGCGACCTGGTCCCGCTCGCGCCGCTGCACAACCCCGGCAACCTGACCGGCATCGAGGTCGCCCGGGCGGCGCTGCCGGAGGTGCCGCAGGTCGCCGTCTTCGACACCGCGTTCCACCACACCCTGCCCGAGGCCGCCGCGACCTACGCGATCGAGCGGGACACCGCCGAGCGGTACGGCATCCGGCGCTACGGGTTCCACGGCACCTCCCACGCGTACGTGTCGCGGCGCACCGCCGAGCTGCTCGGCCGCCCGTACGCGGAGGTGAACACGATCACCCTGCACCTCGGCAACGGCGCGAGCGCCTGCGCGGTGGCCGGGGGCCGGAGTGTGGCCACCTCGATGGGGATGTCCCCGCTGGAGGGCCTGGTGATGGGCACCCGCAGCGGCGACCTGGACCCGACCGTGATCTTCCACCTGCGCCGGGAGGGCGGGCTCTCCGTCGACGAGATCGACGACCTGCTCAACCACCGCAGCGGCCTGCTCGGGCTGACCGGCGCCAACGACATGCGCGAGGTGCTCACGCGCCGGGCGGACGGCGACCCGGCGGCGGCGCTCGCCTTCGACGTCTACTGCCGGCGGATCACCGGCTACGTCGGGGCGTACTACGCCCTGCTCGGCCGGGTGGACGCGGTCACCTTCACCGCCGGCGTCGGCGAGCACGCCGCGCCGGTCCGCGCCGCCGCCCTGGCCGGCCTGGACCGGCTCGGCATCGCGGTGGACCCGGAGCGCAACGCCGCCGCCGGCGACCGGGTCATCTCGCCCGAGGGCGCCGAGGTGACCGTCTGCGTCGTCGGCACCGACGAGGAGCGCGAGATCGCCCTCCAGACCCGCGCGGTGGTCGACGCGGCCGGCTGACCGCCCCGCCCGCGCGCGTCAGTCCGGGCCGGCCAGGCTGGCGCCCGCCCCGGGTCGCCCCCGGGGCCCACCACGGGTCACCCAGGGCTTGCCACGGGTCGCCCCGGACTTGCCACGGGTCGCCCGGGGCGCACCGCGGGTCGCCCCGGTCAGCTCAGGGCGAGCCAGGCGAGCAGGGCGACCACCACGACGGCGACCGCCGCCGCGCCGACGAGCATCGGCGTCCGGGACGCGCCGGCCGGCGCCTCGGGCTCGGCGGTGTGGGCGAAGGCGCGGAACGCCGCGGTGTTGCCGCTCGGGTCGGTCTGGTTCTCAGGCATGGCGGTGACCCTAGCCAAGCCCTCTCCGCGCCGCCGTCCACCGCGCGCGCCCCGGCGTCAGGTCGAGCCGGCCGGTGGAGACGATCCGGCCAGGTGGCGGGGACGTCCGGTCCGGACGGCGGGGCCGGTCCGGGCCGTCGGGCACCTACCGTGAAGCGGTGGGGATCAAGCGGCTGGTCGCCGTGCTGACGATGACGCTGCTGGCCGGTTGCGCCCCGGCGGCCACCGCCGCGCCCGGCGCACCGCCGCCGGCCCGTCCGGCGCCCACGGCGGCCTACGCCGTCGGCGTACGCACCTTCACCGTCGACCCGGCCTCGGCGCGCCCCCTGCCGGTGACCGTCTGGTACCCGGCCGACGGCGGCGCGGTGGCCGCCGGGCGCTTCCCCGTGGTGGTCTACAGCCACGGGCTGCACAGCCTGCCCGAGCTGCACGCCGGGCTGACCGCCCGCTGGGCCGCCGCCGGGTTCGTGGTGGCCGCCCCCGCCTACCCGCACACGCGGCGCGGCACGGCCCGGTTCAGCCGCGCCGACGTACGCCACCAGCCGGCCGACGGCTGGCGGCTGATCCGGCACCTGGTGCGGCTCGACGCCCAGGCCGGGGACCCGCTCGCCGGGCACCTCGACGTCGCCCGGGTCGCCGCCGCGGGCCACTCGGCGGGCGGCTTCACCACGGCCGGCATGTTCACCTCCGGGCGGTCGGGGCGGCTGCGCGCCGGCATGGTGATCGCCGGGGGCGGGATGGCCGGCAGCTTCGCCGGGCCGGCGGCCCCACTGCTCTTCGTGCACGGCACGGCGGACCGGATCGTGCCGTTCACGGTCGGCCGCGCCGCCTACCAGCGCACGACCGGCCCGACCGCCTTCCTGAGCCTGCTCGGGCAGGGCCACGGCGAGTACCTGACGCCGGGGTTGCCGGGCTTCGACCAGGTCCTCGCCACCACCACCGACTTCCTTCGCTGGACGCTCTACGGCGACCAGGCCGCCGGCCGCCGCCTGCCCGGCGACGCCCACTCCCCCGGCGTGACGGCGTTCGAGACCCGCCCCACCGGCTGACCCGCCGTCCCGGCCCCGGGCGCGGGCCAGGCGGGTGTGGCGACCGGGCGCGTAACGCCGTGGCGCGGGGCGGACCGCCGGGCTACGGTGCCGCCGTGGACGGTCTCGCGGGGCGGCAACTGGATGGCATCGCCGAGCTGGCCGGGCTGGCGTCGGCGGCCGGCATCGAGGTGTGGCTGCGGGGCGGCTGGGCGATGGACTTCCACCTGGGCGAGGTGACCAGGCCGCACGTCGACGTCGACTGGTACTGCTGGCGCGCCGACGCCGACCGGCTGGCCGGCCTGCTGCGCGGGCACGGTTGGCGGCCCGACCCGCGGATGCCCGTCGACGTGCAGCTCGACCTGATCCGCGACGACGTCGAGATGAGCCTCGCGTACCTGGCGCGGGACGCGACGGGGCAGGTGGTGGTGGGCGCCGGCCCGTGGACGGGGACGGCGCTGCCGGACGGGATGCTGACCGGTCCGCCCGGTCGAATCGGCCCGCTGACCGTCCCGATGATCTCGGTGGCCGCCCAGATCGAGTTCAAGGAGATGTTCCCCGTCTGGATGCCGGACCGGCCCCGCCGGGCGAAGGACGCCGCCGACCTGACCCGCCTGCGCGCCACCGGTGCTGCCGAGCGGCATTCATGATCGGTTGACGCTCCGCCGGGCTCGGAGCCGCGTACCGCCCGGGCCGACGTCAACGGATCATGGGGACGGGCCCGTGGACCCCGGCCAGACGGGGCGGGATGTGGGCGGGGTCACCGCGTCGATCCTCGGCGGGCGGGGGCGCACCGCGAGGCACAATCGTTCCCATGCCCCGTCGTGTCACCCCTGCCCTGCTCGCCTCCGCGCTGCTCACCGCCGGTCTGGTCGGCTGCTCCGACGACGCCGGGTCTGCCCCGAAGGCGGCGGTCCCGCAGGCCACGGCCCCGGCGCCGCCCACACAGGCGGTCGCCCCCACCCCGCGGGTGCCCGCCGGCACCGCGCCCGACCGGGCCTTCGCCGTCGGCGTACGTCAGCTGAAGCTGAACCGCGACGGCGGCCGGCCGCTGCCGGTGACCGTCTGGTACCCGGCGGCCGGGAGGCCCGGTGGGCAGCCGGAGCGGTCGGCGGACGCCGCCACGGGGAAGTTCCCCGTCGTCATGTTCAGCCACGGGCTCAACGGTCGACCGGCGGACTACGGGACGCTGCTGACGCGCTGGGCGGCGGCCGGGTTCGTGGTGGCCGCGCCGACCTTCCCGCACACCGCCCGGGGCGGCGACGGCAACGTGCTCGACGTGCTCAACCAGCCGGCCGACGTGTCGTACGTGCTGACCGAGGTGCTCGCACTCGACGCCCGCGCCGGCGACCCGCTGCGCGGCCGGCTGGCCACGGACCGGGTGGCGGCGGCCGGGCACTCGGCCGGTGGGGTGACCACCATTGGCCTCTTCACCGCCGGCCGGGACGAGCGGCTGGACGCCGGGGTGGTCTTCGCCGGCACGGCGCTCGGGGTCGGCACCGCCTTCGCGGGCGCCGCCGCCCCGCAGCTCTTCGTGCACGGCGAGGCCGACGAGGTGGTCGAGTACGCCGCCGGCAAGGCCGCCTACGACAAGGTGCCCTGGCCGAAGGCGATGCTGAGCCTGCCGAAGGGCGACCACGGCCGGGCGCTGCTCAGCGACGGCGCCGCGCTGCGGGTGGTCTCGGACACCACGGTCGAGTTCCTGCGCTGGTCGCTCTACGGCGACCAGGCCGCCAAGGGCCGCATCCTCACCGACGCCGCCCGCGACGACATCGCCACCCTCGACAACCGCCTCTAGACCGACGGTGGCCGCCCCGCGGGCGACCACCGTGCCGGCCGGTCCCGGTCGTCATGGCCGGGGAGGCGAGCGGTCCCGGCCTCAGGCGGTGTGGTCGACGACGACCTTGCCGAAGACGTCGCCGGAGTGCAGGCGGGCGAAGGCGTCGGCGACCCTGCTGAACGGGACCACCGTGTCCACCACCGGGCGCACGCCGCGCTCGGCGCAGAACGCGAGCAGGGCGGCCAGCTCGTCGGGGGTGCCCATCGAGGTGCCCAGGATCTCCAGCTGCATGGCGAAGACGCGGCGCAGGTTGACCTTCGGCTCGTGCCCGGCGGTGGCGCCGGAGACCACGATCCGGGCCATCGGCGCGGCGGACTTCAGCGAGTGGTCGAAGGTGGCCGCCCCGACCGTCTCGACGACCACGTCGACCCGTTCCGGCAGCCGCGCGCCGGGCTCGACGGCGGTGGCGCCCAGCTCGGCGATCCGTTCCCGCTTGGCGGCGTCGCGGCTGGTCGCGTACACCCGCTTGCCCATCGCGGCGGCGAGGGCGACGGCCGCCGTGGCCACGCCCCCGCCGGCGCCCTGGACCAGCACGGCGTCGGCCTCGTCGACCCGCCCCTTGGTGGTCAGCATCCGCCACGCGGTCAGCCAGGCGGTCGGCAGGCAGGCCGCGTCCGCCGCCGCCAGCCCCGCCGGCAGGGCCAGCAGGTTCGACCGGGGTACGGCCACCCGCTCGGCCAGCGTGCCGGGGAAGTGCTCCGAGAGGATGGAGATGCCGCGCGGGTCGCCCGGGGTGGGGATCACCGGGTAGACGACGACCTCGTTGCCGTCCGGGTCCACCCCGACGGCGTCGCAGCCGAGGATCATGGGCAGCTGCTCCGCGCGCAGCCCGACCCCCCGCAGCGACCAGAGGTCGTGGTGGTTGAGGGAGCTGGCCCGCACCTGCACGGTCACCCAGTCGTCGGCCGGGTGGGTCGGCTCGGGCTGCTCGCCGACGGCGAGCGCGGCGAGCGGGTTGGCGTCGTCGAAGCGGGAGACGAAGGCGGCACGCATGATCGGCACGGTAACAAGCCGAGCCCCCGACAAGAAGGGCACACGGGTGTGGGATGGGCTCCTTCCTGCCACCCGGGCGGCAGGAAGGAGCCCCTTACGCGTCCTCTAGCGGGTGACGCCGTCGCGGCGGGCGGCCTCGGCCACGGCCGCGGCCACCGCGGGGGCGACCCGGGGGTCGAGCGGGGACGGGACGATCGCCTCGGCGGTGAGCGACTCGGCCACCACGCCGGCGATGGCGTCGGCGGCGGCGACCTTCATCCCGTCGGTGATCCGGGTGGCCCGGGCGTCCAGGGCGCCCCGGAACACGCCCGGGAAGGCCAGCACGTTGTTGATCTGGTTCGGGTAGTCGCTGCGGCCGGTGGCGACGACCGCCACGTGCCGGGCGGCCACCTCCGGGTGCACCTCGGGCGTCGGGTTGGCCAGCGCGAAGACGATGCCGCCGGGGGCCATGCCGGCGATCGCCGCCTCCGGGATCTGCCCGCCCGAGACGCCGATCAGCACGTCCGCGCCGCGCAGCGCCTCGGTGACGTCGCCCTCGCGACCGCCGGCGTTCGTGCTCGCCGCCAGGTCGGCCTTGGTGCCGGTCAGCCCGGACCGGTGCCGGCCGATGATCCCCTTGGAGTCGCAGACGACCACCTGGTCGGGGTTCACCCCGCCGGCGATCAGCATCTTCGTCACCGCGACCCCGGCCGCGCCGGCGCCGCTGACCGTCACCCGCAGGTCGCCGAGCTTGCGGTCGAGCAGCGTGGCGGCGTTGCGCAGGGCGGCGAGCACGACGATCGCGGTGCCGTGCTGGTCGTCGTGGAAGACCGGGATGTCCAGGGCCTCGTCCAGGCGGCGCTCCACCTCGAAGCAGCGCGGGGCGCTGATGTCCTCCAGGTTGATCCCGCCGAACGACGGGGCGAGCGCGCGCACCACGGCCACGATCTCGTCCACGTCCTGGGTGTCCAGGCAGACCGGCACCGCGTCGACCCCGGCGAACTGCTTGAACAGCACCGCCTTGCCCTCCATCACCGGCAGCGCCGCGCGCGGGCCGATGTTGCCCAGCCCGAGTACGGCCGAGCCGTCGGTGACGACCGCGACGGTGTGCGACACCCAGGTGTAGTCGTCGGCGAGCGTCGGGTCGGCGGCGATCGCTTCGCACACCCGGGCCACGCCCGGGGTGTACGCGAGGGAGAGGTCCTCCCGGCTGGTCAGCGGGACGGTCGAGGCGACGGCCATCTTGCCGCCCCGGTGCAGTCGGAAGACGGGATCAGCGGGGTCCACGGTGGACGACATGGTGACTCCAGGATCTGTCGAGCAGACGGAGCGGCCGGCGCGGGCGCGAGGTGAAGCGCCGAGCAACGGCACGCGGTGCGGGGGTCACCCGGGCACGTTTCGAGCATAGTGTCGCCACCGTCACATTGATGTGAGCGGGGTCATATCCGCCGCGGGCGCACCCGCGCGGGCCGGGGCCAGTAGCGGGCGACCACCCGGCCCCGCACGTCGGCCACCCCGTACGCCCGGGAATCGTCGGTGACCAGGTCGTTGTCGCCGCGCAGCCACCAGCCGCCGTCCTGGGCGCGGACGGCGCGTTTGACGACGAGCAGGTCAGGGCGGCTGCGGAAGACCGCAACCACGACGTCGCCGGGGCGCACGGCCCGGCCGCCGGGGCGGACCAGCACCGCGTCGCCGTGCCGCAGCGTGGGCGACATGGACGGACCGGTCACCAGCACGGCGGTCAGCGGCCACCGCAACCGGGGGCCCACCGCCGGGTAATCGGTCCCCATCGGTTTCCCCTCCACCCGGCCTCCCCGGAGCGCGTCCAGGAGTAATGTCGTCTTGGATCATCGCAAACTTCCCATGGAGGATCCTGATGCGACTTCCGCGCATCCTTACGCCCCGCGTGACCGCCAGCGCCCACTGCGACCTGCCCTGCGGCGTCTACGACCCGGCCCAGGCCCGGATCGAGGCCGAGTCGGTGAAGGCGATCTGCGAGAAGTACCAGGCCAACACCGACCCCGAGTTCCGCACCCGCGCCATCCTGATCAAGGAGCAGCGCGCCGACCTGGTGAAGCACCACCTGTGGGTGCTGTGGACCGACTACTTCAAGCCGGCCCACTTCGAGAAGTACCCGCACCTGCACCAGCTGTTCAACGAGGCCACCAAGCTGGCCGGCGCCGCCGGCGCGAAGGGCGGCACCGACCCGTCCAAGGCCGACGAGCTGCTCCAGAAGATCGACGAGATCTCCAAGATCTTCTGGGAGACCAAGCAGGCGTGACCCTCACCGGTCCGCCGACGATCCGGCCGGCACGTCCCGAGGACGTGCCGGCCGTCGTCGCGATGGTGCACGAACTGGCGGAGTACGAACGCGCCGCCGACCAGTGCCACCTCACCGAGGAGCAGCTCACCGCCGCCCTGTTCGGGACCGCTCCGGGCGGCGCGGCGTCGGACGCGCCGAGCCGGAGCAGTCGTGGCCCGGCGCTGCACGGCCACGTGGCCGTGGACGGCCGGGACCAGCCGTTCGGGTTCGCGCTCTGGTTCCTCAACTTCTCCACCTGGGCCGGCGTGCACGGCATCTACCTGGAGGACCTCTACGTCCGCCCGGCCGCGCGCGGCACCGGGGCGGGTCGGGCGCTGCTGGCCACCCTCGCCGCGATCTGCGTGGAGCGGGGCTACCAGCGGCTGGAGTGGAGCATGATCGACTGGAACCCCGCCGCCGGCTTCTACGCCTCGATCGGCGCGCGGCCGACGGACGAGTGGGTCCCCTACCGCCTCAGCGGGGACGCCCTGACCGCCCTCGCCGCACAGGGACGTGGCGGTCCCCACACGTCCGGGCGACCGAGCGGGTAGAGTCCCCGACCGGGGGGATGAGTGGTGACTCAACTGACCGGGCAGCCGACGACCGACGACGACGTCGTGCACCTCACCGTGCCCGCGGACGGGGGCTACCTCGGGGTGCTACGTACCGCGACCGCGGGGCTCGCGGCGCGGCTCCAGTTCGCCCTCGACGAGATCGAGGACCTGCGCATCGCCGTCGACGAGGCGTGCGCCATGCTGCTCGCCATCGCCACCCGCGACGCGGAGCTCGACTGCCGCTTCGCGGTCACCGACGACGCGCTCACCGTGGAGGTGACCGTGCCGACCGTCCGCGGCGCCACGCTCCCCGCCGAGTCGTCCTTCGCCTGGAAGGTGCTCACCGCGCTGACCACGTCGGCGGCCGCGACGGCCGGCGACGGCCGGGCCACCATCTCGCTGCTCACCCGGCGCGCCTCCCACTACTGACCGGCCGCCCGCCCGGCGCCGCGCCCGGGACGGGCCCGGCGGGGGGTCACTCGAAACCGAGGGCCCGGGTGGTGGGGGTGCTGACCATCAGGGCGGTCACGCCGAGGCCGAGCGCCATCAGCGGTACGCCGAGCCACGCCATTCCGCCCTGGACCATGAACCACCCGATCGGCAGCAGCATCAGCTGGAGCACGATCGCCGGGGCCCGGGCTCCCGCCCGCCGGCGCGTCAGCGCGCCGCCCAGCGCCCAGAGGGCCGCCGCCGCGCCGATCGCGAACGCGGTCACCAGCAACGCCGACGTGAGGTCGGTGGTGGTGGCGGTGAGGTCGGCCCAGAGCAGCCACGCGGCGACCAGTCCCACGGCGACCGCCTCTGCCCGCAGCAACCGGACCGCCCAGCGGAGGGTGACGGGGATCGGGTCGGAGTCGATGGTCACGCGCGCCACGATACCCGTGGCGGTGCGCGGTACAGTGCCGCCCATGCGGGCCGTCCTGGTGGTCAATCCGAAGGCCACCACCACCAGCGAGCGCAGCCGGGACGTCCTGGTCCGGGCACTGCGCAGCGAAGTCGATCTCTCCGTGCGCTACACCCGTCGGCGGGGGCACGCGACCGCGCTGGCCCGCGAGGCGGCCGAGGAGGGCGTCGACGTCGTCGTCACGCTCGGTGGCGACGGCACGGTCAACGAGGTGGTCAACGGCCTGATGACGGCGCAGCCGCCGACCATGCCGACCGGCATCACGCCGGCCGAACGGCTGCCCGCCCTCGCGACCGTGCCGGGCGGCTCCACGAACGTCTTCGCGCGGGCGCTGGGCCTGCCCCGGGACTGGCCGGACGGCACCAGCATGATCCTGGAGGGCCTGCGGCTGGGCCGGTACCGGACGATCGGGCTCGGCCGGGCCGACGACCGCTACTTCACCTTCTGCGCGGGCTTCGGCGTCGACGCGGCGGTCATCCACCGGGTGGAGCAGGCCCGCCGGCGGGGCCGGGTGTCGACGCCCGCCCTCTACTTCCGGTCCACCGTCGCCCAGTACTTCCTCAACTCCGACCGCCGCCACCCGGCGATCAGCCTGGAGCGCCCGGGCGAGCTGGCGGAGGGCGAGCTGGCGACGGTCATCATCCAGAACACCGCGCCGTGGACGTACCTGGGCGACCGCGAGGTCAACCCGAACCCGGAGGCGTCGTTCGATCTGGGCCTGGACGTGCTCGCCCTGCGACAGCTGCGGGTGGCCAGCACGACACGCACAGTGACGCAGTTCTTCTCCCGGACGCCGGATCCGCACGGCCGCCAGGTGCTGCGGCTGCACGATGTCGCGGAGTTCACCCTGGTCTCGGCCCGGCCGCAGGCGTTCCAGCTCGACGGCGACTACCTTGGCGAGCGGGAGAAAGTCAGATTCACATCCATTCCCGCCGCACTGAGAGTAATCTGCTAGGTCTCGGGTACTGCCGTAGGTCGACGCGGTCGCGACACCAGACCGATGCGACGGCCGCCACACCGAGGGGCAGGTGCCGGAAATGTCAGCAATGTCACGCGGACTGTACTATATTGATCCTCGACAGTGGTACGCCGGGTAACCAGGAAGGCGCTGGAATCCGGACAAAGGGGTTGTGGGCTTGCTCACCGCCCGGAGTTTTTCCGAGCGTCACCCTTGACATCCCGGGCGTTCGTGAAAGTATTCACAAGCGAACTTGAGTTACCGGGACATTGCCTGGATACGCTCGTCAGGTTGAGCTGTTCCAGCAGGTCCGCGGGGCCGACACAGCCTGCTCACGCACTGCCGAATAGGCGTACGCGAACCGTAACCATTCGGCGCTGCGGATGCATATAGGAAAAGCAACAGAAGCAATATCTGCCACCCACCCAGAATGAGGAGTGTTGCCGCCATGGACTGGCGTCACCATGCTGTCTGCCGCGACGAGGACCCGGAGCTGTTCTTCCCGATCGGGACGTCCGGGCCGGCTCTCCTGCAGGTCGAGCAGGCCAAGGCCGTCTGCCGGCGCTGCTCCGTGACCGACCAGTGCCTGCAGTGGGCGCTGGAGTCCGGTCAGGACGCCGGCGTCTGGGGCGGGATGAGCGAGGAGGAGCGGCGGGCTGTCAAGCGCCGCGGTGGCCTCCGGGTGCTGCGCGCTCACTCCGCCTGATCCCCACGCACCAGCGAGACGCCCCGGCCGGGTACGCCCGCCGGGGCGTCTCGCTGTCCGCACACCCGTCTCCGCTGTCCGCACACCGGTCTTCGTACCCGCCGGACGCCTCTTTTGATCATGGACGGGCCGTGAGCCCGGCCACCCGGCCGGCGGCGTCCACGCGCCGCAGGACCAGGTCGGCCAGCTCCGGCGCGTCGGTCAGCGGGGCCGACACCGCCACCGCCCCGGCACCCCGCGCCGCCACGGAAACGGCGTCGTGGAACAGGCCCGGGGCCAGGAAGTACGCCGACACGGCCACCCGCTCGGCGCCCCGGGCCCGCAGCCGCGCCACCGCCGCCGCGACGGCCGGCGGGGCCGCCGAGGCGTACGACACACGGGTGGGCACACCGAGACCGACGCGCAGCGCGGCGGCCACCCGCCCCACCGACCCGCGCGCCCGGGCGTCCCTCGTGCCGGCCGCCGCCAGCACCAGCGCGTCGAACCGCCCCGGCCCCGCCTCGCCCAACCGTCGGCGCAGCCCCGCCAGCAGGCCGGCGTCCACCTCGCCGTCGGCGGGACCGAGCACGTCGGTCACCCGTACCGCGATCGGTGGTCCCGCCTCCCGGGCGGCCGCGACCGCCGCCGGGACGTCCACCCGCCGGTGGTACGCCGCGGTGAGCAGCAGCGGCACCAGCACCGCCCGGGGGTGCCCGGCGGCGGCCAGGCTCCGCAGCACGCTCGTCGGTCCCGGCTCGGTGTGATCGAGCCAACTCGCCAGCACCGGCGTGCCCGGCCGGGCGGCCGACACGGCCCGGGCCAGCGCCCGGGTCGCCTCGGCGGCCCTCGGGTCCCGGCTGCCGTGGGCGACCAGGACCACCGGGTCGGCCGCCCCCGACGGCCCGGGCGCTGCCCACGCGGGAGCGCCCGGGACCGGCCCGGTCAGACGTGCAGTCCGCACTCGGTCTTCTCGAACATGGCCCAGCGGCCGGCCCGGGGGTCCTCCCCCGCCTTCGTACGGCGGGTGCACGGCCAGCAGCCGATCGAGCCGTAGCCCTGCTTGAACAGCTCGTTGACCGGCACGTTCCAGCGGGCGACGTAGGCGTCCACGTCGGCCTGCCGCCAGGCCGCGATCGGGTTGACCTTGACCTTGCCCCGCCGGGCGTCGAAGGTCACCACCGGCGTGTTCGCCCTGGTCGGGGACTCGTCCCGGCGCAGCCCGGCGGCCCAGGCGTCGTAGCCCGCGAGTGCCCGCTCCAGCGGCTCCACCTTGCGCAGCTGGCAGCAGTCGTCCGGGGCCTTGTTGAACAGGCGCGGGCCGTACTGGCCGTCCTGCTGGCCCACGGTCAGTCGCGGCCGGATCGACCGGACGTTGACCGGCAGCGTCCGGGCCACCTCGTCGCGGACCCGGAGCGTCTCCGGGAAGTGCAGTCCGGTGTCGAGGAAGACCACGTCCACCCCCGGGGCGACCCGGGAGACCAGGTGGGCCAGCACGGCGTCGGCCATGGAGCAGGTGACGCAGAACCGGTCGCCGAAGGTCTCGGCCGCCCAGCGCGCGATCTCCAGCGCCGGCGCCCCCTCCAGCTCCCGGCCGGCCTCCTCGGCCAGCGCGCGCAGCTCGCCGGGGTCGCGCCGGGTCTCCTCGGCCGGCGCCGGACCGCCCGGGCCAACCAGGCCCAGGCCCGCCGCGGAGACGAGGCCGGGCCGGTCGCCCGTCCCCCCGCTCACCGGGCCACCGCCCGGCCGAGCAGGCCGGTGAACTTCACCGTGAACACCCGGGCGCACGCGTGGCACTCCCAGGCGCCGTGGCCGGCCTCGCTCGGCCGCAGGTCCTCCTCGCCGCAGTACGGGCAGTACAGCGGCGCGGAACGCGTCTCGCTCATCGCGTCACCTCGCCACGCCCGGCACCGCGACGAAGGACACGGAGTCCGCTGACTCGCTCGCTGTGCTCGCTCATCGGAGTTCCTCCTCGTCGACCCTGATCACCCAGTTGGCGAACGTCTCGCCCGCCGCCCGGCCGGCCAGGTAACGCCGGGCCAGCCGCTCCACGTACGCCGGAAGCTCGTCGGCGGTGGTCTTCAGGCCGCGCAGCTTGCGGCCGAACCCGGCCTTCTGCCCCTCGGCCATGCCGAGCCCGCCGCCGAGGTGGACCTGGAAGCCCTCCACCTGGGTGCCGTCCGGGCCGACCACCAGCTGGCCCTTGAGGCCGATGTCGGCGACCTGGGTGCGGGCGCAGGCGTTGGGGCAGCCGTTGAGGTGGATGGAGATGTCGGCGTCGAAGTCGCGCAGCCGCTCCTCCAGCCGGGCCACCAGCTCCTCGCCGCGCGCCTTGGTCTCGACGATGGCCAGCTTGCAGTACTCGATGCCGGTGCAGGCCATGGTGCCGCGCCGCCAGGCCGACGGTTGCGCCTCCAGGCCCAGCCCGCGCAGCTGGCGCACCAGCGAGTCGGTCCGCTCCGGCGCCACGTCCAGCACCAGCAGCTTCTGGTACGGGGTGAGCCGCACCCGCCCGCTGCCGTGCGCCTCGACCACGTCGGCGAGCCGGGCGAGCTGCCCGCCCGAGACCCGCCCGACCACCGGGGCGGCCCCGACGTAGTTGCGCCCGTCGCGCTGCGGGTGCACGCCGATGTGGTCGACCGGCTTCTCCGGCAGCTCCGGGGCCGGCCCGTCGAGCAGGGCCCGGCCCAGGTACTCCTTCTCCAGCACCTCGCGGAACTTCTCCACGCCCCAGTCCGCGACCAGGAACTTCAGCCGGGCCCGGTTGCGCAGCCGGCGGTAGCCGTAGTCGCGGAAGATGCCGACCACGCCCGCCCAGACGTCCGGCACCTCGTCCAGGGACACCCAGACGCCGAGCCGCTGGGCCAGCATGGGGTTCGTGGAGAGGCCGCCGCCGACCCAGACGTCGAAGCCCGGGCCGTGGTCCGGGTGGTCCACCCCGAGGAAGGAGATGTCGTTCGCCTCGTACGGGGTGTCGACCAGCCACGAGATGGAGGTCTTGAACTTGCGCGGCAGGTTGGAGTACGCCTTGTCGCCGACGTACCGGCGGACGATCTCGTCCACCGCCGGCGTCGGGTCGACCAGCTCGTCGCGCGCCACCCCGGCGACCGGGCTGCCCAGCACGACCCGGGGGCAGTCGCCGCACGCCTCGGTGGTCTGCAGGCCGACGGACTCCAGCCGACGCCAGATCTCGGGCACGTCCTCGACCCGGATCCAGTGGTACTGGATGTTCTGCCGGTCGGTGATGTCGGCGGTGTCCCGGGCGAACTCGCGGGAGATGTCCGCGACCACCCGCAGCTGCGCCAGGTTGAGCTCGCCCCCGTCCACCCGGACCCGGAGCATGAAGAACTCGTCCTCCAGCTCGTGCGGCTCCAGCACGGCGGTGCGACCGCCGTCGATGCCCGCCTTGCGCTGGGTGTAGAGGCCCCACCAGCGGAACCGGCCGCGGAGGTCCTGCGGGTCGATCGAGGCGAACCCGTGGTGGGCGTAGATGTTCTCGATCCGGGCCCGTACGTTCAGCGGGTCGTCGTCCTTCTTGATCCGCTCGTTCGGGTTGAGCGGCTCGCGGTGACCGAGCGCCCACTGACCTTCCCCCCGGGGCCGGCGGGGGGCCCGGGCCGGTCGGGGGGACGTCGGGTCCCCGGCCCGGGCCGGAATGCTGCTGACCGCCATGGCGGCGTCCTCCGTTGTCTGCGGTGCCTCAGAGACACGCAAGGCGCGCGGCCGACCCGTCGGAACGGGCTGGCGACAACGGTGTCGGAGCAGCCGGCGCGAGGCGCGCCCGAGACAGATTGGTCGGGCGTCGTCAGTGGGCCGGACAGATCGCGCTGCGCACGCGGCCGTAATCGACGTGGCGGCGGGCCACGAAGCGGCGGACGACAGCGGCGGTCATGCAAGTCATGCTGCCACACCCACCAGGGGCCGGCCAACGAGCGCGTGCGGGATCCCACATCACGGGCCACCCCCCGGCCACGGCTGGTGCTAGGCCACGGTCGGTCTGGTGGAACGGGTCCAGCTCAGGCGCGGCGAGACCGGTCCGGGGGCCGAGCTCTACCGGCAGTCGCTGCGCGAGACGTTGCCCCGGCTCGTCGCCGCGTGCGGGAAGCACGGGGTCACGGTCGAGGAGTGACGCCGGTGCCCGATCGGCGGATCGGCGGATCGGCGGATCGGCGGATCGGACGGCCGGACTGTGTGACGCTGCGGTACGTGACCGGTTCCGCTGACCTGCCCGGCGCCCGCGTCCCGCCGACGCACGAGGCGGTGGGCGGGCCGGCTCACACGGGCCGGGTGATCTGGATCGGGCCGGCGCTGCTCACCCTGGCCGTCGTGCTGACCGGAATCGACCACGCGCAGCCGTGGCGCGACGAGTTGGCCACCTGGAGCGCCGCGAGCCGGTCGCCCGGGGACCTCGTCCGGCTCGCCGGCACCATCGACGCCGCCACCAGCCCCTACTACCTGTTCATGCACGCCTGGGTGGCCGTCTTCGGCGACTCGGTGACCGCGCTGCGGCTGCCCGCCGCACTGGCCATGGCCGCCACGGCCGGGCTGACCGCCGTCCTCGGGCAGCGGCTGCTCGGCACCCGGGCCGGGCTGCTCGCCGGGCTGCTCGCCGGGCTGCTCCTCGCGGTGCTCCCGGGCACCTCCCGGTACGGCCAGGAGGCCCGCCCGTACGCCCTGGCCACCCTCCTGGCGGTGCTGGCGACCCTGCTGCTGGTCGAGGCGACCACCCGACCCCGGTGGACGCGCTGGGCCGGGTACGCCGCCGCCGTGGCCGCGCTCGGGCTCACCCACCTGGTCGCGCTCACCCTGCTCGCCGCGCACGCGGTCACGGTGCTCGCCACCCGCCGTACGGCGCCGCCGAGCCGTCCGCTGCGCTGGGCGCTCGTCCTGCTGCCGACCGTACTGCTGCTGACACCGCTGGTGCTGATCGCCAGGGAACAGCGTTCCCGGCAGCTCGGTTGGGTGGAGACCGCCCGTCCCGACGACTTGGCCGCGCTCGCGGGCGGGGTGGCGCAGAGCGGGGTGGTGGGCGGGGTGCTGGTGGGGCTCGCGGCCCTCGGCGCGGCACGGTTGGGCCGACGCGCCCTGCTGCCCGGGCTCGCCGTCCTGCTGCCCGTGCTGCTGCTCTTCGCCGCGGGGCTGGTCGTGCCGCTCTGGGTGCCCCGGTACCTCGTCTTCGTGGTGCCCTTCGCCTGCCTGCTGGCCGGCGCGGCGCTGACGGCGGTGCCGCTGCCACCCGCGCTGGCCGTCGTCGCCCTGGCCGGGCTGCTCGGGCTGCCCGACCAGGCGGCGCTGCGGCGCACCCACGAGTGGCCGCGCAGCGCGACGGTGGACTACCGGGGCGTGGCCCGGATCGTCGCCGACGGTCAGCGGCCCGGCGACGCGGTCGTCTACTCCCCCCGGGAGAGCTGGCTCTTCCTCGACCTGGGACTCGCGTACCACCTCGGCGACCGTCGCCCCCGCGACGTGCTGGCGACGGAGGACCAGGCCCGCCGGGGCGACCTGTGGGCCGCCGAGTGCGCCCGCCCTGCCGAGTGCCTGGCCGGCGCGGAACGCCTCTGGCTGGTCGTGGCCGGCCGCCGCGACGATCCGCTGGCCGCCGTACCCGGCGCGAAGGGCGACGCGCTGCGCGCCGACTTCACCGTCGAACGGGTCTGGCCACGCCCGGGACTGACCGTAGCCCTGCTCACCCGCTGACCCACCGCCCCGCCCCTGCTCCCCTGCCCCCCTGCTCCCCTGGCCCCGTTCCCCTGGCCTCCGTCCCCGGTCCCGGTTCCTCGTCCCCGCCGCTCGTCCCCGCCGCTCGTCCCCGCCGCTCGTCGCCGCCCGCCGACACCGGCTCCTTCACCGGCTTGATCGTGTGACGGTGAGCCGGTGTAAAGGGCGCTCCCACACCGGTTTCCCAGCAACTGATCATGGCGCCCGACGGTGGCGGCGACGGCGACAACGACGGCGACGACGGCAGCGGCAGCGGCAGCGCGCACCGGCGTCGCCGTGCACCCGGGTCAGCCGGCGGAGCGGCCCTCCGGGGCGTTGCGCACCAGCGGAACGACGAGCGTCGCCTCGGTGCCGCCCTTCGCGCCGTCGCGCAGCTCGATGGTGCCGCGCAGCTCGCCGGTGACCAGCGCCCGGACGATTTGCAACCCGAGATTGCCGCCCCGCTCGGCGTCGAAGCCGGGCGGCAGCCCGCGCCCGTTGTCGGTGACCGAGACGTGCAGCATCTTGCGGAACCGGTGCGCCGACACCACCACCTCCGGCGCGACCGGACCAGCCGCCTCCGCCACGGCCGCAACGGGCGCTCCCAGAAAGCGCTGCTCAGCCGAGACGGGCGCTCCTGAAACGGGCGCTCCCGGGGTGTGCGGCTCAGCCGCGACCTCGGCGGGCGTCGCCGAGGCAGGCGCGGCCCCGGCAGGTGTCGCCCCTGCGGGCATCGCCCCAGCAGACGTCGCCGAGGCAGGCGTCGCCCCGGCAGGCGTCGCCGCAGCAGGGGTGCCGGGACCGGCCGGGCTGGCGGGCGTCTCGGCGTTCGACGGGAAGCCGTGCTCGACGGCGTTGAGCAGCAACTCGTTCAGCACCATCACCAGCGACGTGGCGACCTCGGCGGGAAGCACGCCGAAGCTGCCCTCGCGGCGCATGCCGACCGTGGCCTCGGTGGCCGCCACCTCCGTCGCGGCGCTGGCCACCCGGTCGACGATGCCGTCGAACTCGACCGCCTCGTCGCTGGACATGGAGAGGGTCTCGTGCACCAGCGCGATGGAGGCGACCCGGCGTACCGACTCCTCCAGGGCGACCCGGGCCTCCGGCATGGACACCCGGCGGGCCTGGAGCCGGAGCAGGGCGGCGACGGTCTGGAGGTTGTTCTTCACCCGGTGGTGGATCTCCCGGATGGTGGCGTCCTTGGTGATCAGGGCGCGGTCGCGGCGGCGTACCTCGGTGATGTCGCGGACCAGCACCAGCGCGCCGATCGGCACCCCGGCGGGCATCAGCGGCAGCGCCCGGGTGAGCATCGTCGCGCCGCGCGCGTCGATCTCCCGGCGGGGCGGCGCCTCGCCGCGCAGCGCGGCGAGGATGCCGTTCGCCGCGTCCGTGCCCTCCAGCGGGTCGCTCGCCAGCCGGCGGTGCAGCGCCGCCAGGTCCTCGCCCACCAGGTGGGAGGCGTAGCCCAGCCGCCGGTACGCCGACTGCGCGTTCGGGCTGGCG
Source organism: Micromonospora sp. NPDC023644 (assembly GCF_040640115.1). Lineage (NCBI taxonomy): Bacteria > Bacillati > Actinomycetota > Actinomycetes > Micromonosporales > Micromonosporaceae > Micromonospora > Micromonospora sp. NPDC023644. The sequence continues at coordinate 189,393 of NZ_JBFABA010000001.1, read as the reverse complement.
TAGGTGACCTTGCCGCCGGCGTCGAGCCGGACCAGCCCGTCGCCGACGCGCGGGGCCGACGTGGTCTCCCCGGGATGGCGCGGCGGCGGGAAGGTCCCGTCGGCGATCATCTGGGCCAGGTCGTCGGCGGTGGTGAGGTAGTTCAGCTCCAGCTGGCTCGGGGTGCGCGCGGTGGAGAGGTTGGTGTCCCGCCCCACCACGGCGATCACCTCGCCGGCCTCGCCGTCGGTGGTGCGCAGCCGAACCGGGATCGCCTCGTGCCGGGCCGGCACGTCGCCGTACCAGACCGGGTCGCCCTCCCGCCAGATCCGGCCCTGCCGGTGGGCCACCTCCAGGTGGGCCACCTCGGGCCCGCCGACGATCCGCCCCACCTGGTCGTCCAGGTACGCGGTGGGTGCGGTCGTCGGCCGGACCTGGGCGACGCAGAGGAACGCCCCGTCACCGTCCACGGGCACCCAGAGCAGCAGGTCGGCGAAGGACAGATCGGACAGCAACTGCCAGTCGCCGGCGATCCGGTGCAGGTGGTCGATGTCGGCCGGACGGAGGCGGGTGTGCTCCTCGGCGAGGTCGCGCAGCGTGGACACGCTGACCAGCGTGCCACGACGGGCGTCACATCGTCGCGGTGACCTTCTTCAGCCCGCGCGGTGCGTCCGGGTCCTCGCCCCTGGCGAGCGCGAGCGCCAGCGCCAGGCGCTGCAACGGCAGGATGTCCAGCAGCGGCGCGTACCGCTCGTCGACCTCGGGGACGGCCATCCGGGTGGCTCCCTCGACGTCGGCGGAGCCGACCACCACCACGTCGGCGCGGCGCTCGCCGAGCCGGGGCAGCACCTCGCCCATCGACCGGCCACCCGGCCCGGAGCCGACCACGGCGAGCACCGGCACGTCCGGGTCGGTCATGGCGAGGGGGCCGTGCAGCAGGTCGGCGCCGGAGAACGCGAGCGCCGGCAGGTAGGAGGTCTCCATCAGCTTCAGCGCGGCCTCGCGGGCGGTCGGGTACGCGTACCCGCGACCGGTCGTGACGAGCTGCCCGGCGAACCGGTAGCGGGGCGCGAGCTGGCCCGGGGTGGGGTCCTCCAGGGTGCGGGCGGCCAGCTCGGGCAGGGCGGCGAGCGCCTCGCGCTCGTCGGCGGGCAGCGCGCCGTCGCCGGCCCGGATGCCCTCGACGAGCATCAGCAGGGCGAGCAGCTCGGCGGTGTAGGTCTTGGTGGCGGCCACCGCGCGCTCGTGCCCGGCGGCGATGTCGACGCTGAGCTCGGCGACGCCGGTCAGCCGGGAGTCGGGCGCGTTCGTGACGGCGAGCGTCAGCGCGCCGGAGGCGCGGGCGGTCCGCAGCACCTCGGCCAGGTCGGGCGAGCCGCCGCTCTGGCTGACGCCGACGACCAGCGCGTCGGAGAGGTCCGGCCGGGCGCCGTAGAGGGTGACGACGCTGGGCGAGGCGAGGCCGGCGGGCAGGCCGAGCCGGATCTCGGTCAGGTACGCCCCGTAGAGGGCGGCGTGGTCGGAGGTGCCCCGGGCGGTGAAGACCACGTGCCGGGGGCGGCGCTCCGCGATGACCGCCGCGACCCGGGCGATCGCCCCGGCGTGCTCGGCGGAGAGCAGCCGCTCGTAGCCCGCCGGCTGCTCGTCGATGTCGGCGGCCATGCCAGCCCCTGCACGCGTCACGGAAACTCCTCCCACTGCGCGATTGCCGCGCGTTTCCTGCTCAGTCTTGCACGTTTGATCTGGACCGAGCAATCGAACGAGCAGTAGTGCGCAGATGATCACCATCTCGACGCAACATCACCTAGGCTTGCCCGGCCCCACCGGAGCCCCGACGAGCGAGAGGACCACGTGCCCGAGGACGACCGGCCGCTGCCCGCGGCCGAGGAACTTGCCCTGGCCCGCCTCGCCCTGGACGACGGCGACCTGGCACACGCGGCCGGTCACGTCGCCGCGGCGCTGGCCCAGGCCCCGACCCTGCCCGAGGCGCACGAGACCCTCGCCCGGCTCGCCGCCGCCGACGGCGCGGGCGGCGTCGAACTCTTCCCGCTCCAGGGCCACGCGTTCGTCGGCACCGTGGTGGCCCGTGCCCACCTGCTCGCCGCCGCCGGCCGGCCCGCGGAAGGGCTGGACCTGCTGGTCGCGGCGACCGGCCACGCGCCGGGGACGGACTGGGCCGGGGTGCCGTGGGTGACCACCCCGGAACTCGTCGAGCGCCTCGATCCGGACCGGACCGCCCGGATCCTGATGCAGGTCTGCGCCGCCGTGGCCGACCCGGTGCCCCGGGCCGACCGCGCCGCCCTGGCCTCCTACCTGGCGCTGGCCCGCAACGCGGTCACCGTCCATCCCGAGCACGGCCTGCTGCTGGGCGCGGCGTCCGCGCTGGCCAGGCGGGTCGGTGAGATCGACCTGGCGATCCGCTGGGCCGCCCGGGGCGTACGCGCGAAGCCGTCGAAGATCGGCGAGGTGTGGCTCGGGTACGCGTACCGCAGCGCCGGCCGGACCCGCGAGGCGCTGGCGGCACTCGGTCGCGCCGTCGCGCACGACCCCGACGACCTCACCGTCTACGCCGACATCGCCGGGACCCTCGCCGACAACGGGCGGCTCGACGAGGCGCTCGACTGGATAGACCGGGCGCTGGCCCGGGACCCCTCCTTCGAGTGCGCCGTGCACACCGCGCACCGGCTGCGGCACCAGCGCGACGGCGACGTGGCGCACCTGGTCGCGCTCGCCGACTTCGTCCGGGACCACCCCGACGACACGCACGAGCACGGCGACCTGGCCGAGAGCTGCCGGGGCCGGCCCTGGCTCGGGCAGGTCACCCCGGCGACCGGGGCGCTGGTGGACGCGCTGCGTCAGGCCGTCACCGACGAGCACGTCGGCCTCGGCGCCGTACGGCTGGACTCGCCCGCGCCGCCCAGCGCGATGCGTACCGCCGCGACGGCCGCGCCCGGGCTGCGGATCGAGGTGACCGGCGTGCCCGATCCGGACCCGCGCGAGCCCCGGCGGGCGACCGGCCGGCAGCTCTGGCGCCACGACGGGACGACCGTCGTGCCCGCCGTGCCGGCGCCCTCGCCGGAGGCGGCGGCGCGGCTGCGGCAGCTCGCCCATCCGGCGTGGCCGCACCCGCCGGCGGCGTACGACGCGGCGGTGGGCCTGGCCACCCTGGAACTGGCCGACCTGCTCGGCCTGCTGGCGCACCCCCCGGAGGCGCCGCCCACCGCGCTGGGCCGGGTCCTCGGGCAGGACCCCTCGCTCTGGGTGCGCTGCGTCCAGGTGTGGGCGTGCCTCGGCCTGCTGCACCACCGCACCGACGAGCCGTGGGCGGAGTCGACCCGGCGCGCGGTGCTGCTGGACCTGGTCTGGGGGGTCGAGGACTGGGTCACCGAGGCGGCCCTGTTCGCCCTGGTCACCGCCGCCTGGGTCGACCCGGAGGTGCGCCCCGACGTGGCCCGCGTGGTGACCGAGCGGTTGACCGACGTGGCGACGGTCGCCCGGAAGCGTCCGGTGCCGATCGCGCCGTCCCTGGCGCACCTGTCCCTGGCGAGCCCGGCCCTGGACCCGGAGACGGCGGCCCTGGCCGCCTCGCTGACCGCCACCAACCCGGTTCCCCGGCCGCGTTCCCGCCTGCGCCGTCTCTGGCGGCGCCTCACCCGCCGGTGAGCTCCAGTCGGAGGCCGAGCAGGTCCACGCCGTCCAGGGGCGACCAGTCCCGCTCGGGCGTTCGCACGAAGCCGCGCCGCTGGTAGAGCCGCTGGGCGGAGGCGGCGAAGCCGCTGCGGACGCAGATGACCACGGCGGAGCAGCCCAGCCCGGCCGCCCGCGACACGCAGGCCTCGACCAGCGCCGCGCCGACGCCCCGCCCCTGCGCGGCGGGGTCCACCGCCAGCATCCGGAACTCCGCCTCGCCGGCCCGGGACAGCTCGGCGTAGCGGGTGCCGGGCAGGACGAAGGTCACCGAGCCGAGCAGCTCGCCGGTGGCGACGTCGGCGGCGACGAACACCTCGCCGTCCTGAGCCCGGGACGCCACGTCGGCGAGCACGGCGGCGTAGCCGTGCTCGTTCTTCAGCTGGCCGTCCGCCTCGTACGCGGCGACCGTCAGCCGGGCCACCGCCGCGAAGTCGCCCGGCCCGGCGAGGCGGACCGAGAGGCCGGTCAATCGATCACCGCGATCAGGTCACCGTCCTGCACGACGTCGCCCTCGTTGACCGCGAGCTGCTTGACGACACCGTCGGACTCGGCGACGACCGGGATCTCCATCTTCATCGACTCCAGGATCACCAGCGTGTCCCCCTCGGACACGGTGTCCCCGGCCGACGCGACGACCTTCCAGACGTTCGCCACCATCTCGGCGCGGATCTCCTCGGCCATGTCCAGGGCCCTCCCTCTCGCGGTTGCCTGCCGACGTATCCAATCATGCGGGCGGCCTCCGGCGGGCGTGGAGCGGCCCGGGTGGGGTGGATGATCGACTCCGGGGCGGCCCGCCCCGGAGTGTCCCGGCCGCGGGCGGCCCGGCGGGGCGGGCGGCGGCCTCCGGCGTGTCGGGCGGCGCGGCGTACGACCGGCGGCCCCGGCGGACGACGGCGGGTGCCGGCCGCACTAGCATCAGCGGGTCGGACCCCGGCGCCGGGAGGACCGGTGCGTGCACCGGCGCCGAGCTCGTGCGCAGGCGGGTCCGACCATCACGAGGAGGTCACCATGGCGAAGAAGGCCCGTAAGAAGAAGGCCCGTAAGAAGAGCAGCGCGAACCACGGCAAGCGCCCCAACTCCTGACCGGCGGCCGGGCCCCGCGGCTCGGCGTCGATCAGTCGGCGGAGAAGCCGGTGGCCCGGGTCGGACGACCCGGGCCACCGGCTTCTGCTGTCTCGCGGGCGCCGACCGAGGTCGGCTGCCGTCGCCGGCCCGACCTCAGTCGGCCAGCTCCTTCGACTCGGTGCTCTCGAAGACGACCAGCTCGGTGAGGCGCAGCCGCAGCCGCTCCCGCAGCTGGTCGGGCGCGGTCTCGTTGCCGCAGCAGCGGGCGACCAGCGCCTTCACCTCCTGCTCGATGCCGTACTCGCGCAGGCACGGCCCGCACTCGTCGAGGTGATGCCGGATCAGCGTGCGCCGCTCCTCGCCGCACTCCAGATCCAGGTAGAGGTAGACCTCCGCGATGACCTCTCGGCAGTCCGTCTCGTGCGGATCCCCACAGCTCATGGTCAGACCTCCCGGCCGGCGGAAGCGGTCGAGCCCTTCTTCGACGCCGCGGCGCTGAAGCCCCGCTCGGCGGCGTACTGCTCGAGCAGCTTGCGCAGATTACGTCGGCCCCGGTGCAGACGCGACATGACCGTGCCGATGGGCGTGCCCATGATGTCGGCGACCTCCTTGTAGGAGAAGCCCTCGACGTCGGTGAGGTAGACGGCCAACCGGAACTCCTCCGGCAACTGCTGGAGGGCCTCCTTGACGTCGCTGTCCGGCAGCCGGTCCAGCGCCTCGGTCTCGGCCGAGCGCAGCCCGCTGGAGGTGTGCGACTCGGCCTCGGCGAGCTGCCAGTCGGTGATCTCGTCGGTCGGCGCCTGGATGGGCTGGCGCTGCCGCTTGCGGTAGGAGTTGATGTAGGTGTTGGTGAGGATCCGGTAGAGCCAGGCCTTCAGGTTCGTGCCCTGCTCGAACTGGTGGAAGGCGGCGTACGCCTTCAGGTAGGTCTCCTGGACCAGGTCCTCGGCATCCGCCGGGTTGCGGGTCATCCGCAGCCCGGCAGCGTAGAGCTGATCGACGAAGGGCATCGCGTCCCGCTCGAAGCGGGCCCTGCGCTCGTCCGTCTTCTCGGTGGTCAACCGCACATCCCCTCGCGTCGGATGCTGTCCCGCCGAGGATACGCGTACGAACGTGCCCGCAGATTCACTTCCGGCGGGTGTGCTCGTACTCACCGCGGCGGGGCCGACCGGCGGCACCACCGCGGGCCAGTCCGGACCGCCCAGCAGCCGTCGCAGCTGCCGCGCTCCCCGCTCGTCCCGTTCCCGGACCCGCGTCTCGGTCGGCACCGGTCTCCCCCCTCGCCAGAAATGTCGTCCCGGGGGGTGCAACGCCCCCGACGGGCCGGAGCATTCCGCTGGCCTCCCCCGTTCCCGGTCCCGGCGCCGACGGAGGCGGGCGCTGGGACCAGGAAGGGCCTGGGAGGACCGGCGCCGCCCGCCCGAACCGGGCGTCCGGCGCCATCCGATGCAACGACCCGCCGCGGCCACCGGACACGGCCCGCCGGAGCGCCCGCCGCCGTCCGCTGGGCACGCGCCCACACCCGCGCCGGGCCGGGTCAGGCACCGATCCTGGCCGCGGCCAGCACCGATCCGGGCGTGGGGACGAGGGGCGGTGCGGGCGACGGGGCGGCGCTCAGCCGCGCGCCCAGCCCTGCCCGCGCAGCCAGTCGCGCACCACCGCGGCCGTGCCGGCCGGGTCCCCCCGCAGGTCGTGCCGCTCCCCCGGGCGGGTCACCACGTGCACCCCCGGCCCCGGCTCCGGCACCCCGAACGGGTCACGGTCGCCGTTGACCACGAGGGTCGGCAGGCCGGTCGCCAACTCCGCCGCCCGCGACCGCTCCGGGCGGCCCGGCGGATGCAGCGGGAACGCGAGCGCGACAACCCCGGCGGCGCCCACCGCCGACGCGGTGCGGCACGCCACCCGCGCGCCGCTGGACCGCCCGCCCACCAGCAGGGGTACGCCGGGATGCCGCTCCCGCAGCACGGCGAGCACGGCGCTCCACGCCTCGTCGAGGTGCCCCGCCGGGGCCGGCGCGCGCCGCCCGGCGACGCGGTACGGCTGGGTCACCCGGGCCACCACCAGCCCGGCGCCGACCGCCGCGTCCCGCAGCGCGCACAGGTCGGGGGCGTCGACGTCACCGCCCGCGCCGTGGCCGAGTACCAGCAGGGCGCTCGGCGCCCCCGCCGGCAGGTCGGTGTCGACCCGGGCGGGCCCGCGCGGGGTGGAGAGGTCGTCGTCCTGCGGCATCGGCCCATTCTGCGGCCTGCCCGGGCCTCGGCGACCTCGACCTGGCCGATAAGGGCACGACGGGCAGCCGGCCCGCCGACGCGGCGGGCCGGCTGCGACCGGTCTTCAGTCGACGGTCAGCTCAGCGGCACCAGGGTGAGCAGCCGGTCGCGGACCGGCGGACCCGCCTCGCCGGCGGCCTCCGGATCCGGTTGCACCTCGTCGCGCCAGGCGACCAGCATCGCCCGCCGTTCGCGCGGCGTGGTGCCGCCCCAGACGCCGTGGCAGTCACCCACGTCCAGCGCCCAGGCCAGACAGGAGCCCTGCACGTCACAGCTCCGGCAGAGCGCGACGGCCGCGTCAGCCGGTTCGTTCGGCGCCGGAAAGAACGTTTCCGGGTCGACGTTCTGGCAGGTTCCTCTGGTTCGCCACGCCTCGTCCTGTCGCCGCTCCCGCAACGCCCGCAACAGCCGCGGATCTCGTCGTGCGGCGGCCACCTCGTGCGGGCGGGGCATACGTGCCCGTGTCATCCACCCACCTCCCCCGTGGGACCGGCAAGATCGGTGCGCGTCGTTCGCCCCGTGCGAATCGACACCCACTACCGGCGCTGTGTTGTATCGCACTTCCGGACACCGGGACAAGACTTCACGGCGAATATGGGTGAACAACGGTGCGACGTTTCGCCCGCAACTCTGGCAAATCACACCCGACAATGTGTCGGACTGTCAGAAAAGCGTCATCTCCTCCGACGCGGCGGCCCGGGCGAGCGGCACCCGCTCGGTCAACCGCGGCCCGTCGTTGCGCACGTCCCCCACGGCCGTCCCCACCGGGCGGATCTCCAGCGTCGCGAGCCAGTCGGACGGGGGCGGCGCGAGCAGGCCCTCCGGCTCGTCGGTCGGCGCCAGCCACGCCCCCCAGCGCTCGCGGGGCAGCAGCAGCGGCATCCGGTCGTGCACCTCGGCCAGCTCGCCCAGCGCGGCGGTGGTGAGCACGCTGAAGGTCAGCAGCGGACCGCCGGAGCCGTCCCAGACCGACCAGATGCCGGCGAAGGCGAGCACCGAGCCGTCCAGCGGGGTCATGTAGTAGGGCTGCTTGCGCCCGTCCGCCCCGCGGACCCACTCGTACCAGCCGTCGGCGGGGACGAGGCAGCGGCGGCGGGCGAAGGCCCCGGCGTACGCCCGGCTGGTGGCGACCGTCTCGGCGCGGGCGTTGATCATGCGGGCGGCCCCCGCAGGCGACCGGGACCAGGAGGGGACGAGCCCCCAGCGGCCCACCGACAGCGCGCGGTGGCCCTCCGGGCTGACCCGCACCAACGGCACGGGATCCGTGGGCGCGACGTTGTGGTCGGGGTCGACCCGGCCGTCGGTTTCGTCAAGGGACTCGAACAGCGCGCTCAGGTCGCCCGCGCTCCGGGTCGTCGCGTACCTCCCGCACATGCCGCACACGCTAACCCGCCGCGCGCCGCCCGGCTGTCCCGCTGACCGGGAGGACGCGTGCCGGCCGGCGTCACCGGCCGTCGGACGCGGCAGAATGTAGGCGTGGGGAACCTGATCGCGACCCGGCCGCCGCAGCCGTGGACCGCTCCGACCGCCTCCGATCCGGTCGCGGCGACGCTGCGCCTGCCCGGGTCCAAGTCGATGACCGCGCGCGCCCTGGTGCTGAGCGCGCTGGCCGGCGGCCCCTCGACCCTGGCCGGGCCGCTGCGCGCGCGGGACACCGAGCTGATGGCCGCCGGGCTGCGCGCGATGGGCGCGCACATGTCGATCAGCGACGACGAGCGCTGGCTGGTCCGCCCCCACCCGCTGGTCGGCCCCGCGCACGTCGACGTGGGCCTGGCCGGCACCGTGATGCGCTTCGTCCCGCCGGTGGCCGGCCTGGCCGACGGGCGGATCACCTTCGACGGTGACCCGCAGGCCCGCACCCGGCCCCTCGGCCCGCTGATCGGGGCGCTGCGCTCCCTCGGCGCCCGCGTGGACGCCCCCGCCACCGGCAGCCTGCCGCTGACCGTGCTCGGCGCCGGGCGGGTGGCCGGCGGCGAGGTGGTGATCGACGCCTCCGCGTCCAGCCAGCTGGTCTCCGGGCTGCTGCTGGCCGCGCCGCGCTTCGACCGGGGCGTCGTGGTCCGGCACGTGGGCCCGCCGGTGCCCTCCGCGCCGCACCTGCGGATGACGGTGCAGATGCTCCGGGCCGCCGGCGCGGCGGTCGACGACGGCACCCCCGACGTGTGGGTGGTCGAGCCGGGCCCGCTGGCGGGGCGCGGCTGGGAGATCGAGCCCGACCTGTCGGGCGCCGTGCCGTTCTTCGCCGCCGCCCTGGTCACCGGCGGGGAGGTGACCCTCCAGGGCTGGCCGCGCAGCAGCGCCCAGCCCGTCGAGCAGCTCCGCTCGCTGCTCCAGCGGATGGGTGGCGAGGTGACCCTCTCCACCGCCGGGCTGACGGTCCGCGGCACCGGCGCGGTGCACGGCCTGACCGCCGACCTCTCCGACGTCAGCGAGCTGACCCCGGCGCTGACCGCGCTGGCCATGCTCGCCGACTCGCCGTCGGTGTTCACCGGCGTCGGCCACATCCGCGGCCACGAGACCGACCGGCTGACCGCGCTGGCGCGGGAGTTCGCCGCGCTCGGCGCCGACATCACCGAGTCCCCCGACGGGCTGGAGATCCGACCCCGGCCGCTGCACGGCGGGGTGTTCGAGACCTACCACGACCACCGGATGGCGCACGCCGCCGCGGTGGCCGGGCTGGCCGTTCCCGGCATCGAGTTGAGCGACGTGGCGTGCACCTCGAAGACCATGCCCGAGTTTCCGGCACTATGGTCGGCGATGGTGACCGGCAAGAGCTGACACGACGGGGGGCGGGTCCTGACGACCAGACGGCGGGAGTACGACGAGGACGACGTCCGGGTCCGTCCCGGCAGGTCGTCGCGCCCGCGTACCCGTACCCGACCCCAACACTCCGACGCGGTGGACGGCTTCGTGATCGCCGTCGACCGGGGCCGCTACACCTGCGTGCCGCCCGACGCCGGGCCGGACACGCCCCTGGTCACCGCGATGCGGGCCAGGGAGCTGGGGCGCAAGTCGGTGGTGGTCGGCGACCGCGTCGGCCTGGTCGGGGACACCTCCGGCGCGGCCGGGGCGCTGGCCCGCATCGTCCGGATCGCCGAGCGCACGTCGGTGCTGCGGCGCACCGCCGACGACGACGAAACGACCGCCGAGGGGCGGCTGGAGCGGGTGGTCGTCGCCAACGCCGACCAGCTGGTCATCGTCAGCGCGCTGGCCGACCCGCCACCGCGCACCGGCTTCATCGACCGGTGCCTGGTGGCCGCGTACGACGCCGGCATCGAGCCGCTGCTCTGCCTCACCAAGGCCGACCTGGCCGGCCCCGAGGCGGTGCTCGGCTACTACGCCGAGCTGGAGCTGCCGTACGTGCTGATCCGCCCGGATTCCGACCTCGACGCCCTGCGCAGCCTGCTCGCCGGACGGATCTCGGTCATGGTGGGGCACTCCGGGGTGGGCAAGTCGACGCTGGTCAACCGCCTCGTGCCGGACGCCGCCCGGGCGGTCGGCACGGTCAGCGCGATCGGCCGGGGCCGGCACACCTCCACGAGCGCGGTCGCGCTGCGACTGCCCCGGCTGCCCGACCGCGACGACGACTCACGGCGACGCCGACCAGGCGCGGCCGCCGCCGCGCCGCGGCCCGGAGCCGCCGCCGGCTGGATCGTCGACACCCCCGGGGTGCGCAGCTTCGGGCTGGCGCACGTCTCCGCCGACAGCCTGCTGCACGGCTTCCCCGACCTGGTCGAGGGGACGGTGGACTGCCCCGCCAACTGCCCGCACACGCCCGACGAGACCGCCTGCGGGCTGGACGCCTGGGTCGCCGCCGGCAAGGCCGACGCGCGCCGGCTGGCCTCGTACCGCCGGCTGCTGGCCTCCCGGTCGGGTGAGGGCGACACGCGGGAGCCCGACCAGCGGAATCCCGGCGACCCGCTCGCGGGGTCCTGAACCGGTCGCCGCTACCGTTTGGGCATGCCCGGTTACGCCGACGACATCGCCCTCGCCCACCTGCTCGCCGACGCCGCCGACGCCGTCTCCACGGCCCGGTTCCGCGCGCTCGACCTGCGGGTCGAGGCGAAACCCGACCTGACCCCGGTCTCCGACGCGGACACCGCGGTGGAGCGGGAGATCCGGGCGCTGCTGGCCACCCACCGGCCCGCCGACGGCCTGCTCGGCGAGGAGTACGGCGAGGAGCCCGCCAGCGGCCCGGGCGGCCGGCGCTGGGTGGTCGACCCGATCGACGGCACGAAGAACTTCATCCGCGGCGTGCCGGTGTGGGCCACCCTGATCGCGCTGCTGGAGTCCGACCGGCCGGTCGCCGGGCTGGTCTCCGCGCCGGCGCTCGGCCGCCGCTGGTGGGGCGCGCTCGGCGAGGGCGCGTACGCGGGGCCGGACGCCGCCGGCGGCGCACCGATCCGGGTCTCCGCGGTCCGGGACCTCGCGGACGCGAGCTTCTGCTACTCGTCGCTGACCGGGTGGGAGTCCACCGGCCGGCTGGACGCGATGCTCCAGCTCATGCGGGACACCTGGCGCAGCCGGGCGTACGGCGACTTCTACGGCTACATGCTGCTGGCCGAGGGCGCGCTGGACGTGATGGTGGAGCCGGAGCTGTCGCTGTGGGACGTCGCCGCGCTGGTGCCGATCGTCACCGAGGCGGGCGGGACGTTCACCGACCTGGCCGGCCGGCCCGCCCCCTCCGGCGACGTCGGCACCGAGAGCAGCGCCGTGGCCAGCAACGGCGCGCTGCACGCCGACATCCTCGCCCGGCTGGGTCGGCCAACCGAGCACTGACCTCCGGCAGCCTCTATCCTCGCCAGGTGGTCTCCTCCGGTTGGTGCTTCCTTGCGGCCATGATCGTCGCGTACGGCGTCGCCAACCTGCTCCAGTCGGTGGCCGCCGCCCGCACCACCGTGCACCACACCTTCGACCCGGGCCTGCTGCTGCGGCTGGCGGGTCACCGCACCTACCTGGTCGGGCTCGGCTGCCAGATGGCCGGTTTCGTGCTGGCCCTGCTCGCCCGCCGGGACCTGCCGCTCTTCCTGGTCCAGTCCAGCGTCGCCGCCGGGCTGGGGGTCACCGCCCTGCTCGGCGTCCTGGTGCTGAAGTGGCGGTTGCCGGCCGCCGAGGTGGCCCTGCTGGTGCTGCTGTTCGCCGGGATCACCGCGCTGGTGCTCTCCGCCGAGCCCGCGCCGGCCAAGCCGCTCGGCACCGCCGGCCTGATCGCCCTGGCGGTGGCGCTCGGCGTGATCGCCGTGATCGGCTTCTTCGCGGTACGCCTGCACGGGGCGCCCGGCTCGGTGGCGCTCGGCGCGCTGGCCGGGCTGGCGTTCTCCGCCGCCGCGGTGGCCGCCCGGCCCCTCGCCTCCGCCCCGACGCCGGAGGCGTTCGTCCAGGACCCGCTGCTCTACCTGCTGATCGTCCACTCGATCGTCGGCCAGCTGCTGCTCGGCCTGGCCATGCAGCGCGGCTCGACCACGGCCGCCGTGGCGGCGATGGACGCCGCCGGGGCGGTGCCCGCCGCGATCGTCGGCCTGCTGCTGCTCAACGACAAGATCTGGCCCGGGCGGGAGTGGCTCGCCGCCGTCGGGTTCCTGGTCACCCTCGCGGCGGTCATCGGTCTCACCCGGTACGCCGAGCCCCAGCACCACCACGCGGTCGCCGGGGAACGGGACCGGGGCATGGTCGGCGCGGGAGCGCCCGGCCGCCCGCTCTGAGGGCGGCCGGCGCTCAGGCCGCCTCGACCCGGCAGGCCCGGCAGGCAGGCCGGCCCGGCAGGCAGGCCGGCCCGGCAGGCAGGCCGGCCCGGCAGGCAGGCCGGCCCGGCAGGCAGGCCCGGCAGGCAGGCAGGCCCGGCAGGCAGGCCGCCTCGACCCGACCGCCCGTCAGGCCGCCTCGACCGGCTTGCGGCGGCTGACCACGCGCTCGTAGAGGCGCTCCAGCGCGCCCGCCGTCCGCTCCCAGGTGTAGCTGCACCGCACCCGGTCCACCGCGGCGTGCCCGTACGCGAACCGCCCGGCGTTGTCGGCGAGCAGCCGGCGCAGCGTCACGCCCAGCGCGCGGACGTCGCCCGGCGGCACCAACCGGCCGGTGACCTCGTCGACCACCGCGTCGGCGATCCCGCCCATGGAGTAGCCGACCACCGGCACCCCGCAGGCCATCGCCTCCAGCGACACCCGGCCGGCGGAGGAGTAGTGCGGGGTGCAGGCGACCACGTCCGCCGAGCGGTACCAGGTGGCCATCTGGTCGTGCGGCACCGCGCCCACCAGCTTCACCTGCTCGGCCACCCCGCTCCGCTCGGCCAGCTCGCGCAGCCGCCGGGCCTCGGCGTGGTTGGCGAGCTGCCCGACGGGCGGGCCCCCGGCGATCACCAGCTCGGCGTCGCCGACCAGCCGCATGGCCCGGATCAGGTCCTCCTGGCCGTGCCCGGCCGACAGTCCGCCGACGGAGAGGATCCGGGCCCGCCGGTCGCGGGGGGCGGCCTCACCCTCGGGATGGAACTGCGCGGTGTCGACGCCGGCCGGCACCATCGCCACGGAGGCGCGTTGCAGCCCCATCCGGGTCAGCTCGTCGACCTCGTCGTTGCACTGGGCCACCGCGATGTCCACCGCCCGGGTCAGCGCCCGCTCCAGCGGGATCCGCTCCCCCGGCCCGTCGTACTGCCGGCCGAGGTGGCGCAGCTGCTCGACGCCGAGGGAGTGGAACGTCTGCACCACCGGGACGTCCGTCTCGCGGACCGCGTGCGCGGCGGCCAGCCCGCCGACCCAGTAGTGCCCGTGCACCACCTCGGGGCGCCACTCGCCCGCCCACCGGTCGGCCAGCCAGGCGCCGAACGCGGACACGTGCGGGACCAGCTCGGCGGTCGGCAGCGGGGCGGCCGGGCCGATCGGCGCCCGCTCCACCCGGTAGCCGTCGACCGTCGCCGTCTCCGGCAGGCCCGGGTCGTCGCGGCGTTCGTACACCCGCACGTCGTGGCCCCGCGCGGCGAGTTCGGCGGCGACCCGGGCGACGTGCTGGTGGGTGCCGACGGTCAGGCCGGCGGCGCCCCTGGGTGGGCCGGCGTGCGCGCAGACGAGGCCGACGCGCATGGGTCACCTCCATGCGATCTTCTCAAGCGGTGGTCCTCGGTCAGAGGGTCCCATTAACCGAACCCCCGGGAGCCGAAACCTGGCAGATCGGGAAGAGCGGGGCGGGTGCTTGCGCGACGGCAACTGTCGAGGGACGCCGAGACCCCGTGCCCCGGGCCACGACTATCCGACCGGCGCCGGTCGCATGACCCCTGCTGACGGGGGTACGGGCGAAGAATGCCACTCACCCGCAGCCTCGCCGACGCCTCCGTCGTGCTCACCGGTGCCTCCAGCGGCATCGGTACGGCCACCGCCTACGCCCTCGCCCGGCGCGGCACCGCCGTCGTGCTGGCCGCCCGGAGCGAGGCAGCCCTGGAGGAGGTCGCCGTGCGGTGCCGTGAGCTGGGCGGGCGGGCGCTGGTGGTGCCGACCGACGTGACCGACCCGGCGGCCGTCGAGCGGCTCGCCGCCCGCGCGGTCGCCGAGTTCGGCCGGATCGACGGCTGGGTCAACAACGCCGCGGTCGGCGCGGTCGGGCTCTTCGACGAGATCCCGGTGGAGGAGTTCCGGCGGGTGCTGGAGGTGAACCTGCTCGGCGCCGCGTACGGCACCCGGGCCGCCCTGCCCCATCTGAGCGCGGCGGGCGGCGGGGTGCTGGTCAACAACGCCTCGGTGCTGGCCGAGGTGGCGATGCCCTACCAGTCGGCGTACAACGCCGCGAAGCACGGCATCCGCGGCCTGGCCGACACGGTCCGTCAGGAGCTGCGGGTGACCGGGCGGGGCGACATCTCGATCTGCACGGTGCTGCCGGCCACCATCGACACCCCGTTCTTCCGGCACGCCGCCAACCACAGCGGCCGGGAACTGGTGCCGCCGCCGCCGGTCTACCCGCCGGAGGTGGTCGCCGAGACGATCATCCGGCTGCTGCGCCGCCCCCGCCGCGAGGCGTACGCCGGCGGGGCCGCCCGGCTGATCGGCCTGCAGTGGCGGCTCGCCCCGGCGCTCGCCGAGCGGGTCCTCGGCTGGTACGCGCACCGCACCCAGTTCGGCCCCGCCGCGCGGCCGGAGAGCACCGGCAACGTCTTCCACGCCAACGCGGCCGCCCGGCGCGAGGGCGGCTGGCACGGCCGGCGGCGGCACCTGGTCCGGATGACCGCCGCCTTCGGGCTGGCGGCGGCGGGGACCGCCGTCGGCACGGTCGCCGCGATGACCCGCCGGGCGCGGACGGACCGCTGATGCCGGGCGTCGAGCGGTCGGGTGCGCGGTCGGGGCAGGCGGTGCACAATGGGCCGATCATGGCGACCGACGTGCGCTGCCGGGTGGAGACGGACGAGGCCAGCGGGGTGGTCCGGGTGACCGGGGTGCTCGACCGCTGTGGCGTCGACACCGTACGCGACGGCCTGCTCGCCCGGCTCTGCGACCGGCCCGGCCCGGTGGTGGCCGACCTCACTGGCCTGCGGGTGGCCGACCCGGCGGCCGGGGACGTCTTCGCCGAGGTGCGCCGGGAGGTGCGCGACTGGCCCGCCGCCGAGCTGCTGCTCTGCGATCCGACCGGCGCCGTCGCGGGGGTGCCGGCCTGGCCGACCCTGGACGGGGCGATGGCCGGGCTGGCCGCAGCGCCGCTGGCCGCGGTGGTCGAGGCCGACCTTCCCCCCGTCGTCGAGGCCGCCCGGCAGGCCCGGCACCTCGTGGCCCAGGGGTGCGGGCGCTGGGGCCTGCACGAGCTGGTCGAGCCGGCCTGCATCGCCGTCACCGAGATGGTGAACAACGTGGTCGCCCACGCGCGCACCGCGATGACGGTCCGCCTGGCGCCCCGGGACAGCACCCTGCACCTGGCGGTACGCGACCACTCGCCCCGGCAGCCGGCGTTCACCGGGCCGGCCCCGCTGGACACCGCGGGCGGACGCGGCCTGCTGCTGATCGACGCCGTCGCCGACAGCTGGGGCAGCAGTCCGGTGCCGGACGGCAAGGTCGTCTGGTGCGTGCTGGACACCGAGGACGCGGCCCGGCAGGGCTGACCGCCGCCCCGTTCCTGCCCCGACGTCCCCCGTTGCACCCCTTCCGCCCGGATGGCCACGGGCGGCACCGGTTATGCCGGGAGGGCAGTGGGTAGTGATCTGCCATGCGCGACGACGAGTACCCGACCCCCGTGTCCGACCCCGAGGCGGAGGGCCTGCCCGACACCGCCGACGACGACTCGACCGCCAACGACGACGTCCTGACCGGGCGCGAGGCGGACGGCCCGGAGCCCGCGCAGTTGCCGGGCGACCGGACGCCGGTCGCGGTGGACCGGTACGGGACCACCGCCGAGGAGCAGCTCGACGGCGAGTCGCTGGACTACAAGCTCGACCGGGAGCAGCACGAACGCCCGGCCGACGACCCGCTCGCCGGCCCCGTCGACCCGGACATCGCCGCCGAGGCCGACAGCGAGGAGGCCGCGGCGCAGGCCCAGCTCGACGCGGACGTGATCGACCCCGGTCCCACCTCCGACCCCGACTCGCCGGTCTCCCTCTACGACCACGGCAAGCTCGGCAGCGTCGCCGACGGCCAGGTCGGCCGGCTCGTCGAGCCGGACGAGGGGGCGCACACCGACCAGGAGACCGACTCGGTGGCGTACGACGCCGGTTCGGCCGGCGGCGGCGCGAGCGCCGAGGAGCTGGCCATCCACGAGACGCGCCCGCCGCACTCGGTCTGAACCGGCCCGGGGCCATCGGGGAACCCTTCGGGGGCGGTTCCCCGGCGGCCGCTCAGTCGTCCAGGCCCCGTTCGATCGCGTACCGGGTCAGCTCGACCCGGTTGTGCAGCTGGAGCTTGCCCAGCGTGTTCTGCACGTGGTTCTGCACCGTGCGGTGGGCCAGGCCGAGCCGCTCGGCGATCTGCTTGTAGGACATCCCCTTGGCGACCAGGCGCAGCACCTCGGTCTCCCGGTCGGTGAGCCGGGGCGCCGGGCCCGCGCCCCGGGCGTCCCGGCCACTGCCGGGGTCGGCGCCGTCCGGGTCGGCCGCGAGCCGTCGGAACTCGCCGAGGACCAGCCCCGCCAGGCCGGGCGTGAAGACCGGCTCCCCCGCCGCCGTGCGGCGCACCGCCTCCAGGAACTCCGCCGGGGCGGCCGACTTGACCAGGTAACCGGTGGCGCCCGCCTTCACCGCGTCCAGCACGCTCTGCTGCTCGCCGCTGGCCGAGAGCATCAGCACCCGCACCTCCGGCAGCACGGCACGCAACCCGTGGATCACCTCCACCCCCGAGACGTCCGGCAGTTGCAGGTCGAGGATCACCACGTCCGGCCGGGCGGCGGCGGCGACCCGGACCGCCTGCCGACCCTCCCCGCTGGCGGCGACGACGAGGTGACCGGCCTCGGTGAGATCCCGGGCCACCCCCTCGCGCCACATCGGGTGGTCGTCCACCACCATCACCCGTACGCCTGTCACAGGAGCACCTCCCTCGAAACGGTCAGTTCCAGCTCCGTGCCGACGCCCGGCGCGGAGGTGATCCGCACCGTGCCGCCGAGGTCGGCGAGGCGGCCCCGGATCGACCGGGCGACGCCGAGCCGGCCCTCGGCGGCGGCCTGCTCCAGCCGGCCGTCCGGAAACCCCGGCCCCTCGTCGCGGATCGACACGGTCACCGTCGCCCCCTCGTCCTCGACGAGCACCCAGGCCCGCCCGTCCGTGTGCCGGGCCACGTTGTCCAGGGCGGCGGCGGCCGCGGCGGCCAGTTCGTGGGCGACCCGTCCGGGCAGCGGCACCGGGGTGGCCGGCGCGGACAGCGAGACCGTCGCCGAGGCGTACCGGCCGAGCAGCCCGCGCAGGTCCACCGGCCCGCCGTCGGCGGCGACCCCGACCGGGGCGGCGCCGCCGATCAGGGCGCGTAGCGCAGCCTCCTGCTCCCCGGCGAGCCGGGCCAGTTCCCCGGCCTCGCCGTCCAGGTGGGCGCCGCGCCGCTGCACCAGCGCGAGCACCTGGAGCACGGAGTCGTGGATGTCCCGGGCCAGCCGCTCCCGCTCCCGGGTGGCGGCCTCCAGCTCCACCGCCCGGTGCAGCCGCTCCTCGACGGTCACGGCCAGCCGGGCGACGTGCCCGACCACCACCCCCGCGAGCAGCAGCAGGATCACCCCGGTGAGCGAGGACTCGCCGATCCGTTCGCGGGTGGCGAGGTCCGCCGCGCCGAGCACCAGGGCGGCGACCGTGCCCCGGCGCCGGCCGCCGGAGACGGCCCAGGCCAGCACCGGGCCGGCCAGCCAGGCCACCGCGAGGGTGGGCACGCCGGCGGCGAGCGCCGTCCGCCCGATCACCCAGGGGGTGGCCAGCATGATGCCGAGGACGACCCCCAGGTCCGCCAGGAGCAGCGGCCAGCCCCGGCGGGCCGGGTCGGCGTAGCCGACGGCGGTCACGCCGGTCCAGGCCGCCATCAGCAGGACCAGGCCGCCGGCCGCGAGCGGGTGGGCGTACCGGTCGGCGTCCCGGAGCGCCAGCACGCAGACGTACGCCAGGGAGGCCACCCGGAACACGGCGATGGCCCGCCAGAGCGGGACCTCGAAACCACCGGGCGGCGTCGGCACGCCCGTCACGATGCCACAACAGCCAGGACGGCCGGCGGCCCGGCGGATGCGCCCCGGGAAACCCTGACGTACGGTGAAAAAGCCGCGAAAACTTCCGCGATCCGCTGTCGGGACGGGGCCATGACGAATGCGGAACCCGGAGCACAGCGTACGGTTGTGCCCATCGAACCTTCCCTCCTCATCGCCGAGGCCTTCGAGCAGGCCCAGGTGACCGAGCTTCGACACTCGGTCACCTCCTGCGCGCATGCGGCGGGGCTGACCGGGCAGCGTTTGGACGACTTCGTGCTGGCGGTCAACGAACTGATCACCAACGCGGTCCGGCACGGCGGCGGCCGGGGCTGGCTGCGGCTCTGGTGCCAGTCGGGGCAGCTGTTCTGCGAGGTGTCCGACCACGGGCAGGGAATCAGCACGCAGCGGCTGGGCGACCGGAGCCGCCCCGCCGCCGACACCGCCGGCGGGTGGGGCCTCTGGCTGGCCCGGGAGCTGAGCGACAGCATGGACGTCGAGACCGGCGCGCGCGGCACGACGGTCCGCATCAGCACCGCCGTCGCGGCCCCCCAGCACACCGGCCGCCACCGCCGCGACTGACCCCGCGCGCGGACGCACGCGGGGCGGGTCGGCGGCGGGTCAGGCGAAGAGGGCGCTCACCGATTCGCCGTTGTGGATCCGGCGCATCGCCTCGGCCAGGGCCGGCGCCACCGAGAGGATCTCCAGCTTCGGCACCCGCTTGTCGGCGGGAATCGGCACCGTGTTGGTGCAGACGATCTCCAGCACGCCCTCCTGCTCGCTCAGCCGCCGCAACGCGCCGCTGGAGAAGAGGCCGTGCGTGCAGGCCAGCCGGATGGAGCGGACCTTCAGCTCGCGCAGGTGCTCCATCAACTCGATCACCGTGCTGCCCTTGGCGATCTCGTCGTCCAGCACGATCACGTCCCGGTCGGCCACGTCGCCGATCACCGCGCTGATCTTGACCCGGTCGTCGCTGAACCGCTGCTTCGCCCCGGCGGCCACCGGGGTACCGAGCCGCCGGGCGAACGCCGCCGCCTCCTTGGCGTTGCCGAGGTCCGGCGAGACCACCACGGTGTTGCTGAGGTCGTAGCGGGTGAAGTGGTCGGCCAGCTCGCGCAGCGCGTGCAGGTGGTCGACCGGCACGCTGAAGAAGCCGTGCACCTGGGGCGAGTGCAGGGTCATCGCCAGCACCCGGTCCGCGCCCGCCGAGGTGAGCAGGTCCGCGACGAGCCGCCCGCCGATCGAGATGCGCGGCGCGTCCTTCTTGTCCGACCGGGCGTACGCGTAGTGCGGCAGCACCACGGTGATCCGGCCGGCCGAGGCGCCCCGGGCCGCGTCGATCATGAGCAGCAGCTCGACCAGGTTCTCCTGCACGGGCGGCACCAGCGGCTGGATCAGGAAGACGTCCCGCTCCCGGCAGTTGGCCTGCAACTGCACTTCCAGGCAGTCGTTGGCGAACCGGGAGACCCGCACCGGGTGCAGCGGCACGTCGAGGTGGGCACAGATCTCGGCGGCGAGTTCGGGATGGGCGGTTCCGCTGAAGACGGCGATGTCACGCACGTCCGCACATCGTACGGGCGGGATCGGGACCGGCTCCCCGCCGGGGCCGCCGCCCGGCCGGCGAAGCGCGCCCGGTGCGGGTACGGTGCTGCCGTGACCCCCCAGTACGTCGCCGCCATCGACCAGGGCACCACCTCCTCGCGGTGCATCGTCTTCGACCGGGCCGGGGAGATCGTCTCCGTGGCCCAGCGGGAACACCGGCAGATCTTCCCCCGGCCGGGCTGGGTGGAGCACGACGCCGAGGAGATCTGGGAGAACGTCCAGCGGGTGGTCCGGGAGGCGCTGCGCGCCGCGGGCACCGACGCCGCCGGGCTCGCCGCCGTGGGCATCACCAACCAGCGGGAGACCACGCTCGTCTGGGACCGGGCCACCGGCCGGCCGGTGGCCAACGCGATCGTCTGGCAGGACACCCGCACCGGCCCGCTGCTGCGCGAGCTGGAGCAGGCGTACGGCGAGGAGCGGTTCCGCACCCGCACCGGGCTGCCGCTGGCCACCTACTTCGCCGGGCCGAAGCTGCGCTGGCTGCTGGAGCACGTCGACGGGCTGCGCGGGCGCGCCGAGGCCGGCGAGGTGCTCTTCGGCACGATGGACAGCTGGCTGATCTGGAAGCTGACCGGTCGGCACGTCACCGACGTGACCAACGCCAGCCGCACCCTGCTGATGGACCTGACCACCCTCGACTGGGATCCGGAGCTGCTCGACGCCATGGGCGTGCCGGCCGCGATGCTGCCGGAGATCCGCAGCTCCGCCGAGGTCTACGGGGAGGCCACCGGCGTCCTGGCCGGGGTGCCGGTGGCCAGCGCGCTCGGCGACCAGCAGGCCGCCCTGTTCGGGCAGACCTGCTTCCAGCCGGGCGAGGCCAAGTGCACCTACGGCACCGGCAGCTTCCTGCTGCTCAACACCGGCGCCAGCCCGGTCCCCTCCACCCACGGCCTGCTCACCACCGTCGCCTACCGCATCCACGGCCAGCCCGCCGCGTACGCGCTGGAGGGGGCGATCGCGGTCACCGGCTCGCTGGTGCAGTGGCTGCGGGACAACCTCGGGCTGATCTCCACCGCGCCCGAGGTGGAGGAGTTGGCCCGCACCGTCGACGACAACGGCGGCTGCTACGTCGTGCCGGCCTTCTCCGGGCTGTTCGCCCCGCACTGGCGCAGCGACGCGCGCGGGGTGATCGCCGGCCTGACCGGCTACATCACCAAGGGGCACCTGGCCCGGGCGGCGCTGGAGGCGTCCGCCTGGCAGACGTGCGAGGTGGTCGACGCGATGAACGCCGACTCCGACGTGGCGCTGCGCCGACTCCGGGTCGACGGCGGGATGACGGCCAACGGGCTGCTGATGCAGTTCCTCGCCGACGTGCTCGACGTGCCAGTGGTCCGGTCCCGGATCACCGAGACCACCTGCCTTGGCGCGGCGTACGCGGCCGGCCTGGCGGTCGGCTTCTGGCCGGACCTGGCGACGCTGCGCGGCCAGTGGCGCTCCGACGCGCAGTGGGAGTCGACGATGCAGCCGGCGCACCGGGAGCGGGAGCTGCGCAACTGGCGCAAGGCCGTTCAGCGCACCCTCGACTGGGTGGACTGACCGCCGCGCGCACTGACCGCCGCGCCGGCCGCGAAGGTCGTCGCATCCCCGGTTGTTGCGACCCCGGGCCTCAGTCCCAGCGGTTGCCGGTGAGCTTCTCGTAGACGTCCACGTAGCGGGCCCGGGTCGCCTCGACCACCTCGGCCGGCACCTCGGGCGCCGGGGCCTGCTTGTCCCAGCCGCTCTCCACCGCCCAGTCCCGGACGTACTGCTTGTCGTAGGAGAACTGCGCCCGGCCCGGCTGGTACGACTCCGCCGGCCAGAACCGGGACGAGTCGGAGGTCAGCAGCTCGTCGCCGACGGTCAGCGTGCCGTCCGGCGCCCAGCCCAGCTCGATCTTGGTGTCGGCGACCAGGATGCCCCGGTCGGCGGCCAGCTCGGCGCCCCGGCGGTATACGTCGATCGTGATCCGGCGCAGCCGCTCGGCGGTCTCGGCGCCGACCTTGTCCACCACCTGGGCGAAGGTGATCGGCTCGTCGTGCTCGCCCACCGGTGCCTTGGTCGACGGGGTGAAGATCGGCTCGGGCAGGATGGACGCCTCGACGAGGCCACGCGGCAGCTCGACGCCGGAGACCGCGCCGGTGCGCTGGTACTCCTTCAGACCGCCGCCGGTCAGGTAGCCGCGGGCGACGCACTCCACGGGGACCATCTCCAGGCGCCGACAGCGGATCGCCCGGCCGGCGAACTCCGCCGGCACGTCGGTGGCGGAGATGACGTGGTTCGGCACCAGGTCGGCCAGTTGCTCGAACCACCACAGCGAGAGCGCGGTGAGCAGCTTGCCCTTGTCGGGGATCGGCGTCGGCAGCACCACGTCGTAGATCGAGATGCGGTCGGAGGCGACCAGGATCAGGTCCCCGCCGTCGGCGTAGACGTCCCTGACCTTGCCCGAGTGCAGAAGTTCCACGCGCCCTAGTACACCATGTGGGCCGCGTACGGCCTCCGCCGGTGGCCGCGCGCATCGATGCGTACGCCTGGGGTGCGGTGGTGTGGCCGGACGTACGTTGACACCTCCCGCGGCGCCTGCGTGAATGATCCGGCCGCCCGCCCCACCGGTCCGCCAGGAGTCTCCGTGCCCGCTGCCCGATCCCCGCTCCCCCGCGCCGGAGCGGACCCGGGGCGGCGCCGGGTGCTCGCCGCGTTGCTGGGCGCGCCGGTGCTCGCCACCGGCGGGCTCACCGGGTGCAGCGAGGACCGGGCGGCCCCGGTGGAGACCGGGCCGGTCGAGCTGTCGGTCTTCTGGTACGGCGGGGCGAAGCGGGCCGAACTCACCGAACGGGTGCTGCGGCTCTACACCGACCGCAATCCCCGCGTCGGCTTCCGGGTCACCTGGCAGGGCCCCGACGGCTACTACGACCGGCTGGCCACCCAGGCCGCGGGCGGCAACGTGCCCGATCTGATCCAGCTCGACGACAGCATGCTCACCGAGTACGCCCGCCGCGAGATCCTCCTGGACCTCAGCGGACACGTCGCCGATCACCGCCTGGACCTGCGCACCCTGCCCCCGGGCCTGGTCCGGTACGGGCAGGTCGACGGGCGTACGGTCGGCGTCGCCGCGGCACAGACCGCCGCCGCCGTGGTCTACGACCGCACGCTGCTGCGCCGGCTGCGGCTGCCCGAGCCGCGCACGGGGATGTCCTGGGCGGAGTACGTCGCCTGGGCGCAACGGGTCACCCGGGTCGGCGAGGGCCGGGTGGCCGGCACGATGGACGCGTCCGGTGACTATCGGGCGTTCTGGCTCTGGCTGCGCGGCCAGGGCGGCGAGTTCTACCGCGATCGGCAGCTCGGCTTCGGCGCCGACGCGCTGACCGAGTGGTTCGACCTGTGGCGGCGGGCACGGTCCGGCCGGGCGACCCCGAGCGCCGCGCTGGTGGAGCAGGCCGACGGCGGGGAACCGGCCCGACAGCTCGTGGTCACCGGCGCCACGGCCGCCTCGTTCGCCTGGTCGCACCAGCTGCCGGAGCTCCAGCGGCTCACCGACGCCGAGCTCGGCCTGGCCGCCATGCCGGGGCCCCCGGAGGCGCAGTGGCCCCGGGCGTCGATGTACTGGGCGGCCTTCCGCGGCACCCGGCACCCCGACCTGGTGGCGGACGTGATCAACTTCATGACCGGCAACGGCGAGGCGGGGGCCGTGCTCGGTCACGAGCGGGGGCTCAACCCCAGCCTCGCCGTACGCACCTTCGTCGAGGGCAGCATCACCGATCCGACACAGCGGCGCGCGGCGGCTCTCGGCACCGCGCTGGCCGCTCGGCTGGGGCCGGCCCCCAGCCCACCGCCGCAGGGCCACCCGCGCGTGCGGGCGCTGCTGCTGGAGGCCGCCGAGAGCATCCGCGGCGGCGGGACCGGCCCCCGGGCCGCGACAGCCCGCTTCATGGCCCAGGCGAACGCGGCGCTGGCCGGATAGGGCCAGTCACCGCGCAGCCGCGCCCGGCGAGGCGCCGGACGTGGGACCGGGCTCCGCGCGAGGGGGTGCCGGCGCCGGGATCCGCCGCTCAGCTCGGCGGGGTGCCGGGCGTGTGCTCGGCGGGCCTCCGCGCGGCGGGATGCCGGCGCCGTGGCGCCGCGGCTCAGCGCGGCGGGCCACCCCGGCGGTTGCGCATCATGCGGATCACGAGGAATACGACGCCGGCGACCACGACGAGGCAGCAGAGCAGGCCGATGAAGCCGAAGCCGCCACCCCCGCGCCGCCGCCGCGCGGCCTCCACCACGAGCTCACCCGTGCCGGTGGACGCCCAGGCCGCGACGGGCACGAACACCGACAGCACGACCGCACCGAGGACGGCGCTGAGCCGGCCCCACCACTTACCGAATGAAGACATGCCCACATCTTCGTCGACAACCGCAAACTCGGCACGTCGGTCGGCCGGGAACGCGCGTGTCCGGCGCCCGGGACCGCGCGAGCCCACGGTCAGAGCACCAGCGCCGGGGCACCGTTCCGCCGGTCGGCCCGCCCGGCGCGCGCGTAAAGGGAGCAGGTCGACGCTGGCGTACGCGAGCGGCTGACCAGCCCCGCTCCGCCCGCCGCCGCTCGGCCGACCGGGGCTGGAAAGCGGAAAGGCCCCGGAGATGATCTCCGGGGCCTTTCCGACGTGGTAGCGGGGACAGGATTTGAACCTGCGACCTCTGGGTTATGAGCCCAGCGAGCTACCGAGCTGCTCCACCCCGCGTCGGCTCGTTAACTCTAGCGCACCCGACGCCACGATGATCAGTGGACCCCCGATCCCGCCGAGACACCCGCCCTGACCTGGGCGGACCGACTTCGGAGGCCGGCGCGGCCGCGCCTGAGCCGCCCGGCGGTCGGGACGTCATGGACGTCATCCGGGCCTTTTCGGGTTCATGACGTCCCGATGACCGCTGCCTGGACCGGCGCTCACGGACTGCGTCACCGACGAGGCGGAGTGACCGGCGTCACGCGAGCCGTCCGGCCGCACCGGGCGGGGGCGGCACCACGGTGACGAGAACGGCAACCGGCCGCACCGGACGCGACCGGCCACCACGGCGACGACCGACGACCGGCCACCACGGCGACGGACGACGACCGGCCGGCAGCGAACGGACGCGGCGGGCGGCGGACACACGACCGAGCGGCAGGCGGCAAGGAGCCGGGAGCCGGGAGCCGGGAGCCGGGAGCCGCGTGATCGTCGGGCGGCGGGTGGGCCGGAAATGCGGAACGGCCCCGGATTCAAGTCCGGGGCCGTTCCGACGTGGTAGCGGGGACAGGATTTGAACCTGCGACCTCTGGGTTATGAGCCCAGCGAGCTACCGAGCTGCTCCACCCCGCGTCGGTTCGTATACCGTATCCCACCGACCCCCGTCCCCGCAAAACGACCCCGGAGACCGGCGCCGTCTCTCCTGGATCAGGCGGAACGACCGGGAGAGCGTGGGTCGGAGACAGGAGAGACGCGACGAGCTTCGCCGAGGAGCGCACCCCTCTTCCGCCGCCTGCCGCCGTTCGGTCGCCGGCGACCGCCCCGGCGTCGCCGGCCGCGTCCGCACCGTCGGCCGCCCCGGCCCCGCAGAGCGCCCCGACCACCGGCTCGCTGAGGGCGACGGGTACGCCCTCGGCGCCGGCGGGGAGCGCCGGCCGTGGAGCGGCGGGTTGCGGGTGCCCGGCCGGTCGTCGTGAACGCGACGGCGCCCCCGGCGCCGGGACCGGTTCGGTCCGTGGGCCGGGGGCGCCGCGAGGGTGGTACGGGTCAGCCGCCCGGTGTCGGTGCCGGGGACGCCGGAGCGCTCGCCCCGGGGGTCGGGGACGCCGGCGCGCTGGCCCCGGGGGTCGGGGCGGTGGCGGCCTGCTGGGCCCGCTGGAAGGCGGTGAGCGCCTCGTCCAGCGCCTTCAGGGCGCGCCCGTACCGCTCGAAGTCGCCCGAGGTCTGCGCGGCGCGGACCTCCGCGATCGCGGCCTGGACGCGGTTGGCCGCCTCGGCCAGCTCGCCGGTCATCGGGGGCGGGGTCCCGCCCGGCGGCGTGCCACCGGCCGGCGGCGGCGGGGTGCCACCGGGGGGCGGCGGGGCCCCGGGGGCGCCGGCCTGCTTGCCCTGCTCGACGAGCTGCTTGATGCCGTCGGCCACGTTGTTGGCCAGCACCACGTACGAGCCACCGTCGCCGTAGGACATCAGCACCCGCTGCAACAGCGGCGGCGCGTTCTGCGCGGCGGTCTTCACGTAGACCGGCTCGACGTAGAGCATGCCGTCGCCGAACGGCAGCGAGAGCAGGTTGCCGTACTGCACCTGCGCCTGCTGTGACTGGAGCAGGTTGAGCTGCTGCCGGATGTTGGCGTTGTTGGTCATCGACTGGTGCACCTGCACCGGGCCGGAGACCCGGGTCTGGTCGGGCAGGTCGAGCACCTCCAGCCTCGGCTGCCCGTCCACGTACGACCCGGAGATCAGCGCGGCGAGGTTCTCCCGGCCGTTCGGGGTGACCGCCGAGGTGAGCTGGAAGCGCGCCGAATCCTGACCGGGGAACTGCGTGAAGAGGTAGTAGGGCGGCTGCTTCTGCCCGGTGTCGGGGGCGTCCGGCACGTTCGGCACCTGCCAGAAGTCCGTCTCGGAGTAGAAGGCGCCGGGGTCGGTCACGTGGAACCGGGTCAGCAGGTTGCGCTGCACCTTGAACAGGTCGGCCGGGTAGCGGAAGTGCTCGGCCAGCTCCGCCGGGATCTCCGACTTCGGCACCACCAGGTCACCGCCGAACGCCTTGTTCCACGCCTTGAGCACCGGGTCGGTCTCGTCGAACTCGTAGAGCCGGACCGTGCCGTCGTACGCGTCGACGGTGGCCTTGACCGAGTTGCGGATGTAGTTGACGTTCTCCCGCGCGAGCTGGAAGGTGCCCCGCCCGGTCAGCTCGTCGGCCGTCTGCTCCTGGAGGTTGACGCGCTCGGCGTACGGGTAGGTCGCCGCCGTGGTGTAGCCGTCGATGATCCACTGGATCCGGCCGTCCACCACCGCCGGGTACGGGTCGCCGTCGAGCGTGAGGAACGGAGCGACCTTCTCCACCCGGTCGCGGGGGTTGCGCACGTAGAGCAGCTTGGAGTTGTCGTTGACCGCGTCGGAGAGCAGGAAGTTCGACTCCTGCTCCTTGATCGCGTAGAGCAGCCGCCGGGTGAACGAGCCGATCTCGACGCCGCCCTCGCCGGTGTAGGTGTAGGACTCGCCGCCCTCGCCTACGGGGCGGTCGAACTCCGCCTTCCGCTCCTGGTCGGTCTGGCCGACGATCGCGTAGTCGCTGGCGTCCATCCGCTCGCCGTAGTAGACGCGGGGCTGCTTCGCCGCGATCTGCTCGGTCTGCGAGGCGCACTGCTCGCTCGTCTGCTGGCCCTGCTCCTTCTGCTGCTCCTGCGGGTCGCCGAGGAAGCCGGAGACGAAGAAGGGCTGCCCGCCGCAGACCACCCGGTTGCCGGGGGCCGCCACGAGCCCGTAGCCGTGGGTGTAGACGGTGTGCCGGTTGATCCAGGTGTTCTGCTGGGGGGTCAGCTGCCGGTAGTTGACCTCGCGGAGGCCCACCACGTAGTCCTGCACCCTGCCGTTGACCCCGTACCGGTCGACGTCCAGCTTCTCGCCGAAGTCGTAGAACTGCCGGACCTGCTGGCGCTGGGTGTACGTCTCGGAGACCAACTGCGGGTCGAGCAGCCGGATGTTCGGCACCACGGAGGTGTCCGTGGCGAGGGTCGCCGGCGGCGTCAGGTTGCTCGCCGCGTACGGCGTGGTGGTGGCCGCCTCCAGGCCGAACGCCGAGCGGGTGGCCTTGATGCTCCGCTCGATGTACGGCGCCTCCTTCTCCTTCGCGCTGGGCTTGACCTCGAAGGTCTGCACCGCCCAGGGGTAGATGCCGCCGATGGCGACGGCGGAGACGCCCAGCAGGGCGAGCGAGATGCCCGGCCAGACCAGGTTCCGCATCCAGGCGTTGGAGAAGACGATGATCGCGATCGCCACCACGATGGAGATGTAGGCGAGGATCTCCTTGGCCGGCAGCAGCGCGTTGACGTCGGCGTAGCCGGCGCCGTAGACGGGGCCGTCGCCGTACTCCAGCAGCATCGCGCGCCGGTCCAGCACGTACGCGAGCGCCTTCAGCAGGACGAAGACCGCGACGAGCGTGCTCAGGTGGGCCCGGGCGGCGTTGGTCATCCGGTCGCCGACGCCCTGGAGCCGGACGCCGCCGAAGATGTAGTGCACGGCGAGCGCGCCGATCACGGAGAGCACCACCGCGGTGAAGCCCACCCCGAGCAGGTAGCGCAGGAAGGGCAACTGGAAGACGTAGAAGCCGACGTCGATGCCGAACTCCGGGTCCTTCACGCCGAAGTTCCCGCCGTTGCGGAAGAGCAGCCACTGGTTCCACCGGCTCTGGGCCGACAGCCCGGCGAAGAGGCCGACCACGGCGGCGACCAGCGCGATCCACAGGCCGAGCCGAGGGCTCAGCAGCATCCGGTAACGCTCCAGGGTGGCCTGCTCCGGCGAGTGCGGGCGCAGGCGGGGGCGCAGCCGCTGGGCCAGCCAGAGGTTCCCGCCGACGAACAGCGCCATGCCGAGGCCGACGGCGAGGAAGAGCACCAGCCGGGTCGTCAGCACCCCGGTGAAGACCTTGGTGTAGCGGACCTCGTCGAACCACAGCCAGTCCGTCCACGCCTGGACACCCCAGCCGAGCAGGGTGAAGAGCACGAACACCCCGACCAGGACACCGATCGTGACGCGTCCGCGTCGGCTCATCCTCGGCAGGGGGCTGCTGCTCTTCATGACCACTGTTGGCTCCGCACGCTCGATGTGATCGGCTCCGACCAGGCACCCAGAGTACGGGGTGTTCCTGAACGTGTCGGTCCAAGGTCACACGGCGACCACCCGGCGCCACGCCGGGCCACCGGAGCGTCGCTGGACGGGCAGCCCGTGCGGACGCCGCCCGTCGTCGCCCCGCCCACCCGGCGCCGCCCGCGCGTCGTGGTCAGTGGACACGCCGGCCGTCGCCCCGCCCGCCGGGCACCGCCCCGCGCGTCGTGGTCAGCAGCGGGCCGGCTGGCCCCCGGCGCGCAGCGCCTCCAGCGCGGTCAGCGCCTCGTCGAGCGAGCCGACCCTCAGCAGCGGCAGTCCGGGCTGCGGGTTGCGCACGGCCTCGGCGCAGTTCGCCGCCGGCACCAGGAACGCCACCGCGCCGGCCTCCTTCGCGCCCACCAGCTTCTGGGCGATGCCGCCGATCGGACCGACCTGGCCGGCGTCGTCGATCGTGCCGGTGCCGGCGATGACCTTCCCGCCGGTCAGGTCCTCCGGGGTCAGCTTGTCCACGATGCCGAGGGCGAACATCAGGCCGGCGCTCGGCCCGCCGATGTCCTCCAGGTCGATGTTCAGGGTGAACGGGTGCGGCTGCTGCTGCTCGATCTCGACGCCGATGCGGGGCCGGCCGTCCTGCTCCCGGCTGGTGACCGGCGCCGACGCGGCGACGCCGCCCCGGGTGTAGCCGATCTGCAGCGCCGTCCCGGCCGGCTTCGCCCGGATCAGCTCGGTGAGGCGGGCGGCCAGCGGCACCGGTTGCCCGTCGACCGAGGTCAGCACGTCGCCGGGCTTGAGCACGCCGGCCGCCGGTCCGTCGGCGGCGACTGTCTTGACCACCACCTGCACCGGGAAGCCCAGCTCGCGCAGCGCCGCGGTCTCCGCGCTGGTCTGCGAGACCTTGAAGTCCTCCGCGTTGCGCTCCTCGACCTCCTCGCGGGTCTCCCCGGGCGGGTACACCAGCTCACGCGGCACCACGGCCTCGTCGTCGGAGAACCAGCCCTGGATCGCCGAGCGCAGCTTGACCGAGGGCTGCACCCCGACCGTGGTCAGCCGGAGCTGGCCCGCGGAGGTGGAGGTCTCCCGGCCGGTGACCTGGATGACCTCCTTGCCGTTCTCCTTGCCCAGCGTGTTGACCGTCGGTCCCGGGCCGAGCACCACGTACGGGATGGGCGCGCCGAGCACGCCGATGCTGAGCAGAGCGGTGAGCAGAGCACCGAGCAGGACGGTCACGCCGCGACGTCTCATGCGGCAGAGCGTACCGACCGGGATCGGGGCCTCCGGCGGGTGAATCGCGACTTCGCCCTCAGCGCAACGCCAGCGACGGCTACCTGGGGCGCGGCGCGCGTACCGTAGACGTCGTGCCTGATATTCCGTTCGGTTTCGCGCTCCCGGGTGGGCAACCACCAGACCCCAACGATCCCGCGCAGATGCAGCAGTTCATGTCGCAGTTGCAGCACCTGCTCTCCGCGTCGGGCAGCGGGCCGGTCAACTGGGACCTGGCCCGCCAGGTGGCCGCCAGCCAGCTCGCCGCCGCGGGCGACCCGGCGGTGTCGCCCTACGAGCGCAACGCGGTGGAGGAGGCGTTGCGGCTCGCCGACCTGTGGCTGGAGCCGGCCTCCGCCCTGCCCTCGGGCATCCAGACCTCGCTGGCCTGGAACCGCAACGAGTGGATCTACAAGACGCTCGACGTCTGGCGCAAGCTCTGCGACCCGGTCGCCAGCCGCATGGTCGGCGCGATGGGCGACCTGGTGCCGCCGGAGGCGCGCGCCCAGCTCGGCCCGATGCAGTCGATGGTCGCCACCCTCGGTGGCGCGCTCTTCGGCGGCCAGCTCGGCCAGGCGCTCGGCTCGCTCGCCGCGGAGGTGCTCTCCGCCGGCGACATCGGGCTGCCGCTCGGCCCGGCCGGCACGGCCGCGCTGATCCCGGCCAACATCCGGGCGTACGGCGAGGGCCTGGAGCTGCCCGAGGACGAGGTGCGCCTCTACGTGGCCCTGCGCGAGGCCGCCCACCAGCGGCTCTTCCAGCACGTGCCGTGGCTGCGCGGGCACGTGCTCAACGCCGTGGAGATGTACGCCGCCGGCATCCGGGTCAACCGGGAGGCGATCGAGGAGGCGATGGGCCGGGTCGACCCGACCGACCCGGAGTCGATGCAGGCGATCGCGCTGGAGGGCATCTTCACGCCGGAGGACAGCCCGGCGCAGAAGGCGTCCCTGGCCCGGCTGGAGACCGCCCTGGCCCTGGTCGAGGGCTGGGTCTGCCACGTGGTCGACAGCGCGGCGAGCGGCCGGCTGCCCAACGTCGTGAGCCTCGGCGAGGCGTTCCGCCGCCGCCGGGCCGCCGGCGGCCCGGCCGAGCAGACCTTCGCGGCGCTGGTCGGCCTGGAGCTGCGTCCGCGCCGGCTGCGCGAGGCTGCGGCGCTCTGGGCGGCGCTGACTGAGCACCGGGGCATCGCCGGCCGGGACGCCCTGTGGGGCCACCCCGACCTGCTCCCCTCCGACGACGACTTCGCCGACCCGGTGGCCTTCGCGATGTCCGAGTGGGACCTCGGCGAGTTGGAGAGCTTCGACTTCAGCGCGCCGGGCGGCCCGGAGGAGAAGGCCCCGGGCGAGCCGGAGCAGCGCCCGGGCGACGACACCGAGGACGGCGACGCCCGCCCCTGACCCGTCGACGACGGATGCCGCCCGACCCACCCGGGTCGGGCGGCCCCCGCTTGCGGTCGTACACAGCCAACGATCGAGCGGCTTGGCCGTGGCCCGGGCAGCGAGGGCGCTCCCCCGGTCGGCGGACTGGTCAGCGGGGCAGGGCGGTTCCGGAGAGCAGGGCGCGGGTGGTCTCCCAGCCCTCCACCGCCGGGTTGAGGAAGGCCAGGTCGGCCGGCCCGCGCAGGCGCCGCCAGGCCGGGGTGACCGCCAGGTCGCCGGGTCGCGGCGCCGCCGCGCGCACGGCCGCGGGCCGCGCGGTGTCCAGGTCCAGCGCCGGCAGCCACGCCGGTACGGGCAGGCGCGTGGCCACGCCGAGCAGGCCCGGTCCATCGCCCTCGACCGGGGCGACCGCCACCGGCCGGGTGGTGAGCGGGCGCAGCAGCTTGCCGATGGTCAGGCCCGGCACGTCGGGCGCGTCGCCGGCGATCACGGCCACCTGGTCGTAGCCGGCGTCGGCGAGAGCGGCGAAGACGGCGTTCGGGGTCGCCTCGGGCACCTCGTACACGGCCGTGTCCGGCCAGACCACCGCGTCGGCCAGCCGCCGGTCCGCCGGGGTGACGGCGACGGCCGTCTCCACCTCGTTGAGCGTCGCGAGCAGGTCGACCACGTCCTCGGCGAGCGCGGCCCGCCAGTCCACCGGGTCGATGCCGGGCGGCGCCCAGGCCACCGTTCCGAGCAACGCCACCACCACACGTCGGGCCACCCTCCGACCCTAGCCGGGCTCCGCCCGGCCGACGAGCGACGGGCCCGGAACCACGAGCCGGGCCGAACGGCCGTCGAAGTCGGGGTCGGGGCGGGGGTCGGAGCCGGGATCTTGGTAGGAACAGGCCCCTGGAAGGGCTGTTTCGTACCAAGATCTCGGCGGCTTCCGCACGCCCGATGCGGTCGGGGCCGTCAGCGTCGCCAAGGGGACGGTGGGTGCCAGCAGAGCGGGCTCCGGCGGGCGCCGGGACGGCGCAGGCGGGCGCCGGCGGGGGTCAGTCCGTCAGGGGGGTGCCGGAGGCCGCCGCTACGCCCTCCAGGTAGCCCCGCGCCCGCTCGGACTTCGGGTAGCGCGCGACGAGCGCCCAGAACCGGGCGTTGTGGCTGGGCACGATGAGGTGCGCGAGTTCGTGCAGGAGCACGTAGTCGATCACCCAGTCGGGCATGTCCTGGACGCGGTGCGAGATGCGGATCGTGCCGTCGGCCGGGGTGCAGGACCCCCAGCGGCCGTTCTGGTTGGTGACCCAGCGGACGCTCGTCGGCACGGCCTGCGTGCCGTGCTCGGCGAGGTAGAGCTTGATCAGGCGGGTGGCCCGGACGAGCAGCTCGGAGTCGGACCGGGCGAGGCGCCCCTCCCGGGCGGCGAGCCGGGCGAGCATCCGGTCGACCCACTCGCTCTCCTCGGCCCGGGAGAACTGGTCCGGGATGAGGACGACGACCCGCTCACCGTCGCGGTACGCGGACACCGTGCGTCGCCGACGCTGGCTGCGCCGCACTTCGACGACCGGCTTCCGCGCCCCTGCCATCAGCGGGCCGCGCAGCCTCGGATTCCTGTCACGAAGGAAAGCTAATGCGTACTGACCAGGGGTCCGCAAGGGTCAACACCCCGACACCCGCCCGGAAAATGGTGATTGGTCGGCAGGAGTCCCAAAAAATCTTTGCCGGCGCGCGGTGATTCGTCGCCGTCACCCTTCGTGGCGGTCGTCCGCGGGTGCGACGAGGTCACACCCCCACCGTAGGTGATCTTCTCGGCGAGCGCAGCTCGGGGTGCCCCGCACGGGGCATCTACCCGGGTTCGGTCGGCGTGTCCCCGCCAAACTGACTTATCCGACGTAATTCGCCATGCACACTCTCGACGTCGACTTGCTCACAGTGACGAAGCACAGCTGACATGGAACCGCCCAGACCTGGGTAGGGTCCGCGGACCAGCGGTCACGAGCGTGGCCGTGGCAGAACGACCCAGCGCCGGTGCCCGAGTGGCCCGCCGCCGGGAACCCCCGCCGGGACGGCATCGGCCGGCGGACGAGACGAGGAGGGCACCGTGGCCGACCAGGCCCAGACCTACAACGGTTACTGCGTCAAGTGCAAGGAGAAGCGGGACTTCGAGGGCCGCGTCGAGGTCTCGAAGACCGGGATGAACATGGCCAAGGGCAAGTGTCCGGTGTGCGGCACAACAGTGAACCGCATCCTGGGCAAGGCGAAGGTCTGACCCGTACGGATGCGTCGGAGGGGGCGGCCGTCGGCCGCCCCCTCCGGCATGACCGCCCCTGATCCGCCCTCCGCCCGCTGTCGGCTCGCCGACACGGTTACCCGCGGGTTGTGGATATCCCAGGATTTCCTGTGGACAGCCCTGGACAGGGCACGGCCCACCTGTGGACAACGATCGACGGTGAGCACGGGCACGGTCACGATTCGTGTCATGCGCCGTGCCACGCTGCCCCGGCCCACCCTGCTGCCGGGCCTCACCAGACTCTGGCGGGACCGCCACACCCTGCAACTCGGCGTCGAGCCCGGTCGCGCCGTACTGCTGGAGATCGCCGACCCCCGGGCCGCCCGCCTGCTCGACCTGCTCGACGGCACCCGCAGCGAACGGCTGGTCCTGGCGCACGCCGTCGCCGCCGAGGTGGCCCCCGACGAGGCCCGCACCCTGCTCGACGCCCTGCGGGCCGCAGGCCTGGTCGTACCCGCGCACACCCTGTTGCCGAAGGACCTGGCCGGCCCGTCCCGGGCCCGGCTCACCGCCGAGGCCGGGGCGCTCGCCCTGGCCTCGGCGCGGCTGCCCGGCACGCCCGCCCAGGTGCTGCGCCGCCGGTTGGCCGCCCGGGTGGTGGTCAGCGGCACCGGCCGCCTCGGCGCCCCGGTCGCCCTCGCGCTGGCCCAGGCCGGGGTCGGGCACGTGCACCCGGACCTGGCCGGCCCGGTGCGGCCGGCGGATTTGGTCGGCACCGGCATCCCGGCCGCCGCGCTCGGCCGCCCGCTCGCCCAGGCGGTACGCGACGCCGTCGAGCGGGCCGCGCCCGGCACGGGCACGGGTCCCCTCCGGCGGGGCCGGGTCGACCTGGTCGTCCAGCTCGGTACGGACCGCCCGGCCGCCCTGCTCGCCGCCGGTCACGCCCAGCGCCGCCAGCCGCACCTGCTGCTCGGCCTCCGGGAGGGCGTGCCCGTGGTCGGCCCCCTCGTCCGACCGCCCGCCGGCCCCTGCCTGAACTGCCTCGACCTGCACCGGGCGGACCGCGACCCGGACTGGCCGGCGCTGGCCGCCCAGCTCGCGACGGGTGCCGACGAGCAGGCGGGTGCCGCCTCGACCCTCCTGGCCGCCGGTGCGTACGCGGCGGCCGAGGCGCTGGCCCAGCTCGACGGGGGCACCCCGGAGACCCTGGGCTGCGCGGTGGAGATCACCGGGGCGGGGCGGTTCCGCCGCCGGATGTGGCCGCCGCACCCCTCCTGCGGATGCTCCAGACGACGCCGGTGACGGCCCTGGAAGGTGGGGCCGGGCACCCAGCCCGGCGGCAGAGCAGCCGCGGGCCCCCGGAGTCGGTAACAATGGCCGGGTGACCGACATCCCGCGCCGGGCCGTGTCCCGGACCGCCAAGCTCGCCGCTCTGCCGCTCGGCTTCGCCGGTCGGACCGTCCTCGGCATGGGTAAGCGCGTCACCGGGCTCGCCTCCGACGTGATCTCCGCGGAGATCCAGCAGCGCACCGCCGAGCAGCTCTTCAGCGTGTTGGGGCAGCTCAAGGGCGGTGCGATGAAGTTCGGCCAGGCGCTGTCGGTCTTCGAGGCCGCCCTGCCGGAGGAGGTCGCCGCCCCCTACCGGCAGGCCCTGACCAAGCTCCAGGAGGCCGCGCCGCCGCTGCCGGCGGCCAGCGTGCACAAGGTGCTCGCCGAGCAGCTCGGCCCGGCCTGGCGGGACCGGTTCGTGGAGTTCGACGACACCCCCGCCGCTGCGGCCAGCATCGGCCAGGTGCACCGGGCGGTGTGGCGGGAGCCGGGCTACGGCCCCTCCGGCGCGCCGCAGACCCGCGACGTGGCCGTCAAGATCCAGTATCCGGGCGCTGGCGACGCCCTGCTCGCCGACCTCAAGCAACTCTCCCGGCTCGGTGGGATGTTCCGGGCGATCCAGCCCGGGCTGGACGTCAAGCCGCTCCTGGCGGAGCTGCGGGAACGGATCACCGAGGAGCTCGACTACGAGCTGGAGGCCGAGTCGCAGCGCGCCTTCGCCGCCGCGTACGCGGACGATCCGGAGATCCACATCCCGGCGGTGGTCTCGGCCTCGCCCCGGGTCCTGGTCACCGAGTGGATCGAGGGCACCCCGCTGGCGGAAATCATCCGCGAGGGCACGGAGGAGCAGCGCGACGAGGCCGGCCGGCTGATGGCGATCCTGCACCTGTCCGCGCCGCAGCGGGCCGGGCTGCTGCACGCCGACCCGCACCCGGGCAACTTCCGGCTGCTGGCCGACGGCCGGCTCGGCGTGATCGACTTCGGCGCGGTGGCCCGGATGCCGGAGGGCACGCCCGAGCCGATCGGCCGCATCGCCGCGCTGGCGCTGCGGGGCGACGCCGACGAGGTGGTGGCGGGCCTGCGGGCGGAGGGCTTCATCGGTGCCACCGAGGAGATCGACGCCCAGGCGGTGCTCGACTTCCTCCGTCCGATGCTGGAGCCCATCGCCGCCGAGCAGTTCCGGTTCACCCGGGCCTGGCTGCGTACGGAGGCGGCCCGGCTGGCCAGTCCCCGCTCCCCCGCGTACCAGTTGAGCCGGCAGCTCAACCTGCCGCCGTCGTACCTGCTCATCCACCGGGTGACGCTCGGCTCGATCGGCGTGCTCTGCCAGCTGGAGGCGAAGGCGCCCTACCGGGGCATCCTGGAGCGCTGGCTGCCCGGCTTCGCCCCGTCGGCTGAGCAGCCCTCGGCCGGCGGCTGACCGGCGGGCGGTGGCTCGGGGCGCGGAACGCGCCGAGGGGCGGTGGCCGGATTCCGGCCACCGCCCCTCGGCATCGGGTGGGTTCTAGAGAGCGCCCAGGTCGCGCGCCGCGCGGTTGCGGCTGTTCATGGCGACGGTACGGGCGGAAAGGGTTGCCTCAGTGCTCGTGGTGGTACGACCGGCCTGAGGCCGGCGCATTCGAGCCCGGGACAACGCTTCGTGAAGTAGTTGCATCTCGGCGACTCCGTCAAGGACGTTCAGCATGGTGGTCAGCTCTCTCGTCGCCGGCGTGACACCGGCGTGGGTGGGTTGGATCGGGTGCATGTCAGGCCGCCAGCCGGACCGTGGTGCGCGACTCGGACAGCCCACTGGCCGCCAGTCGTGCCTCGGCCTCGACCCGGAGCGCCGCGTCGCGGGCGAGGTCCTCCTTGCGCGGACGGCCACGGGGCCGCTTACGCGGGACGACCGCGCCACGCTCGAAGATCTCGCCGCCCCAGACGCCCCAGGGCTCGGCCCGCTCCACCGCCCCGGCCAGGCACTCGACGCGCAGCGGGCAGTCCCCGCAGAGCGACTTGGCCAGCTCGAGCTCGGCGGGCGAGTCGGAGAACCACAGGTCGGGGTCGAACTTCCGGCAGGGCAGGTTCGCCTCCACCTCGACGCTCACGTCGAGCGGGGCCAACGCCAGACTCATCGCCCGGTCACCTCTCTCTCACTTCGATCTCGTGGATCGCATTTCCGACGTACTTTGGCGGGCAAAAAACTGAGGCCGCGGATCCCGGTAGCGGGTTCCGCGGCCTCGAGGTGAGCCGGTGGTCTGAGGATCAGACCGGTCTACCTCGAGGTGGAACTCCGCGGACGTCCATGCGACGCTTGGCAGCATCGACGCCCTTGCCCGTGAAGCCACTGGTGCCCTGGATTCCGTTCGGCGCGGTGGCGAGGATCAGCTCGGCCTGAGCCTCGACCCGGTGCACCTGGGAAACCGACGGTCGCGCAGCGGCGAGGGCCACCCGGACAGCCGACAGCGGAGCGACGGCAGCGGGCAGCGCCGCCGGACGCTCGCAGATGTAGACGCTCTCCATTGGGGCCACCTCCTCTGACGTTCACTCGTGCCGAAACGGTCTCTACCCCTCGTGAGCAGCCCGAATGGCGCCGCTCGCGAGGTGTGTCATGAGGCTATTCCTCGCCACGGGGCGAGGGCAAACGAATTTACGGCGAGATTTCGAAAGTTTTCTCTGAGCAGACTTCGTCGACCGCCGCGCCCGCCACCAGCGCCAGCACCGCCTCCCCGTAGAGGCCGAGCTTGCGGGGCCCGATGCCGGCGATGGCGATCAACTCCTCCGCCCGCCCGGGGCGCCGCTCCGCGAGCGCGACCAGGGTGGCGTCGGTGAATACCACATAGGCCGGTACCCGCTGCCCGCCGGCCACCCGCTGGCGCCACTCGTGCAGCCGTTCGTGCAGCTCCTCGTCGATGTCCGACGGGCAGGTGGGGCAGCGGCCGAGCTTGCGGTCGGGCCCGGCGAGCAGGGTGGCGCCGCAGATCCGGCAGGAGACGATCTGGGTGCGGCGACGCTCCGGCCTGCGCGCCGCCGGACCGGCGCCGGCCCGCTCCGCCCCGCCCGAGCGGTCCAGCTGCGGCAGGAACCGCGAGGGCCGCCGGGCCCGCCCGCCCGGGGAACGGGCCGAGGCGTACGACAGCCAGAGCCACTCCCTCGCCCGGGTGACGCCGACGTAGAGCAGCCGGCGCTCCTCCTCGACCTGCTCGACGGTCTTGGCGTACGTGGTGGGCAGCGTGCCCTCGGAGAGGCCGACCAGGAAGACCGCGTCCCACTCCAGGCCCTTGGCGGAGTGCAGCGAGGCCAGGGTCACCCCGTCGACCGTCGGCACGTGCTGCGCGGCGGCCCGGCGGGCCAGCTCGTCGTTGAAGTCGGCGAGCGTGACCGGGCGCTCGACCGAGGCGGCGGGTCCGATCGGCAGCACCTGCGGGGTGGCCGCGTACTCCTCAGCGAGTTGCACCAGCGCGGCGAGCGCCTCCCACCGCTCGCGGGCGGCGCCGCCGGCGGGGGCGGCCCCAGGGGCCCAGCCGACCGCGGTGAGCGCCTCCACCACGGCGTCGGGCAGCGGGGTCTCCCCGGGGATCGACCGGGTGGCGGCCCGCAGGGCGACCATCGCCTGGCGGACCTCGACCCGCTCGAAGAACCGCTCCGCCCCCTGCACCACGTACGGCACCTGCGCCTCGGTCAGCGCCTTCTCGTACGCCTCGGACTGCGCGTTGGTCCGGAACAGCACGGCGATCTCCTTCGCCGGGGTGCCGGCGTCGACCAGGGCGCGGCAGCGGGCCGCCACCGCGTTGGCTTCGGCCGGCTCGTCGGTGAAGATCCGCAGCTCCGGTTCGGGGCCGGGCGGGCGCTGGCCGACCAGCTCCAGGCGCAGCCGCGCCTCGGTGCCCCGCGCCTGGGAGATCACCGCGTTGGCCAGCCCGACGACCTGCGGGGTGGAGCGGTAGTCGCGGACCAGCCGCACCACCGTCGCCCCCCGGTACCGGCGCGGGAAGTCGACCAGGTAGGACGAGGTGGCCCCGGTGAACGAGTAGATCGTCTGGCTGGCGTCCCCGACCACGGTCAGGTCGTCCCGCCCGCCCAGCCACGCCTGGAGCAGCCGCTGCTGGAGGGGGTTGACGTCCTGGTACTCGTCGACGACGAAGTGCCGGTACTGGGCGCGGACCTGCTCGGCGACGTCCCGGTGCTCCTCGATGCCCCAGACCGCGGCGCGCAGCATGTCCTCGAAGTCGATCACCCCGTTGGACCGCTTGATCCGCTCGTACGCCGCGAAGACCTCGGCGACCCGGGCCGGCTCGTGCGGGGTGTCCCGCATCGCCTTGGCGGCCGCGACGACGTACTCCCCCGGCTCCACCAGCGACGACTTGGCCCACTCGATCTCGCCGGCGAGGTCCCGGGCCGCCGCCCGGTCGGTGCGCAGGCCGGCCTTGGCCGCGGCGAGGGTGACCAGCCGGACCTTGCTGTCCAGCAGCTCGGGCATGGCCCGCCCCGCCAGCAGCCGGGGCGCGAAGTAGCGCACCTGGCGCAGCGCCGCCGCGTGGAAGGTGCGGGCCTGGACGCCGCCCACCCCGAGCGCGGTGAGCCGGGCCCGCATCTCGGCGGCGGCGCGGGCCGTGAAGGTCACCGCGAGCACGTGCCGGGCGGAGATCTCTCCGGAGAGCGCCCGGTGGGCGATCCGGGAGGTGACCGCGCGGGTCTTGCCGGTGCCGGCGCCGGCCAGGATGCAGACCGGGCCGGCGGGGGCGGTCACCGCCGACCGCTGCTCCGGGTCGAGCCCGGCGAGCACGCGTTCGGATGCTGAGTGAACCACCACAGCGAGGGATTGTCTCAGCTCCGCCGGACGTTACAGCGGTTAGCCTGGCTTGATCGGCAAGCCGCCACGCGGACCGTTGGAGGATCTGACCATGCTGACGATGTATTCCACCACCTGGTGCGGCTACTGCCACCGGCTGAAGTCGCAGCTCGACCGGGAGGGCATCGGCTACGAGGTGGTCGACATCGAGCAGGACCCGAAGGCCGCGGAGTTCGTGATGCGCGTCAACGGCGGCAACCAGACCGTCCCGACGCTGCGTTTCGCCGACGGCAGCGCCCTGACCAACCCCTCGATCACCCAGGTCAAGCAGCACCTGGCCACGATCGACGCCTGACCCGGCACACCGCCGACGAGCGGCCGCCCACCCGGGCCGGCCGCTCGTCGCGTATCCCGGGGCGGTCCCGGCGACGACGGGGTCCGGCGGCTCATCGCCCCGGGCTCGGTGGGATCGTCCCGACCACCTCGTGGCCCGCCGCCCCGGCCCGGTCGGCGAGGGCGGACCCCGCCTCGGCCCGCTCGGTGGGGACGGGCCCCGCCTCGGCCCGGTCGGCGAGGGCGGGGCCGTCGGCGGGCCGGCGGGGGGCGGGGATCCGGGCGGACGGCGGCGGGCTGAGCGTGCGGCCGTGCCAGAGGTAGCCGCCGGCGAACAGGGTGGCCACCCCGATCAGGGCGAACAGGACGCGGTAGTCCAGCACCCCGACGAGCA
Organism: Micromonospora sp. NPDC023644; assembly: GCF_040640115.1. Lineage (NCBI taxonomy): Bacteria > Bacillati > Actinomycetota > Actinomycetes > Micromonosporales > Micromonosporaceae > Micromonospora > Micromonospora sp. NPDC023644. The sequence continues at coordinate 148,710 of NZ_JBFABA010000001.1, read as the reverse complement.
GCGCCCCCGCCCCGATCGAGAGCGCCTGCGGCCCGCTGACCATGGCCTCCGAGGCCGCGGCCACCCGGCCGAGCAGCCCCGGCGGGGTGCGCCGCTGGATCAGCGTGTGCAGCCCGACCATCGTCAGCGGCAGCGACACCCCGGCCAGCAGCACCGCGACGAAGCCGAGCCAGAGGTTCGGGTACACCAGCGCCAGCGAGGCCGGCCCGAAGAACGCCACCCCGGCGGCGAGCGTGCCCACCTCGCCGGCGCGGCGCACCACGGCCGGGGAGAGCAGCCCGCCGACCAGCCCGCCGACGCCCTGCACGGTGACCAGCACGCCGACGAACGCGGCGTCCCGGCGGAGCCCCTGGTCGACGTACGCGAAGATCAGCGACTCGCTGAAGCCCATCGCCAGCGACCCCAGCCCGTAGCCGAACAGCGCCCGGCGCAGCGCCGGCTCCCCGGCCAGGTGCCGCAGGCCGGCGCCCACCTCGGCCGGCCAGCGCAGCGCGGGCCCGGTGGGCGGCGTCTCCGTCGTCCGGATCAGGCCCACCACGACGGCCGCCGAGAGGAAGCCGACCATCCCGATCACGGCCAGCATCCAGCCGCCGACGGCGGCGTAGAGCCCGGCGCCGGCCAGCGGGCCGATCAGCCGCAGCCCCTGGCGCACGGTCTGGAGCACCCCGTTCGCCTCGGCCAGCAGTTCCACCGGCACGAGCTGGCGGATCAGGCCGCTGAGCACCGCGCTGAGCGTGATGTACGACAGCCCGTACAGGGCCGCCACCACGTAGATGAGCCACACGTCGGCCCGGTCCCGCACCACGAGCAGCGGGGTGAGCAGCACGGCCGTCACCAGGTTCGCCACCACGAAGAACGGGCGCCGGGGGTAGCGGTCGACGATCCACCCGACCAGCGGGGCCAGGGTCATCGGGGCGATGACCGCGAAGATGGTGGCGCCGGCCAGCCCGTCCGACCCGGTGAGGTCCTTCACCCAGATGGCGAGGGCCAGCAGCAGGATCGACTCGGCGGCCATGCTGGCGAGCAGGCCGCCGAAGAGCAGGCGGAAATCCGGGCGGCGCAGGACGGTGCGCATGGGGTCCCTCCGGCGGGGGTGTGCGCGGCGTGGCGCGGTCGGGGTGGCGCGGGCGGGCGGACGGCGTCGTACCGCACGCCGCTGCCTCCCACGGTCCTCTTTTCTGCGAGACACGCCCCCACCGGGACCTCCGGCGGGAGGCGCGCCGTCCATACTGACCGTGGGGGGCGAATTTCATACAGTTACCGTCGCGTCTGCGGCGGTCCACGGGAAAAGAGGACGTCGTGCCTCCTGCCTCACCCAGCCCGATCCTGCGCCGCCGCAGGTTGGGCACCGAACTGCGCCGGCTGCGCGAGGCCGCGGGTCTCACGGGGGACCAGGTCATCGAGCGGGTCGGCTGGGCGTCCGCGTCCAAGTTGTCCCGGCTGGAGAACGGCCGCAGCCGCCCGGACCCGGACGACGTCCGCGGGCTGCTGGATCTCTACGGCGTCGACGAGGCGCTGCGCCGGGAACTCCTCGGCATCACCCGGGAGGCCGGCGACATCCGCGGCTGGCTGCGCAACTTCCCGGTGATGACCCAGCAGCAGCGCAGCTTCGCCGAGTTGGAGGCGGGCTGTGCGGAGATCTCGGAATACAACCCGGTCCTGGTGCCGGGCCTGCTCCAGACGCCGGGGTACGCGTCGGTACGGATCGCCTCGGCCCGCCAGGTCGGCGAGGAGGCCGGCGACCCGGAGACCGGGGAGGACATCGACACCGAGGTGCGGGCCCGGCTGGCCCGTCAGTCGCTGCTCACCCGCGCGGTCGACGCCCCCCGCTACACGGCGGTGCTGGAGGAGGCGGCGCTCGGCGGCCGGGCCGGGCCGCCGGAGGTGCTGCGCGAGCAGCTCGTGCAGCTCTGCGACCTGGCGATGCTGCCGAACGTCACGCTGCACGTGCTGCCGCGCGACACCCAGATCGGCGACTGGTACCTCCCGCCGACCGCGTTCTCGGTCTACCGGTTCGCGGATCCGCTCGATCCGGAGACGCTGGCCATCGAAGGGGGGTTCACCGACGTCATGTCGACCGAGGCAAACACCCTAAATCGCTATAAAGTGGTGTTCGAGTGGCTATGCACGTCGGCGCTCTCCGAATCGGACACCCTCTCCTGGCTCATCGAGGCGACGGGGCGGCTGCCCGGCGCGGCGACCGCGTCCACGGTGGCGTACGGGCCGGCAACGGCGCCGACCCAACGCCGCCGGCATTCCGGGCGCCTGACGGAGCGGTGATCACGGGGGCCCCACCGTCGGGTCGTGCGGCGCCACTCGTTCCATCGGAGCAGTTCACCTCAGGAGTGGCACGATGAACGAGATCCGCAACACGCCGTCCGTACCCGCCCAGCTCGCGGACGCCCCTTGGCGCAAGAGCACGCGCAGCCAGACCTCGAACTGCGTCGAGGTCGCCCCACTGAGGACAGGGCCGGCCGCGGTGGCCCTGCGGGACAGCAAGGACCAGGGCGGTCCGGTGCTGCTGTTCAACCGGGCGGGCTGGCTGGGCTTCATCGCCGGCGCCAAGGACGGACAGTTCGATCTGAACTGATCCGACCACGATCGCGGGGCCGCCGGCAGGCTTGCCGGCGGCCCCGTCGCGTCTGCGCCGTGACACCCCGCCGACCAGGCATCCGCTGATCGGACGAGGCTCCGGACCAATCGTCGCGTTTCACTTGATGAGACGACCGCGCGGCGTAACATGACGGCAGAGTGACGTGGAACTTCCACCCGTTCCCCACCGTCGCGATTCATCCGGAGACCCGCATGCGGTTCCTGATCGTTCGCACCGACATCCGCGCCGCCGCCGACGTGGACATCGCCGCCGCCTGGGCGTGCGGTGGCCTCCTGCGGGACGAGACCACCGCGCCCGAGCCCCGCCGCCAGATCGTGCACGCCGAGGAGCGCGACGCCGCGCTGCTGCTGGCCCGGGCCCTCGCCACCGTCGGCGCGGTCCGCTCCGGGAAGCAACGGGTCAAGGTGCTCCCGCTCGACCAACCGGGCCGCGGACGACGGGCCGCACCCGACGACCGCGGCAGCTGACCCGCACCCAGACGTCCGTCGTGGTCGGACCGGCTCCCCCGCCGCGCTCCTTGCCCCAGCCGACCACGACGGCCCGTGTTCCCGGTCCGTGACCGCCGCGGCAACGGCGGCCACGGGCCGGGACCGCACGACCTCCCGGCCGGCGGCGCGGTTGCGCGCGGGCCACACCGGGCCCGCCGCCGGCGACCCGCCCGGCTGCTCGACGCCGCACCCGCCACGACCGCCGCCGGGCATGACCCGGGGGCGGAACCGGCTCAGCAGTGCCCGTCGAGCCAGCGGTGGATCAGGAAGAGCGCGATCGACGACGGCGGCGGCAGCACCAGCCGGGCGCCGCCGACCTCCACCGGCCGTCCCGCCAGGACCGCGCCGATCTCCCTGCGGGAGAACCACCGGGCGTACGCGATCTCGGTCGGGTCCACGTGCACCGGATGCTCCGGGTCGGCGGTGGCGAGGAAGCCGAGCATCAGCGAGCCGGGGAACGGCCAGGCCTGGCTGCCCACGTACGCGATGTCCTCGACCGGGACGCCGACCTCCTCGCGGACCTCGCGCAGCACCGCGGCCTCGGCCGACTCCCCCGGCTCGACGTAACCGGCGAGGCAGGAGAACCGGCGCTCGCCGGCGGTGTGCGGCCAGGTGGCGTTGTTGCCGAGCAGGCACCGCCCGTCCGGGCCCGCGACGCCGTCGTGCACCAGCACGATCATCGCGGGATCGGTACGCGGCCAGACCCGCTCCCCGGCCGGGTCCACCCGGGACCAGCCGGCCTCGTCCACCTCGGTCGGATGCCCGGTGGTCGACGAGTAGCGGTGCCGCAGGTGCCAGTTGAGAAGCGCCAGCGCGGTGGTGAACAGCCCGGCGTCGCGGTCGCCGAGCAGGTGTCCCACCTCGCGCAGGTGCGCCGCCCGGGCGCCGGGCACCGCCGGCAGCGGGGCGTCCACGGCGAAGACCGGCACCCCGTCCGGCTCGACGCCGAGGAACATCGGCGCCGTCGGCTCGGGCAGCCCGGCCGGGTCGAGCAGCACGAGCGTCGGCGGCGACGTGTCGGTACGCACCAGCGCCCGGCCGCCGTCGGCGGAGTCGAGCACCAGCACCCGGGCCTGGCTCCACGCCTGTGCCAGCCAGGCCGGGTCGGTGCGCCGGTGGGCCGCCCGGTCCAGGGTGGAACGGGCCAGCGGCGGCGCGACCTCCCCGCTCACGGCCGCGCCGGCTCGGTAGCGACCGGGGCCAGCGCGGCCACCTGCGGCCCGATCCGTTCGGCGTCGCCCAGCACCACGGTGACCGCCCGCGCCGGAGCGAGGTAGCGGGCCGCCGCCTCGGCCACGTCACCCACGGTCGCCTTCGCCAGCCGGGCGGCGTGCTCGGCCAGGAACTCCAGGCGCAGCCCGCTGCCGGCGTACGCGCTGGTCAGCGAGGCGAGCCCGGCCTGGGTGGACATCCCGAGCTGGAGGGTGCCGAGGGCGTACTGGCGGGCCTGCTCCAGCTCGTCCTCGCGGGGCGGAAGGCTGGCCAGCCGGCCGAGTTCGTACGTCGTCTCCAGCAGCGCCGGCCCGGTGACCTCGGTGGCCACGTCGACGGCGGCGACCAGCACCGACCCGGCCACCGAGTGCTCGACGACGGAGTGCCCCCCGTACGTGTAGCCCTTGTCCTCGCGGATGTTCTCCACCCAGCGGGAGGAGAAGTAGCCGCCGAAGATCAGGTTGGCCAGTTGCAGCGCGGCGTGGTCGGGGTGGGTGCGGGGCACCGCCGGCAGCGCCATCCGCAGCGAGGACTGCACCGCCCCCGGGCGGTCGACCAGCAGCAGCGGCCCGGGCTCCAGCGGCGGGGCGGGCGGCAGGTCGGCGGTGTGCCCGGCGCCGTTCCACCCCGACAGCGCCTTCTCGGCGGCGTCCAGCGCCCGCTCCGGCTGCACGTCACCGACCAGCACCAGCACGGCGTCGGCGGGGTGCACCCGCTGGGCGTGCAGGGTCCGCAGCACCCCCGGCCGGACCGCCCGGACCGCCTCCGGATCGGGGGTCTGCACCGCGTACGGGTGCGTGCCGTAGACCCGGCGCAGGAGGGCGGTACGGGCCAGGTGCGCGGGCTGGCTGCGCGCCACGTGGATCCGGTCGACCAGCCGGTCCCGCTCGGTGGCGACGTCGTCGTTCGGGTAGCTCGCGTCGGTCAGCACCTCGGCGAGGATCTCCAGCATCCGGTCCAGCCCGGTGACCAGCCCGGCGCCGGAGAGCATCAGCCGGTCCGGGTCGATCCCGGCGGAGAGCCCGCCGCCGACCTTCTGCAACTCGGCCGCGATCTGCACGCTGGACATGGTCTGCGTGCCGGAGAGCAGGGTCTGCGCCAGCATGGCGCCCCGGGCCAGGTGTGTGCGGCCGAACGGCATCCACAGCCGCACCTCCACCAGCGGCACCGCCGGCCGGCGTACGGCGATCACGGTCAGCCCGTTGCCCAGCGTGCGCTCGGCCTGCTTCGGCAGCTTGAGCCTGCGGTTCGGGCCGAGCGGCGGCAGCGCCCGGGGCGCGGCCTGTGCGGTTGCCGTCACTGGCTCTCCTCCGTTCGCGACTGCGGGGCTCGCAGACCCGGCTCACTCCTCGCGCTCACCCGACTCGCCTCCGTTCGCGACTGCGGGGCTCGCAGACCCGGCTCACTCCTCGCGCTCACCCGACCCGCCTCCGTTCGCGACTGCGGGGCTCGCAAACCCGGCTCACTCCTCGCGCTCACCTGCCACCTCCGGCGATGACCTCGATGGACGCGCGGCGCTCGGGCCGCAGGGTGGCCGCGGCGGCGCGGACCTGTTCGTCGGTGACCTCGCCGACGAGCCGGGGCAGGTCGTTGAGCAGCCCCGGCTCGCCACGCTGCTGCTCCAGCACGGCCATCTGCAACGCCCGGCCCAGCACCGCGTCGGTGTCGCGCAGCAGGTGGGTCGCCATCCGGGCCTGGGTGCGGGCCAGTTCCCCCTCGGCCACGCCGTCGGTGGCCAGCCGGTCCAGCTCCTCGTCGATGGTGCGCAGCACCTTGTCGACGTCCCCGCCGGGCGGCAGGTGCGCCTGGAGCAGCAGCGCCGTCGGGTCCCGCACGTCGAACGGGTCGCCCATGAAGCCGACGTAGCCGCCGAGGCTGGTCACCGCCCGGTCCCGCTGGACCAGCCGCTCGACCAGCCGGGACGCGTCACCGTCGGTGAGCACCTCGGCCAGCACGACGTACGGCAGGTAGGCGGCGAAGTCGGTGATCGGGTCGGGCACCCGCCAGGCGCCGGCCACCGCCGGCAGCGGGGCCAGCTTGTCGGTGTACGAGGTGCGCCGTTCCTCGGTCAGGTCGGGCTCGGTGAAGTCGGGCCGCGCCGGGGCGGGCCGCGCCGGCACGTCGCCGAAGTGCCGCTCGATCAGCGTGGTCGCCTCGGCGACGTCGATGTCGCCGCTGACCGCCAGCACCGCGTTGCCGCTCGCGTAGTAGCGGCGGAAGAAGTCGGCGGCGTCGTCGACGGTGGCCGACTCCAGGTCGACGAAGGAGCCGTAGCCGTCGTGCGCGTTGGGGAAGGTGTCGAACATCACCGGCGGCAGGGTCAGCCAGGGGAAGCCGCCGTACGGGCGGTTGAGCACGTTGACCCGGATCTCCTCCTTGACCACGTCGACCTGGTTGCGCAGGTTCTCCTCGGTCAGCCGGGGGCCGCGCATCCGGTCGGCCTCCAGGAACAGCGCCCGCTCCAGGGCGTTGCTCGGCAGGGTCTCGAAGTAGTCGGTGTAGTCCAGGTGGGTGGAGCCGTTGAAGGTGCCGCCCGCCCCCTGCACGTGCCGGAAGTGCGCCAGCTTCTCCAGGTTCTCCGAGCCCTGGAACATGAGGTGCTCGAAGAGGTGGGCGAAGCCGGTGCGCCCCTCGGGCTCGGAGCGGATGCCGACGTCGTAGACGACCGCCACCCCGATCACCGGGGCGCTGCGGTCGGGCGTCAGGACCACCCGCAGGCCGTTGTCGAGGGTGAACCGCTCGACCGGGTACTTCGTCGCTGGAATTCTCGATCTCCGCGCCGCCACGGGGTCGACCCTAGCGCGTCGGCACCCCCGCCACCGGCGACCTCTCGCCAGCCGCCCCGACCGGCGCCCGGGGCGTCGCGCCCACCTTCCGGGCCGACCGGGGGCGGCGGACGGACCACCCGCCGCAAAGCCCATCCAACCAGTAGAGATTGCCGCTTTCCGTGGGACGCGGATCCCGGCATGTGGTTGGCCCTTGACGCCAGTTCACCGCCTGACCCACTCTTCCTACCAACTAAGTAGGAATACTGCGGATTGGATGGACGATGAGACGGCTCCCCCTGCGTCGGTGGGTCTCCCTGGCCACCCTCGCCGTCATCGGCGCGGCGACCCTGGGCACCGCCGCCGCCTGCGGCGACGACAGCGAGAGCGCGGGCGGCGGCTCCGGCCCGACCACGCTGCGGCTCGGCTACTTCCCCAACATCACCCACGCACCCGCCGTGGTCGGCGTGGAGAAGGGCATCTTCGCCGAGAAGCTCGGCGGCGACGTCAAGCTGGAGACGAAGACCTTCAACGCCGGCCCGGCCGCCATCGAGGCGATCTTCTCCGGCGCGCTCGACGCCACGTACATCGGCCCGAACCCGACCGTGAACGCCTTCTCGAAGTCCAAGGGCGAGGCCGTCCGGGTCATCTCCGGCGCGGCCTCCGGCGGCGTCGCGCTCGTCGTCAAGCCCGAGATCACCTCGGTCGAGCAGCTCCGGGGCCGGAAGATCGCCACCCCGCAGCTGGGCAACACCCAGGACGTGGCCATCCGCCACTGGCTCAAGGAGAAGGGCCTCATGACCACCAAGGAGGGTGGCGGCGACGTCAAGATCATTCCGCAGGAGAACGCCCAGACGGTGGAGACGTTCGACAGCGGGGCCATCGACGGCGCCTGGGTGCCCGAGCCGTTCGTGTCCCGGCTGGTCAACGCCGGGGGCAAGGTGCTCGTCGACGAGCGCGACCTCTGGCCGGACCGGAAGTTCGTGATCACCAACCTGATCGTCAGCACCAAGTTCCTCAAGGCCCACCCCGACGTGGTGAAGAAGCTGGTCGAGGGTCAGGTCGCCGCGAACGAGTTCGTCAACGGCAGGCCCGACGAGGCGCACCAGGCCATCTCCGACCACATCGGGAAGATCAGCGGGAAGCCGCTGGACCTCAAGCTGATCAAGCAGGCGTGGCCGACCCTGGAGTTCACCAACGACCCGATCGCCTCGTCGCTGAAGACCGGCCTCGACCACGCCGTCGCGGTCGGGCTGACCCAGCCGGTCAGCCTCGACGGTCTCTACGACCTGACCCACCTCAACGAGGTGCTCAAGGGCCAGGGCAAACCCGAGGTCGGCCAGCCATGACGTCGACCACGACGGCGCCACGCAGCGCGACCGGCTCGGTCGCGCTGCACGGCGTCACCAAGGTGTACGGGCGCGGGGCGAACGCCGTCGTCGCCCTGGACGGGGTCTCCCTCGACGTCGCGCCCGGCGAGTTCGTCTGCCTGGTCGGGGCCTCCGGCTGCGGCAAGAGCACCCTGCTCAACCTGGTCGCCGGCCTCGACCGGCCCAGCGGCGGGCGGATCACCCTCGACGAGGGCGTCGACCCGGGACTGATGTTCCAGGAGCCGGCCCTCTTCCCGTGGCTGACCGTCGAGGGCAACGTCGAGGTGCCGCTGAAGCTGCGCGGGCTGTCCCGGGCGGCACGGCGGGACCGGGTCACCGAACTGCTGGGTACGGTGCACCTGGCCGACTTCGGCCGCAAGCGCCCGCACGAGCTCTCCGGCGGCATGCGCCAGCGGGTGGCGCTGGCCCGCACCCTCGCCCTGGACACGCCGGTGCTGCTGATGGACGAGCCGTTCGGCGCGCTCGACGCGATGACCCGGGACATCCTGCACGACGAGCTGGAACGGATCTGGACCGAGCGGCGGCTCAGCGTGCTCTTCGTGACGCACAACGTCCGCGAGGCGGCCCGGCTCGCCGACCGGATCATCCTGCTCTCCAGCCGTCCCGGCCGGATCATCTGGTCCACCCCGGTCGACGTGCCCCGGCCGCGCCGTATCGACTCCCCCGAGGTCGCCGCGATCGCCGCCGAGGTCACCGACCGCCTGCGTACGGAGGTGGGCCGCCATGGCCGGTGACACCCTCGCCACCGTCGGCCGTACCGACGCGGAGATCTCCGGGCTGGACGCCCTGGAGCTGGCCGGCCGGGAGGAGAGCCGCACCCGGGCCAGCCGGCTCTGGGCGGCGACCTGGCCGAAGCTGGCCGCCCTCGCCCTCGCCGTCGGCGCCTGGCAGGTCGTGGTCTGGACCGGCTGGAAGCCGGAGTACTCGCTGCCCGGCCCGGTGGCCGTGGGTCAGGAGCTGCTCCGGCAGGTCAGCGGCGTCCAGCTCTGGGACGGGCTGGCCACCACCCTGCGCCGGGCGGCCCTCGGCTACCTCTTCTCGGTCGCCGTGGGCCTGCTGCTCGGCCTCGCGGTCGCCCGGTCGCGGATCCTGCGGGCCGCGATCGGCTCGATGATCACCGCGCTGCAGACCATGCCGTCGATCGCCTGGTTCCCGCTGGCGATCCTGCTGTTCGAGCTGAGCGAGAAGGCCATCTTCTTCGTGGTGGTGCTCGGCGCCGCGCCGTCCATCGCCAACGGCGTGATCGCCGGCGTGGACTACGTGCCGCCGCTGCTGCTGCGCGCCGGCCGCAACCTCGGCGCCCGGGGGCTCAACCTGTACCGGTACGTCATCGCGCCCGCCGCGCTGCCGGCCATCGTGGCCGGCCTCAAGCAGGGCTGGGCGTTCTCCTGGCGCAGCCTGATGGCCGGCGAGCTGATCGTGGTCGGCATCTCGCAGACCTCGCTGGGCGCGCAGCTGACCTACTCGCGGGAGCTCTCCGACTCGCCCTGGCTGATCTCCACCATGATCGTGATCCTGGTGCTGGGCCTGGCGGTCGACGCCGCGTTCGGGGCGGCGGACAAGGCGATCCGGCGTCGCTGGGGCGTGCTGGACCAGGCGGGCCAGTGACGTGTACGTCTCCGCGCGCAGTGACTACGCGCTCCGGGCCATGCTCGTCGTCGCCGCCGCGGCCCCCGGCGGTGGCAGCGAGCTGGTCAAGGCGGGGGCGCTGGCCGACAGCCAGGGGATCCCGCTGAGCTTCCTCCAGGGCATCCTGGTCGACCTGCGCCGGGCCGGTCTGCTCGTGAGCCACCGGGGCACCGAGGGCGGGTACGCCCTGGCCCGCCCCGCGGTCGAGATCAGCGTCGGCGACGTGCTCCGCGCGATCGGCGGGTCGCTGACGACCGTCCGCGGGCTGCCGGCCGAGCGGGCCGGCTACGCGGGCGTGGCGACCGGCCTGCGCGACGTCTGGCTGGCCGTGCACGGTGCGATCGCCCTGGTGGTCGACCGGACCACCCTCGCCGATCTGCTGGGGGTGCAACACCGGTCGTCCGGCGCCGGGGAGACCCGCGCCCGCTGACCGCCCGGCCGCCGGCGCGCGGCGGCGGCGGTGCTCAGCCGACGGTGGACGCCGGCCGCTCCGTCGGGCTGCGAAGCTCGACCGGAGCGGCCGGCGCGGCCCCGTCCGGGGTGACGTGCCACGGCGCGAACACCACGACCACGGCGAGCAACAGCCCGGCCAGCGCCACCGCGAGCACCAGCAACAGTTCCCGCGCCGCGCCCGAGCCGGCGTCGCCCACCATGGTCACCCCTCCCGCGCCGGGCGGTCCCGCCCGGATCTTTCCCCCGCCCTCAGCTTCCACCACCCACGGCGGCGGAAACAGTCGCCGATCGGACGTAACGTCCGCTGATTCCGGACTCAGCGACCGGCTCCGGGCACGGGTGCCCGGAGCCGGTGGGAGGAGCGGTTGGGGAGTCGGTCAGGAGGCGTGCGGAGCGCGGGGACGGCGGGAGCGGCGGGGCCGCCCCGAGGCGCGGTGCGGAGCCCGGCCGCCGTCACCGGCGCGACCGGCCGACCGGCCGCCGGCCGATCCGGAGGAGGCGGCCTGCGGCGGAGGCGGCGCGATCGTCACCGGCACGCCGGACGGCTCCCGGGCACCGGTCACCCGGGCCAGGGCCTCGTCGCCGGGACGCACCTGGACGGACTCGGGACGGATGCCGGCGGTCGACATCAGCCGGGACACGTCCCGGCGCTGCTCCGGCAGGACCAGGGTGACCACCGCGCCGGACTCCCCCGCCCGGGCGGTACGCCCACCACGGTGCAGGTAGTCCTTCGCCTCGGTGGGCGGATCCACGTTGACCACCATGTCCAGCCCATCGACGTGGATGCCCCGGGCCGCCACGTCGGTGGCGACCAGCGCCGTCACCTGCCCGGTGCGGAACTGCTCCAGGATCCGGGTGCGCTGCGGCTGCGACTTCCCGCCGTGCAGCGCGGCCGCGCGTACCCCCTTGGACAGCAGCTGCCGGGCGAGCCGGTCGGCGCGGTGCTTGGTGCCCATGAACAGGATGGTGCGGCCCTCGCGGGCGGCGATCCAGGTCAGCGCGGTGGGCTTGTCCACCGCGTCGACGTGCAGCACGTGGTGGGTCATCGCGGTCACCGTGGCGGTGCCCGGGTCCACCGAGTGCGAGACCGGGTTGCTGAGGAAGCGGCGCACCAGCTTGTCCACGCCGCCGTCGAGGGTGGCCGAGAAGAGCATCCGCTGCCCGTTCGGGGCGACCTGCTCCAGCAGCTTGGTGACCTGCGGCAGGAAGCCCATGTCGGCCATCTGGTCGGCCTCGTCGAGCACGGTGATGCCGACCTGGTCCAGCCGGGCGTCACCGCGGTTGATCAGGTCGTGCAGCCGGCCGGGGGTCGCCACGACCAGCTCGGCGCCCGCGCGCAGGGCATCCGCCTGGCGTTGCAGCGAGAGCCCGCCGACGACGGTGGCGCAGCGCAGCCCGAGGGCCCGGGCGTACGGGTCGAGCGCGGTGGTGACCTGCTGGGCCAGCTCGCGGGTCGGCACCAGCACCAGGGCCAGCGGCCGGCCCGGGCGGGCCCGGCGGCCGGCGGTGCGGGACAGCAGGGGCAGCCCGAAGGCGAGCGTCTTGCCGGAGCCGGTGCGGCCCCGGCCGAGCACGTCGCGGCCCGCGAGCGAGTCCGGCAGGGTCGCCGACTGGATCGGGAACGGCTCGGTGATGCCCTGGGCGGTCAGCTCGGCGAGCAGCGCCGGGGCCAGCCCGGTAAGGGCGAAAGAGGGTACGACAGTGGTCATGCGGAAGCCTTCCTCGACGCGGCACGTGTCGAGGGAGGGCGCCGAAGGCGGCGCTGTCACCGGCGGACCAGGCCGCGGGTGACTCACAAGCACGAACCGAAAGGGGTACGGGGCCCGGCCCGCCGCCGCCTCGCCGCCTGCTCACGCAGGTCGACGACGGGGCGGACCGGTCCCGTCACCGCGCCCGGAGGGCGCGGTGGGTGTTACGTGGAGATCCGAAGATCAGAGCGGGCGGATGTTCTCCGCCTGCGGGCCCTTCTGGCCCTGGGTCACCTCGAACTCGACCCGCTGGTTCTCGTCCAGGCTCCGGTAGCCGGAGGACTGGATGGCCGAGAAGTGGGCGAAGACGTCGGCGCCGCCGCCGTCCGGGGTGATGAAGCCGAAGCCCTTGTCAGCGTTGAACCACTTGACGGTGCCAATAGCCATTTTTGTTTCGTCTCCTTGACGGAACGTCGAACCCGCACTTGTTGCGGGCTCGAAGAGGAGCGCGCCACGCGGAACTGCCTGGCTCGCTTGTCGCTTCTGGTCGCCCCGCCCGGAGAACTCCGGACACAACAAAGAGCGCCTGGGCCACAATCCTCCAGGCGCACACAGAGTCTCTGGGAACCATAACTGCAACGCGACCAACCTATCACGGATTCGGCCCAGCACCACCGTCTGCCGGAATTTCCGGTACGGAAGCGATCAGCGCGGTCAGCCCGTCCGCGTCGAGCAGGTCCGCCGGGCGGACCGTGACCCCGTCCCGCACGTAGTGGAACGCCGCGCCGACCCGCTCCACCGGCACGCCGGCCAACTCCGCCCAGGCCAGTCGGTAGACCGCGAGCTGCACGGCGGCCACGTCGGCGGCGGCGCCCGCGGGCTGCCGGCCGGTCTTCCAGTCGATTACGTCGAACCGCCCGCCAGGCCGGGCGAAGACGGCGTCCATCCGCCCCCGCACCACGACCTGAGCGATCACTGTGGCGAAGGGCACCTCCACCTCGACCGGCACCCGGTCGGCCCACTCGCTGGCCAGGAAGCGCTCCTGGAGCTCGGCCAGCGCCTCGTCCGGCGCCGCGTCCGCGTCGGCCGCGCCCGGCAGCTCGTCCAGGTCGAGCAGCCGGTCGGCGCCGAACCGCTGCTCCAGCCAGGTGTGGAAGGCGGTGCCCCGGCGGGCGTACGGATTGGGCTCGGTGGGCACCGGACGGCGCAGCGCGCGGGCCAGCGCCGCCGGGTCCCGGCGCAGCGCCACCAGCTGGGTCACCGACAGCTGGCCCGGCAGCGCCACCTCGACCGCACCGGACTGCCGGGTCAGCTCGGCCCGCTCGGCGAGCAGCAGGTCGGCCTCCCGCCGCCACCGCGCCACGTCCGGATCGTCGACCGGCTGATCCGGGCTTTCGCCGGAGGCCCCGTCGTCGTCGGCGAGGAAGCGGCGGACCAGGGCGGCCGCCTCCGCCAGCGCCGGCCGGCGGGCGCCCAGCGGGTCGGCCGGCCACTCGGCGCGCAGCACCACCTCGGTCGTCGGGTTGACCGCGTCGCCGGGCGGCTCCGGCGCCCACTCGTCGACCAGGTGCCCCGCGCCGGCGTCCAGGCAGGCGTCGTGCACCTCCCGCAGCAGCACCGACGGGCCGCGCGGCCGTTTGGTGCCCTCCCCCCACCAGTAGCCGGAGCAGAGCAGCAGCCGCCGGGGCCGGGTCACCGCCACGTACGCCAGCCGGCGCTCCTCCCGCTCGTCGTGCGCCCGCCAGGCGTCGGTGAAGTCCTCCAGCGCCCGGGCCACCCCCCGCTGGTCCTCGGCCTCGGCGAGGCCCAGCTCGGGCAGCCCGTCGGCGTCGCCGCGCAGCGGGAACGGCAGCACGCCGAGCCCGCCGAGCCAGTGGTCGGAGTTGCGCACCGGCCCCGGCCAGACGCCCCGGCTCAGCCCGGCCACCGCCACCACGTCCCACTCCAGGCCCTTCGCGGCGTGCGCGGTGAGGATCTGCACCGCGCCCTCGACCACCTCCACCTCGCCCGGGGTGAGGCCGCGCTCCTCGTCCTCGGCGGCGGCCAGGTAGGCCAGGAACCCCGACAGGGTGGCGCCCGGCGTCTCGCCGCTGAACCGGGCGGCGACGTCGCCGAGCGCGTCCAGGTGGCCCCGGGCCAGGCCGGCGTCCCCGGCCCCGTCCCGGCCGGCCCGCACCGCCACCTCCACGTCCAGGCCGATCGTCCGCTCGATGTCCGCGATCAGCTCCGGCAGGGACTGGTCCAGCCGGTAGCGCAGCAGGCCCAGCTCCCGGGCGTACGCCCGCAGCCGCGCGTAGCCCTCCGCCGAGTACGCCTGCGCCGGCCCCAGGTCGGCCAGCGCCTCGACCAGCGTCGCCTCGTCGAGCAGGTCCGGGCTGATCTCCGGGGTGCCGTCGTCGGCGAGCCTGCGCCGGGCCGCCGCGATGGCCTTCGCCCGGCGGTGCAGGGCCACCAGGTCGCGGGGCCCGATCCGCCACCGCGCGCCGGTCAGCAGCCGCAGCAGCGCGGCCCCGTCCGTCGGATCGGCCAGCACCCGCAGCGTGCACACCACGTCGCGCACCTCGGGGGTGTCCAGCAGGCCGCCCAGGCCGACCACCTCGACCGGCAGGCCGCGCTCGCGCAGCGCCGACTCGATCGCCGGGATCTGGCTGCGCAGCCGCACGAGCACGGCGGTGGTGGGCCGCAGCGGCACCGGGATGTGCTCGGGCAGCACGCCGGGCATCCCCGCCGCGCCGCGCCAGGCGTGCAGCACGCTGTCGGCGATCCAGTCGGCCTCGTCGGCGTACGTCCGCAGCAGGGCGCAGTGGACGGTGCCGCCGGCGGCGCCGCGGGCGCTGCGGTGCGGGACCGGCTCCTTGACGCTCATCGCCGCGCGCAGCTCCGGCACCCGCGCCCCGGCGGCCCGCAGCGGGGTGGCCAGGGCGTTGGCGACGCCGAGGATCTCGGGCCGGTTGCGCCAGCTCGTGGTGAGACCGAGCACCTCGGCCGGCGCGCCGTCGGCGCGGGCGAACTCCGTGGGGAAGCGGTCCAGGGTGCCGGCGCTCGCCCCGCGCCAGCCGTAGATCGACTGGCACGGGTCGCCGACCGCGGTCACCGGGTGCCCGCCGCCGAAGAGCGCGTTGAGCAGCACCACCTGGGCGTGGCTGGTGTCCTGGTACTCGTCCAGCAGCACCACCCGGAAGCGGTCGCGCTCGATCGCGCCGACCCCCGGGTGGTCCCGGGCCACCCGGGCCGCCCGGGCGAGCTGGTCGGCGAAGTCCATCGCCTCGAAGTCCTCCTTGCGCCGGGCGTACGCGCGCACCAGCGGAAGCAGCTTCAGCCGGATCTGCTGGAGTTGCAGCGCCTTCCGCACGTCGGCGTAGACCCGGCCGGGACGCGCCTGCACCTCGGCGAAGAACCGGCCCGTCCAGGCGGCCAGCGCGTCCGGGTCGACCAGGTGCTCGTCCAGCTCCCCGGCGAGCGCCAGCACCGCGTCGGTGACCGTGCTCGGCATCCGGTCCACCTCGGACATGTCGCCGTCGTAGTTGCGCACCAGCAGGTCGACCAGCTGCCAGCGGGACGCCTCGGTGAGCAGGCGGGTGGACGGCTCGTAGCCGGCCCGCAGCCCGTGCTCGGTGACGATCCGACCGGCGTACGAGTGGTAGGTGGAGACGGTCGGCTCCCCGGCCAGCGGGTCGTCGAGCGGGTCGCGCCCCCGCCGCCCGAGCCGGCGCACCAACTGGTCCAGCCGGGTACGCACCCGGTGCGCCAGCTCCCCGGCGGCCTTGCGGGTGAAGGTGAGCCCGAGCACCTGCTCCGGCCGCACGTACGAGTTGGCGACGAGCCAGACCACCCGGGCGGCCATCGTCTCGGTCTTGCCCGACCCGGCGCCCGCCACCACCAGCAGCGGCTCCACGGGGGCGGCGATGATCGCCGCCTGTTCCCGGGTCGGCGCGGGCAGCCGCAGCAGCTTCGCCAGCTCCACCGGGGTGTACCGGGGACCGGCGTCGGCGACCCGGGGCGCGGGGGTCGCGGTGCTGAACAGGGCGGGCTGCGTCACTGTGCCAGCTCAGTTCGCGACTGCGGGGCTCGCAAGCTCACTCCTCTCGCTCACGGATGCTCCGGGCGGCGGGCGGTCGGCGGCTCGACCACCTGCCGGCCCTGCCCGGACACCGGGCAGCTCGTCCGCACCGGGCAGACCCGGCACTTCGAGTTGGCGACCGCGGCGAAGGTGGCGGCGGCCATCGTATCGGCGGTGCGCCGCACCAGCGCGGTCGCCCAGCCGGCCTCCGGGCCCTCCCCGGCCGGCGGCTGGCTCTGCTCCCGCGCGTCCTTCGCGCCGGTGCCGAGCTGCACCAGGGCCGCCCCGCCGGACTCCTCGCCGAAGTCGGCGAAGGCTCCCGCCTCCACCGCCGCCTGGTAGGCGCCGAGCTGCGGGTGCTCGGCGAGGTCGTGGGCCGTGACGGCGGTGGACTTGCCGGTCTTCAGGTCGATCACGACCAGCCGGCCGTCCTCGTCGACCTCCAGCCGGTCCACCCGGCCGACCAGCTCGACCGGCCGGTGCGGGTCGTCGAGGCGCACCGCGAACTCGTGCTCGATGGCGAGCAGCCGACGCGGGTTCGCGGCCAACCAGCGGAGCAGCTTGTCCACCATCGCCTCGGCGCGGCTGTGCTCCGGCCCGACCATCCAGCGGGCGGCCAGCTCGATCGCGTCGAACCGGGCGGCGACGTAGTCCAGCAGGGCGCCCCGGTCGGCGCTGGCGTCCTCGGCGAGCATCGCGGCGGCGTGCACCAGGTTGCCGACCCCCTGGGCGGCGCTGGCCGGCGGGCTGCCGCCGTGCCGCTCCAGCAGCCAGCGCAGGCTGCACCGCAACGCGCTCTCCATCGCCGACGGGGTGACCCGGACCGGCTCCCCCTCGTCGACCAGCGGGCGGTCGTCGGAGAGCTGCCGCAGCCCCCACCAGTCGTCCGGGTGCGCGCCGGCCACCCCGGCGGCGGCGAGCCGGGCCAGCTCGGCAGCCGCTGCCTGCCGCCGGGCGTAGGGCGCGGCCGGGTCACTGACGGCGGTACGCAGCTCCGCCACCAACGCCGGCAGGGTCAGCGCCCGGGGCGGCCGGCTCATCGGCAACGCGCCCGGCCGGTCCGGTTCCTCCTCGGCTCCGGCGGGACCGCCGTCGCCTGAGATCGCAGGGCCGCCGTCCGGGGGCGGAGGGCCGCCGCCCGAGGACGCAGGGCCGCCGCCCGAGGACGCAGGGCCGCCGCCCGAGGACGCAGGGCCGCCGCCCGAGGGCGGTGGGCCGTCGCCCGGGGTGGGCGGGTCGGTCGGGCCCAGCTCGTAGAGGAAGCGGCTCGGCTGCTCCTCGTGGTCGTCGCCGCCCACGGCGGCGGAGGCGACCGCGCTGACCAGCAACCGCCGCCGGGCCCGGGTGACCGCGACGTGGAACAGCCGGCGCTCCTCGTCGAGCAGCGCCGAGGTCTGCCCGACCAGGGCGGCCACCGCGCCCGTGCCGGCCGTCCGGCCGGCGAGCACGTCGACCAGGCGCTCCGAGCCGAGCAGGCTGCCCCGCAGCCGCAGGTCGGGCCAGACGCCCTCCTGGACCCCGGCGACCGCCACCAGATCCCACTCCAGCCCCTTCGCGGCGTGGGCGGTGAGCAGGCGCACCGCCTCCCCCCGGTCGGCGGTCGGGGCGAGGGTGTCGGCCGGCAGGTCCTGGCCGAGCACGTGGTCGAGGAAGACCTCCGTGCGTGCGCCGGGCAGCCGGTCGGTGAACCGGGCCGCCGCGTCGAAGAGCACCATGACGGCGTCGAGGTCGCGGTCGGCGGCCTCGGCGCGGCGGCGGCGCGCGACGTCGCCCTCGCCGGCCACCGTCTGACCACGGCCGGTCGCCGCCGACCACAGCTCGGCGAGCCCGCTGGCCCGCCAGACCGCCCAGAGCACGTCCTCCGCCGTGGCGCCGGGCCGCGCGGCGGCCTCCCGGGCGACGGCCAGCAGGCCGGCAACCGTCTGCGCCGGCTCCGCCCAGTGCCGCTCGATCCCGGCCAGCTCCGCCGGGTCGCGCAGCGCCTCCACGATCAGCTCGCCGGAGGGCCGGCGGTCGCCGCCGGCCAGCGCCAGGGCGCGCAGCCCCTGCCGCAGCCGCCGCTCCGCCAGCGGATCGGCGCCGCCGAGCGGCGAGTGCAGCAGGGCTACGGCGGCCTCCTCGTCGAGCCGCTCGGGCTCCAGGGCGCAGCGCAGCAGGAGCAGCAGCGGCGCGACCGCCGGTTGCAGGTGCAGCGGCAGGTCCTCGCCGTGCACGACGGTGGGCACCCCGGCGGCGTGCAGGGCGCGTTGCAGCGACGGCAGCTGTCGCCCGGTGGAGCGCACCAGCACGGCCATCTCCGACCAGGGCACGCCGCCGAGCAGGTGCGCCTCGCGCAGCGCGTGCGCCAGCCAGGCCGCCTCGCTGGTGGCCGAGCGGAAGGTGTGCACCTCGACCGAGCCGGGCGGCGCGTCGGGCAGCGGGTGCAGCCGGCGGTGCGCCGCCGGGCCACGCAGTCGCCGCGCCAGCCGGCCGGACGCGGCCAGCAGCCGGGCACCTGCCCGGTAGGAGGTGGTGAGCACCACCTGTGCCGCGGGCGCCCCCGAGGCGGTGCGGAAGCGGTGCGGGAACGTCGCCACCCCCGCCGGGTCCGCGCCACGGAACGCGTACGTGGAGGAATCCGGGTCGGCGAACGCCACCAGGGGCTTGCCGCCCCCGGCCACCGTGGCGAGCAGGTCCTGCTGGGCCGGGTCGGTGTCGGCCAGCTCGTCGACGTAGACGTACGCCAGCCGCCGGCGCTCGGCCGCGAGCAGCTCGGGGTCGTCGAGCAGCATCCCGGTGGCGGCCCGGACCAGCTCGGCCGGGTCGTACGCGACGGAGCCGCGGTTGCTGACGTCGCGCAGGGCGAGCACGGCCACGTACTCCCGCAGGAAGCGCGCGGCGGCGGGCCAGTCGGCGCGGCCGAGCTTCTCGCCCAGCCGGGCCAGCTCGACCGGGCCGACGCCCCGCTCGGCGGCGCGCATCAGCAGGTCGCGCAGCTGCGCGGCGAAGGCCCGGGTGCGCAGCGCCGGGCGCAGGTCCTCCGGCCAGCCGACCGGGTCGTCGTCGGGTTCCTCGCCGACCACGTCGAGCAGCTCACGGATGATCAGATCCTGCTCCGGACCGGTGAGCAGCCGGGGAGACGGCTCGCCGCGCTCGGCCGCGGCCCGGCGCAGCAGCCCGAAGGCGTACGCCGGAAGGGTGCGCACCAGCGGCTCGCGCAACACGCGGTGCCCGTCCTCGGCGACGCGGGCCTCGATCCGCTGGCGCAGCGCGGTGGCGCCCCGGCGGCCGAAGGTGAGCACCAGGATCCGCTCCGGGTCGACGCCCTCGGCCACCCGCGCGGCGACGGCCTCGACCAGCGTGCCGGTCTTGCCCGTGCCGGGGCCGCCGAGCACCAGCATCGGCCCGTCGGTGTGCGCCACGATTTCTGCCTGGCGCGGATCGGTCAGCCGCGCCGCCCCACGCCGCGCGGCCCCGCCGGCCGGCCCCTCGGACCGCCGTTCACCCTCGACCGGCCCCTCGGACCGACCGTCCCCCCGGGCCGGCCCGCCGGGCCGGTGGTCCCCCCGGACCGCCTCGGCAGGCCGGCGCACCAGCCGGTACGCCTGCATCCGTCCATCCCACCACGCCGGTACGACACCTCCAGCCCGCCACCCCGCCCGCGCACCCCCGGGCGCACCCTCCCGGATGGAGCCGGCGTCGATCATGAGGTTGGCCGCGCGGTTCGCCCCTTTCGTCCCCGCCAACCTCATGATCGACGCGGAGGGTGGGGGGTGGGGGTGGGGGGTCAGGTCAGGTGGAGTTCGAGGGTGTCCAGGGCGGCGGGGACCGTGTCGGTCACGGTGAGCAGGCCCAGGCCGGCGGGCTTGAGGAAGGTCTGGTCGGCCAGGGCGCCCAGCCAGTCGAGCACCGGGCGGTAGAAGCCGTCGGTGTCCACCAGCACCATGGGCTTCGTGTGCAGGGCCAGGGTGGCGGTCGTCCAGACCTCGAACAGCTCGTCGAGGGTGCCGAGCCCGCCCGGCAGGGTGAGGAACGCGTCCGACTTGTCGATCATGAGGGTCTTGCGGCTGGCCATCGAGTCGGTGACGAGCAACTCGTCCGACGCCAGGTCGGCGACCTCCAGGTCGACCAGCGACTGCGGGATCACGCCGACCGTCCGGCCACCGGCGGCCCGCGCCCCGTCCGCCAGCGCACCCATCATGCCGACGCACCCGCCGCCGCTGACGAGGGTGTGCCCGCGCCGGGCGATCTCCGCGCCCGTCTCGGCCGCGAGGTCCAGCCAGCGCTGGTCGAGCGTACGGGAGGAGGCGCAGAACACGCAGATCGCCGCCACGTCAGCGGTCCCGGTTCCCGTCGCCCGCCTCGGCGGCGGCCTGCTGGTCGGCGGCGGTGACGGCGACGGCCTCCTCGCGGACCGCCTCCTGCTCGACGTTGAGGGCGGCCTCGGCCTCCACGATGTGCCGGACCGCCGCGTCGACCTCGTCGGTCACGCAGATCAGCTCCAGGTCGACCGGGCCGATCTTGCCGTCGGCTGCCATCGTGTCCCGCAGCCAGTCCAGCAGGCCGCTCCAGTAGGCCGCGCCCATCAGCACCACGGGGAACCGGGTGACCTTGCCGGTCTGCACCAGGGTCAGCGCCTCGAAGAGCTCGTCCATGGTGCCGAACCCGCCGGGCAGCACGACGAACGCCTGGGCGTACTTGACGAACATGGTCTTGCGGGCGAAGAAGTAACGGAAGTCGATGGCCAGGTCGACCCACTCGTTGAGCCCCTGCTCGAAGGGGAGCTCGATGCCGAGGCCCACCGACAGCCCGCCGGCCTCGCTGGCCCCACGGTTGGCCGCCTCCATCACGCCCGGCCCACCGCCGGTGATCACCGCGTAGCCGGCCCGGGCCAGGGCCGCGCCCAGCGCCTCGGCCATCTGGCACTCCGGGCTCTCCGGCCGGCTGCGGGCGGAACCGAACACGCTGACCGCCGAGGGCAGGTCGGCGAGGGTGTCGAAGCCCTCGACAAACTCGGAGAGGATGCGCAGCGCCCGCCAGGCGTCCTTGGTCTTCCAGTCCTCACGCCCCCGCGAATCGAGCAGGCGCTGGTCGGCGGTGCTGCTCGTGATCGCCTGCCGACGCAGTGTCACGGCCCCCCGGTGCCGCTCCCGTCCCGGCTCGCGGCCGGCCTCCCGCCCGTTGCTCTGACCCATGGGAGCAACCGTAGTGGAGTGGCACCTGCCAGGTGCGCGGCACCGCGACCCGGCCCGGCGACGAGCCGGGCGACGGGCGAAAAATAATTCCGGATCTTGGGCAACTAATTCGGTCGCACGGACGTCTTACTATTCACATACCGGGTATGCCCCGGCGCGCGCCTTCGGGGGAGGAGTCAGCGTGATCAGCAACACCGAGATGATCCGGATCCGGCGGCAGATGCAGCGCCGCATCCGCGACGTGGTGGCCGAGCGCCGCCGCGCCCGCCTGATGGAACCGTCCACCGACCAGGGCGGCCAGACCGACGCCCGGCCCACCGCCGACGCGTCCACCACCGTCTGAGCCGCACCGACAGCACCGCGAACGGAAGGTCCGCGTCATCCGACGCGGACCTTCCGTCCATGCGGGGACGCCCGCCCCCGGGGCGTCAGGCGGAGGCGAGCCAGCGGTGCAGGGTGGCGGCGCCGTCGCGGATCTTGGCGATCTCGACGTGCTCGTCGGGGTGGTGGGCCAGGTTGGGGTCGCCGGGGCCGAAGTTCAGCGCCGGGATGCCCATCGCGGCGAACCGGGCCACGTCCGTCCAGCCCAGCTTGCCGATCGGCGCGGCACCGACCGCCGCGAGGAACTCCTGGGCGGGCGCCGCCTCCAGCCCGGGCGGGGCGCCGGCGGCCGAATCCGTGATCCGCACGTCGAAGCCGGCGAAGACCTCGCGCAGGTGCGCCTCGGCCTCGGCCGGGGTCCGGTCCGGCGCGAACCGGTAGTTGACCTCCACCTCACACCGGTCGGGCACCACGTTGCCGGCCACGCCGCCGTGGATGCGGACCGCGTTCATGCCCTCCCGGTAGTCGCAGCCGTCGATGGTGACCCGGCGCGCCTCGTAGTTGGCCAGCCGGTCGAGCACCTCGCCGGCCGCGTGGATCGCGTTCACGCCGTGCCAGGAGCGGGCCGAGTGGGCGCGTACGCCGGTGGTGGTGACGACCGAACGCATGGTGCCCTGGCACCCGGCCTCGACGATGCCGTACGTCGGCTCCAGCAGCACCGCGAAGTCCGCCTCCAGCCACTCCGGGTGCGCCTCGGCGACCAGGAAGAGGCCGTTGTACTTCGACTCGATCTCCTCCGCCTCGTAGAAGAAGTACGTCACGTCGTAGCGCGGGTCGGGCAGGCTCACCGCGAGGTGCAGCGCGTACGCCACCCCGGACTTCATGTCCGAGGTGCCGCAGCCGTACATCAGGTCGCCGCGCATGGTCGACGGGAAGTTGTTGTTCAGCGGCACCGTGTCCAGGTGACCGGCGAGCACCACCCGCTGGTCACGGCCCAGGTCGGTCCGCGCCATCACCGTGTTGCCATACCGGTACGTGGTCAGGTGCGGTACGCCCCGCAGCACCTCCTCCACGCAGTCGGCGATCGCCTTCTCGTTGAGGGACACGGACTCCATGTCGACCAGTGCACGGGTCAGCGCCACCGGATCGGCCAGGACCTCGGGGGTCAGCGGGTTCTCCATGGTTCGCACGGTACCGTCAGTTCTGGCGAGCGCGCGGAGCGAGCGTTCCCGTGCGGCCCGCGTGGGGCGCGGAGGGCTCGCCGGCCCGCAGCACGAACGAGAGGTGAATCAGTGACGTCCGAATCCGCCTGGGGCATCGGCCTGGCCACCGTGACCGCTGACGACCAGGTGCTCGACACCTGGTACCCGACCGGCAAGCTGGGCCTCGGCGAGCTGCCGCTGGTCGCCGGCGAGGACGAGGCGGACGTGCTGGACCTGCCGCCGGGAGCGGTCGGCGACCGGGCGCTGCCCGGGCTGCGTACCGTCCAGGTGGTTACCGTGATCGGCTCGCTGGACGAACCGATCAAGGACGCCGCCGACGCGTACCTGCGGCTGCACCTGCTCTCCCACCGCCTGGTGCGGCCCAACGAGCTCAACCTCGACGGCATCTTCGGCAAGCTGGCGAACGTGGCCTGGACCTCCGCCGGGCCGTGCCCCCCGGAGCGGGTGGACGAGCTGCGGGTCATCGAGCGGGCCGCCGGCCGCCACCTGGCCGTGTACGGGGTGGACAAGTTCCCCCGGATGACCGACTACGTGGTGCCGTCGGGCGTGCGGATCGCCGACGCGGACCGGGTGCGCCTCGGCGCGCACCTGGCGGCCGGCACCACGGTCATGCACGAGGGCTTCTGCAACTTCAACGCCGGCACGCTCGGCGCCTCGATGGTCGAGGGACGGATCGTGCAGGGCGTGGTGGTCGGCGACGGCTCCGACGTCGGCGCCGGCGCCTCGATCATGGGCACCCTCTCCGGCGGCGGCACCGAGAAGGTGCGCATCGGCGAGCGCAGCCTGCTCGGCGCGAACGCCGGCATCGGCATCTCGCTCGGCGACGACTGCGTGGTGGAGGCGGGCTGCTACGTCACCGCCGGCTCGAAGGTCACCCTGCCGGACGGCCGGGTGGTCAAGGCCCGCGAGCTGTCCGGCGTGGACGGCCTGCTGTTCTGGCGCAACTCGGTCACCGGCGCGCTGGAGGCGAAGCCGCGCACCGGCCGGGGCATCGAGCTGAACGCCGCGCTGCACGCCAACGACTGACGGTCGCCCCGCCGGGTCCGCGGTCGGCCGCGGACCCGACGGGGGTACGCCTCAGCGCAGGCGGTACGCCTGGATGACGCGCTGGGTGACCGTGTTGCCGGCGGTGTCCCGGGCGGTAGCCCGCAGCGAGACGTGCCCGGTGCCGGCGGGGTGCCGCACGGTGGCCGTCCAGCCGTCCCCGCCGGGGCGGACCCGGGCCGGCTGCCAGGTCTTGCCGCCGTCATAGGAGACGTCGACGGTCAGCGCGGCGACCCGGGCCGAGGGCGCGCCCGGCTGCCGCTGCACCTGGACCGGGATCACGAAGCTCCGGCCCGCCGGGGCGGCGTTGTCCCGGTCGAGCCGGGGCGTGAACCGGATCGCCGACGCCGGTAGGGCGGCCGGGTCGTCCCCGGCGACGTGCCGGGACCGGAACGTCCACGTGGCCGCCACCTCGGTGGCGAGGTCGGTGAAGCTCCGCTTCGACAGCACCTCCACCCGGTAGTCGGCCGCGCCCGGCGGCACGTCGAACCCGCCGTACGCCGGCGCCTCGCTCTCCCCGACCAGCACCCCGTCACGGTAGAGGGCGGTGCGGGCGGTGTCGGCGAGCGAGCCGCCGGGGTGCCCCTCGGCGTCACTGTGCAGCGGCAGGTTCACCTCGATGCGGTCGCCTTGGCGGGTGATCCCGGCCGCCGGGAACGACGGTCCGTACGGCGCGCTGTTCCAGCTCTCCCGGTAGTGCCGGCCGGCCCGCAGGCTCCGCTCCTCGGAGAACAGGATCGCCTTGGTGTCGTTCCAGCCGTCCGGGGTCGGCACCCCGAAGTCCAGCTCGGAGGACCAGCGCACGCCCCGGGTGTTGTAGCGCTCGACGCGCTGTCCCGGCGTGGCGGTGGGCAGGCCGACCGCCCAGCCGCCGAGGTCGGGATCCCGGTGCGCGAAGACCAGGCGATCGGTGACCAGCCCCGGGCTGCCGCCGTTGAACCGATGGGTGACGGTGGCCAGGTCCTTCGCGCGGTAGTGCCGGACGAAGCCGGTCGGCATCCGGCCCGGCACGGCCTCGCTGAGGGCGTAGAGGTAGGGGCTGCTCGCCGCTTCCAGGTCGGCCCACTGGCTGCTGATCGCGGCGACGAACCGTTGCCCGGGCACCGGTTGCCCGAGCCCGCCGGTGAAGAGGCCGTCGAAGTCGGAGTCCAGCAGGCCGAAGGTGTAGCTGCCCGCCTCGGCGAGGAAGCTCGCCTCGGTGACGACGAGCGCCGGGGTGGCCGAGCGCTGCGGGACGCTCATCCTGATCGGCTTGCCCCGTCGGGCGTCGAGGGTGATCCGCGTGTCCCCGCTGACCACCAGCTCCGGCTGGACGAGCTGGGTGGCCGCGATGAACTCCCCGCCGTCCACGTCGAACACGTAGCTGACCAGCCCGTACCGGCCCTTGGGGACCCGCAGCTCGGCGGTGCCGTCCGCGTCGTACAGGTCGTACGGGTTCAGCTCGTCCAGGGAGACCAGCGTGGTGCCGTGCTCGCCGGCGAGCGCGCCGGCGCGGTTCAGGTGCCGGGCGGTCACCGTGTAGCTCTCCACCTCCCGGTGCACCGCCAGCGGGGTGGTGGCCACCACCGCGCCGTCGGAGCGGGCGACGATCCGGCCGGTGTAGTGGCCGTCCGGGCCGTCGACCCGGGTGTCGGCGGTGACGGTGGCACTCGCCGTGCCACCGCCCGGCACGGCGATCCGGCTCGCGCCGAGGGTGAACATGCCGGCCGGGGCCGGCTTGCCGTCCGGACCGGTCGCCTCGACGGTCAGGTCCAGGTCGGTCGTGGTCGCGCCGTCGTTGCGCCAGGTCACCGTGCGGGTGATCGGGGTGTCGTCGCCGTGCGGCCAGAGTGCCCGCCCGAGCGACACGCTCGGTGGGTCGCTGGTCACCATCTGCCAGATCGCGTCGGCCAGGTCGACCCGCCCGGCCCCCTGCTCGTACGCGGTCAGCCCGGGCTGCGGCTTCGCCGAGGACATCAGGAGGGCCTTGAGCCGGTCGGCCTTCCAGTCGGAGTGCTTCTGGGCGAGCAGCGCCGCCGCGCCGCTGACGTGCGGGGCCGCCATCGAGGTGCCCGACATCGCCACGTACCCGTCCCCGGCCGGCTCGCCGATCACCCCGTCCCGGCTGCGCGCCGCCACGATCCCCACCCCGGGGGCGGTGACGTCGGGCTTGAGCGCGTCGTCACCGGTGCGGGGACCACGGCTGGAGAAGTCGGCGAGGCTGTCGTCCCGGTCGACGGCGCCCACCGAGAGGGCGGCGTCGGCGGTGCTGGGGGAGCTGACCGGCGCGAACCGGCCGGAGTTGCCGGCGCTGATGACGAAGAGGGCGCCGGTCTGCGCGGTGAGCGTGTTGACGGCCTCCTCCAGCGGGTCGACCTCCGGGGTGTCGAAGCCGCCGAGGCTGAGGTTGACCACGTGGGCCCGCTGCTCGACCGCGGCCCACTGCATGCCGGCGAGGATCGCCGACTCGGGGCAGCCGTACGTCTCGCAGACCTTGCCGTCGAGAAGTGTCGCGTCCGGGGCGACGCCCCGCATCCGGCCGCCCGAGGCGGCGCCGCTGCCGGCGATCGTCGAGGCGACGTGGGTGCCGTGCCCGACGACGTCGCCCGGCGCGGACTCCTCGGTGAAGTTCCGCACCTGCGCCACCCGGCCGGCCAGGTCCGGGTGCGTGGCGTCGATCCCGGTGTCCAGCACGGCGACCCGTACGCCCCGGCCGGTGTAGCCGGCCCGGTGCGCCTCCGGCGCGCCGATCTGCGGCACGCTGCGGTCCAGCGTGAGCTGCCGCCGGCCGTCGAGCCAGATCCGGTCGGCACCCCCTGCCGCGCCGACCCTCGCGCCGGCGGCGGTGACCGCCGCCCAGACCTCGGCGGCCCGCCGCTTGCTCGCCGTGGCGGCGAGCCCACCGACGGCGGGCAGCTCGCGGGTGACCGTCACCCCGCCGGGCACGGCGGAGCGCCGGGCCGCGCCAGTGCCGCCGGTGATCAGCAGGGGCAGGTCGTCGCGCCGGGCGTCGTCGTAGCCGGCGGCGACCAGTTCGGTGACGTCGAACAGCCGCCGGTCGATCCGCCCGTCCCGGATCGGTGCCAGGGCGTCCTCGGGGACGACCGAGAGGTGGCCCCGCTCCCGTCGGGTCAGGAAGCGGACGTCCTCGCGCCCGGGCGCGGGTCGCACGCTGGCCCGGGAGCCGCTGAGGGTGACCCGGTCGCCGGTGAGCAGGGTGACGGTGGCCGGGCGGCTGCCGGCGCCTGCCGCCGGGGACGGCGGGGTCGCGTCAGGACGGACGGTCGGGGCGGCGGGCTCCTGGGCGACGGCCATGCCGGGGGTGCCTAGCACCACGCCGAGCACCAGGCCGAGACCGAACAGTTTTCTTCTTCGCTGCAACGGATCCTCCTCGTCGGGCGTTACTACCTGTAGGGAGAGACGCATTGACAGTTATCAGGGTTGCATACCGGGTATGCAAAATGAAGTCGCGAAGATGACGGACCAGCCAACGAACCGCACCGTCCCTCGGAGATGATCGGTCCATGACCTCCATGAAGGAACGCATGCTGGCCGGCGAGCCCTACATCGCCGACGATCCCGAGATCGCCGCCGACCTCGACCGGGCGACGCGACTGATGGAGCGCTTCAACACCAGCCCCGCCGACGAGCCCGAGGCCCGGCTCGCGGCCCTGCGCGACCTGCTCGGCGAGGTGGGCGAGGGAGCCTGGGTCCGACCGCCGCTCTACATCGACTACGGCTGGCAGGTCCGGATCGGGCCGCGCAGCTTCGTCAACTTCAACGCGGTCCTCCTCGATGTCGCCCCGATCACCATCGGCGCCGACGTCCAGATCGGACCGAACGTGCAGCTGCTGACCCCCACCCACCCCGTCGAGCCCGGGCCCCGCCGCGACAAGTGGGAGGCGGCCAAGCCGATCACCATCGGCGACAACGTCTGGCTCGGCGGCGGGGCCATCGTGCTCGCCGGCGTCACCATCGGGGAGAACACCGTCGTCGGCGCGGGCGCCGTGGTGACGAAGGACCTGTCGGCGAACGTCGTCGCCGTGGGTAATCCGGCCCGGGTCGTACGCCAGCTCGACTGACCCCCATCAAGCCCGCTACCTGCATAAACACCCTCCCGACACTGGCGCGTCGGCCCCGGCGCACGACACTGTGGGTGGTGACGTCGTCACCGGGAGGCAGAGATGTTCGGTCGGGTGCTCGAGCTGCGCGTGCACGGGGTCTCCAACACGCCCCCCGGTCAGATCCTCGGCCTGCGCCCGGCACCGGGGGCCGACGCGTCGCCCCCACCGTGGCTCGTCGCGGGTGGGCCGGTCACCGGCTTCTACCGCTCCCCCGTCGCCGAGCCGGCCGAGCCGGTCGTCGTGGAGGCGTACAGCTGGGGGCGGCTGACCTCCGGCGCGCGGACCGCGCGGGACGTGGAGCGCGCACTGTGGACGCTGCTGCTCCCGTTCACGTTGGCCAACGTCGCGCTGCACGCCCGGCCGTCCGTCCCGGCCGATCCCGGCACCGAACGCTGGAACAGCGCCTCGGGGATCACGGCCTGGCTGATCCGGCTGTTCTGCCTGAGCCTCACCGGCACCTGCGCCCTCACCCTCACCGCCGTCGGGGTCGACCTCGTGGGCTGGCAGTGCGTCGACGACGACTGCCTGCGCCGGATCCCCGGCCCCTGGGAGTTCCTGGGGCGGGGCTGGTGGAGCGAGGGCGCGAGGTCGTTGGCCGTCGGCCTGCTCGTGCCGCTCGGCGTGCTGGCCCTGCTCGGGCTCGTGAGCTGGCGGACCTACCAGTACGAGGCACAGATGCCCGCCGAACCCGTTCCCCCGCCGAGCGCCCCGCAGCCGGTGGGGGCCCCGGCGGGCGGGCGGGAAGGATCCGAGGCGGGCCCGGCCGCGCCCGAACCGCCCCCCGGCCCGCCCGACAACCCGTTGCAGGACCGCACCTTTTGGATCGGCGAGGGCCAGTTACACAGGGGCGCCGTGCTGCACCTGTGCACCGGCGTGGTCGTCGCCGCCGCCGTACCGCTGGGTGCCGTCCTCGCGGTGGACCCGCCCCAGGGCGGCCGCGCGGCCGTCGCCTGGCCCACCGTGACGGCGCTCGCCGCCGTCGTGCTGGTCGCGGTCGTGGCGCTCGCGCGGCCCGGGCTGACCCGCCGCGCGGGCGCCACCCCGCTCGGCGGATGGAGCGTCACGGTCGCCGTGCTCACCGGTGCCGGGCTGGTCGGGACGGTGCTGATCCTGCTGCTGCCCGACGGCCCCGCCGGCACCCCCCTGGCCGACCTGCGCCCGGCGCCCGGCTGCGCCCGGCATCCCGTCGCGCCGGCCTGTGCGGCCGACCGGTCGCTGCCCGGCCTCGACTGGATCATCGCCTGGCTGGGCACGGGACAGTTGCTGCTGCTGATCGCGATCGGGTCCGCGGCCCGGTCCGGCCGGTGGGCGCTGGCCGCGCCGGCGGCGGCCGCCCTGCTGCTCGCCCTCGGGTTCGCCTGGTTCACCGGCTGGCTGCCCGGGCTGCCGCCCGCGCCCGCGACGCTGGAGTTCTGGATGGTCGTCGTCCCGGTCGTCGCCCTGGCCGCCACCGGCCTGCTGCTGCCGCGCGTCCCGTCGCCGACCGAACGACAGCCCCCGGCGCCCCACACCGGCCTGGCCTGGGGCGGCCGGGCTCCGGCGGTCATCGCCGGCTTCGGCTGGATGCTCTGCGTCTCCTACAGCGCCGGACTGCTCTACTGGGTCAACAACCGGCTCGACGGCGGCCCGGCACCGGGCGGGCTCGCCCCCGTGGTGCCCCCGGTTCCGGTGCCGTGGGCCGGCCTCGTCTTCGCCGTCGCCCTGCTCGCGCTCGCCGCCACGGTCGCCCGGACCGGTCTGCTCTACCTCCGGCTCCGCCGGCACGAGTACGCGGAGGCGACGGCAGGGACCGACGGCCCGCTCTCCGCGCACGACCTGCGGCGCTGCCGCGACGTCAGCGCGTGGCAGGCGCTGCACCGGCTGGTCGGCGAGCACGCCGTGCGGCTGGTCGGCTGCTACGCCGCCGTGTCGGCCGTGCTGGCGACGCTCGGCTGCGCCGCCCTGCTCTCCCACAGCCCGCCGCACCCCACGCGCGCGACCGGCGGCGCCGCGGTGGTCGAGTGGGTCTCCGAGGTCGGCGGGCGGCTGCTCGGCTGGCTGCCGGTGCTGATCGCCGCAGTGGGTCTGCTGGTCTACCGCAACGAACTCGTCCGCCGCACGGTCGGCGTGGTCTGGGACGTGGGCACCTTCTGGCCCCGGACCGCGCACCCGCTGGCCCCGCCCAGCTACGCCGAGCGGGCCGTACCCGAGTTGCAGACCCGCACCGCCGGGCTGCTGGCGCTCGCCGAAGACGACCCCCGGGGCGTGGACGGGATCATCCTCTCCGGACACAGCCAGGGCACGGTGATCTGCGCGGCGGTGATCCTCCAGCTGCCCGCCCGCTCGCGGCGGCGGATCTGGTTCCTGTCGTACGGCTGCCAGCTGACCCGGCTCTACGGGCGGGTCTTCCCCGGGTACTTCGGCCCGGACCGGCTGCCGGTGCTGGCCGAGGCGCTGACCCCGCCCGGTGGCCGGGTCCGCTGGACCAACTTCTGGCGGGACACCGACCCGCTCGGCTGGCCGGTCACGGCGGGCGAACGGGACGTGCCCGTACGCGACCCGGAGGCGCTGCACCCCAGCGACGGGGAGGTGGCCGACCCGCCGATCCGCAACCACAGCGGCTACCCGGAGGCGCCCGAGTTCCACCGGGAACGCTCGCGGGTGGCGTCGCTGCTGCACCGGGGCGTCCCGGCACCCCGGCGCGGCCCCGACTGACCCGGCTCCCGCCGGCCGCCGGCCGCCACGCCCCGACCAGTGCGCCTCCGCCGCCGACGTCCGGCCGGCCGGCCGGCCTCAGCCTTCGCCGGCCGCCCCGCCCGCCTCAGCCTTCGACGGGCGGCCGGTGGGGCTCGACGGGGGGCGGCTCGGCTAGTCGGACGACCAGGTCGGCGCGGTGCGCGGTGCCGGCCACCAGGGTGGCGTTGGTCTCGTCGCTGCCCGTCGCCCACGCCCGGGCCTGTTCCGCCGACCGCCCGTACGCCTCGTGCCGGGCGGTCAGCCGGCGCAGCCGCAGCTCGGCGTCGAGGTCGAGGAACCACGCCTCGTGCAGCAGCTGCCGCACCTCGTCCCACGGCGTCGCGGCCACCAGCAGGTAGTTGCCCTCGGTGACCACCAGCCGCACCGACGGCGGCACCTCGATCGAGCCCGCGACCGGCTCCTCCAGGTCCCGGCGGAACGCCGGCGCGTAGACCGCCGTCGGCTCCAGCCGGCGCAGACGGCGCAGCAGCGAGACGTAGCCGTTGGCGTCGAAGGTGTCCACGGCGCCCTTGCGCTCCGCCCGGCCCAGGCGGCGCAGCTCGGCCTGGGCGAGGTGGAAGCCGTCCATCGGCACCAGCCGGGCCGTCGGGCCGACCGCCTCGACGATCCGCTCCGCCAGCGTCGACTTCCCGGCGCCGGGCGGCCCGGCGATGCCGAGCAGTTGCCGCGGGCCGGCCTCGGCGAGGGCCCGCGCCCGTGCCACCAGCTCGTCGGTCCCGACGACCCGGGCGCCGGCCATCAGCCGAGGACCGGCTCGCTGATCGCGAACCGCGCCTGCACCGCGGCGTGCACGGTCTGCGGCTGCGGGTCGAGCTCCAGCTCCGGCGGGCTGCTCTCGGCGCCGTCCATCGCGTACGCCATCCGGCTCATCATCGGCTGCTCCGCCGCGCCCGCGTCGGCCAGCTCGATCAGGGCGGTCACCCGGGCGCCGAGCGCCTCCGCGTACTCGCGGGCGCGCAGCAGCGCGTCGGCGAGCGCGGCGTGCCGGGCCTCCCGATGGGCCGGGCTGCCCGGCCGCAGCGACCACCACGGCCCGGCCACCTCGACCTGGTCCTGGTCGGCCAGGCGCAGCATCAGCTCGCCGAGGGCGGTGAAGTCGCTGACCGTCACGGTGGTGGTCACGCTGCCGCTGTACGCCACCACCCGCTCACCCGAGCGCCGGGTCTCCGGCCTGACCTGGAGCTCGCCGGTCTCCCGCCGGTCGATGCCGGGGCCCTCGCCGTCGAGCAGCACCCGGACGGCGGCGGCCCGCTCGGCCAACCGGGTCAGCGTGGCCTCCCGGTCCCGGTCGCGCGCCCTGGCGGTCACCGCGAACCGGGCGATCTCCGGAGCGACCTCCCGGTACGCCTCGCCGCGCACCACCACCACCGGTCCGTCCACCATGCCCTCACCCTAACCGCGCTCCCACCGGTCCGCCCGCCGTCCCGGACCACCGCCGACCGGTGTGGTCGGCGGCCCGGTGCCCATCGGGCCTGTCCGGGCTCAGGCCGCGTCGGCCGTCGCCGGGAGGTGGCCGGTGTAGCCCACCCGGTCGCCATCGGCCCGGCACCCGGTGAGGTAGCCGCCGGCGGCCCCCAGCTCCATCAGGTATTCCACCTCGGCGCGGTGGTCGCCGCCGGCGGGGAACTCCCGCCGGTGGGCGAGCAGGTCACGGTCGAGAAGGGCGGTGCGCAGGTCCCGCGCCCGCTGGAAGAGACCGACCAGGGCGTCGATGTCCTGGTCGCGCAACGCGGAAGCCAGCCCGTCGAGGAACGCGCCGACCTGGCCGAGCTGTCGCACCACCTGCTCGCGGTTGTCGAACAGCATGTCGGCGGTACGCCTGGCCGGGGTGCCGGCGACCCGGGTGCCGTCGCGGAAGCTGCCTGCGGCGAGGCCCAGCACGGCATCTCGGACGTCCGACCCCGCCACCGCGCCGGCGAGGCTGCCGGCGAGCAGGTGGGGGATGTGCGACGAGAGCGCCACCACCGAGTCGTGCACCGCCGGCGACATCGGCACCACCCGGGCGGCAAAGACGTCCACGATGAGGCCGGACAGCATCCGGAACGGCCGGATGCCCTCGGCCGCCGGGCAGAGCACCCACGCGGCCCCCTCAAAGAGCGCCGGCTCGGCGGCGGCGAGCCCGGACCGTTCTGTGCCTGCCATCGGATGGCCCGGAACGAACCGGTCGGTCAACCCGTTGGCGACGGCGAAGGCGGCCACCGCACCCTTCGTGCTGCCCACGTCGGTCAGGACGCAGCCGTCCCCGGCGTGTTTCGCGACGGTGAGCAGGGTCTCCGGCAGGCTCGGCAGCGGGCCGCAGAGGAACACGACGTCGCGGTCACGGGCCGCCTCGCCCAGGTCCTCGGGGAAGGTCACCCCGCGTTCGCGCCCGGCCGCCCGGGTGGTCCGGTCCGGGTCCCAACCGACGACGTCCAGCCCCGCCTCGTGCAGCCGGAGCAGGATCGAACCGCCGATGAGGCCGGTGCCCACCACGGCGACCCGGGGTCGCCCACGGGGACTGTCCACCATCACGCACCTCGGCGGTTCGGTCGGTACATGTCGAGGACACCCCGACTCGATTCGGCGCCGAGGATATCGCTTTTCCAGTACCCCTTCATCGCGTCCGCGCGGAGCGGCCGGAGCGTCAGCATGCCGCTGCGCGTCGCGTAGTCCTCGTGTGCGTCGCTGATCTTGTAGATCAACTCGACCTGGCCCTTCTCGTACGTCACCCCGACGGAGGAGACCGTGGCGAAGCAGCGGGTGACGAAGCCCGGCTCGCCCCGAACCGCCGCCTGCGCGTCCTGCTCCGTCCGGTAGAGCTGCACTGAATAGGACAACTCGCCACCGCGCAGGTCGATGCGGGCCAGGCCCCAGTTGCCCGAGGACGACTCGTAGATCCACTCGCCGAGCACCGGATGTGCCCAGATCAGCAGGAACAGCCTCTGCATCAGGCCGGCGAGGAGGGCGAGGCTGAGCGCCGAGAGCAGCACGGTGGCCGCCTTGGTCCGCACGTCCCGCAGGTCGGCGTTCTGCAGGACGACCACGTTGAGCACGCCGAAGATCACGGCGGCTGTGGCCAGGGACGCCTGCCGTACCCCGTCGATGTTGCGGTCCCGCAGCAGGGGGTGGAGGTAGCGCACGTCAGACCGCCCGCACGCTGCCGGGGAAGACCTGCGTGATCTGGTCGAGGTGGGCCAGCCCGAGGCTGCCCGGCGGCGGCACCAGCGCCCGGCGGGCGTCCACGCCGGCGGTGGCGTGGTCGGAGAGGTAGCTGCCCAGGTGCTTCACCCGGATGCCCTGGTGCATGAGGCTCCGGATCGCCCGGGCGAGGCCGGCCGAGCGGCGGTCGTGGTCGACCGTGACGACGAAGACGTACCGTCCGGCGAAGCCGGGCAGCGGCCGGGAAGCCAACGAGACGATGTCGATTCCCCGGTCGGCGAACTGCGTGCAGAGCTCGGCGAGCACTCCCGGGCGGGACCAGCCCGGGGTCAGCGCGACGGTCGTCTTCCAGGTCAGCCCGGCGGCCTGCGCGACCGGCGGCTCCGGCCCGCCGGCCAGACCGAGGCAGACGAAGCGGGTGTACGCCCCGGGGTGGTCCTCGACCGCGCGGTCGAGGACCCGCACCGGGTACGCCTCGTCGAGGCCGGGGGCGCCGATGGCGACCAGCCCCGGTCGCTCAGCGGCGACCCGGACCGCGGCGGCGGTGCTCGGGAAGTGCTCGACCGGCAGGCCGGACCGCCTGACGTAGCGCGCGCACTGGGCGAGCCCGTGCGGGTGACTGCCGATCGCCGTGGGCGGGGAGTCGGCCGCGGCCGAGACGTACGCGTCGAAGGTGATGCGGACGGACGCCTCACGCATGATCAGCACCGGGTCGGCGCGGAAGACGATCCCGTCCAGGCTCGCCGTCACGATGCCCTCGACCGTGTTCTCGATGGGGACGACGCCGAAGTCGTAGCGGCCCTCGGCCACCCCGGCGACCACGGCCGGAATGCTTTCGTCGGCCCGCAGGTCGGCGGTCGTTCCGTGCAGGAGTCGCGCCCCCTGGTGGGTGAAGGTGCCCTCGGGCCCGAGGAACCCGATCACCGGCCGCCCACCGGGGCTCCGCTCAGCGCCATCGTCCACCGCCCACTCCCCATGCCTCGACCCGCCGGCCGGCACGGTCGCGCACGGGACCGGCCCTGCGCACGCCCGCGGGTGCAGACTATCGCCCGAGGGCCGGATCGGCGGCCCCCGATCAATCGGAGCGCATCGGTACGCCGGCCGGCACGACAGTCGCCCGCTCGGCGGTCGCTCAGGCGCTCAGCCGGCCGGCGACCGCCGCCACGTGCTCGTCGGACTCGGTCAGCGCCACCCGGACGTGCTGCCGGCCACCCGGGCCGTAGAAGACGCCCGCCGCGGCCAGGATGCCCCGCCGGGCCAGCCAGTCGACCGTCTCCCAGCAGTCCTCGCCCCGGGTCAGCCAGAGGTAGAGCCCGGCCTCCGAGTGCTCGACGGTGAAGCCGGCGCCGGTGAACGCGGCGTGCAGGGCGTCCCGCCGGGCGCGGTAGCGCTCCCGTTGCTCGTCGGCGTGCCGCTCGTCGCGCAGCGCGGCCACCATCGCCGCCTGCACCGGCGCCGGCACGATCATCCCGGCGTGCTTGCGGACCTTGAGCAGCTCCGCCACCAGCGCCGGGTCGCCCGCCACAAATCCCGCCCGGTAGCCGGCCAGGTTGGACCGCTTGGAGAGCGAGTGCACGGCCAGCACGCCGTCGTACGAGCCGCCGCAGACCTCGGGCGAGAGCACCGAGACGGGTTCGGCGGACCAGCCCAGCGGCAGGTAGCACTCGTCGCTGGCGACCACCGCGCCGCGCTCCCGGGCCCAGTCGACCACCTTGCGCAGGTGTGCCGCCGGCAGCACCCGGCCCGTCGGGTTGCCCGGCGAGTTGACCCAGACCAGGCGCACGCGGGAGGTGGGGCCGACGGCGGTCAGCGAGTCGGCGCGCACCACCGTGGCGCCGGCGAGCCGGGCCCCGTCCTCGTAGGTCGGGTAGGCGATCGACGGCACCACGACGACGTCGCCGGGCCCGATCCCGAGCAGCGTCGGCAGCCAGCCGACCAGCTCCTTGGAGCCGATCGTCGGCAGCACGCCGAAGCCGTCGACGCCGGTGCCGCAGGCCCGTGCCACCCAGGCCGTGATCGCCTCGCGCAGCACCGGGGTGCCGGCGGTCAGCGGGTAGCCCGGCGCGTTCGACGCGTCGGCCAGCGCCTGCCGGATCACCTCGGGCACCGGGTCGACCGGCGTACCCATGGAGAGGTTGATCATGCCCTCGGGATGCGCCGCGGCCAGTGCGGCCGCGGCGCCCAGGGTGTCCCAGGTGAACTCCGGCAGCCGTGACGAGACCGGCGCGGGCCGGTTCAGTGGCCCTCGCCGCGCGGCGGCTGCGCGGCGACGAAGGTCGCGTCCTTCTCCACCTTGCCGATCTTCGAGGCGCCACCGGGCGAACCCAGCTCCTCGAAGAACTCGTAGTTGGCGCCGGTGTAGTCCTTCCACTGCTCCGGGACGTCGTCCTCGTAGAAGATCGCCTCGACGGGGCAGACCGGCTCACACGCACCGCAGTCGACGCACTCGTCGGGGTGGATGTAGAGCATCCGGTTGCCCTCGTAAATGCAGTCGACCGGGCATTCCTCGATGCAAGCCTTGTCGAGCACATCCACGCACGGTTCGGCGATGATGTAGGTCACCGGTCTTCTCCTCCGCAAGACACGCCGCGATCACCCGCGACGGTAAGAGCCTAGTATCTCGCCGGGGAGGGGGTCGATCGTGCTCCGACAGCAGGATGTGGGACACCGGATCGTGGTCCGCCGAATCGTGGGGATTCGCGAAGGTCGGCCGCTCTTCTCGGACGCCCTCGGCGAACTGGTCGAGCTGAGCGATACCCATCTCACACTCGCCACCGCGCAGGGCCGGCTCCGGGTCCCGATGGCCGAGGTGCACCGGGCCAAGCGGGTGCCGCCGACGCGCCGGCCCACCGCCGCGGCGGTGGTCGAGCTGGAACTGGCCGCCGACGAGGCCTGGCCCGCCGCCGTCCAGGGGCGGCTCGGCGACTGGCGGCTGCGCGCCGCCGACGGCTGGACCGGCCGGGCCAACTCGGCGCTGCCCGTGGGCGACCCGGACCGGCCCCTGCCCGCCGCCCTCGACGCGGTGGAGCGCTGGTACGCCGACCTCGGCCAGCCGCCGATGGTCAACACCCCGCTGCCGCTCGCCGCCCCGGTCGGCGCGGAGCTGGACGCCCGTGGCTGGGGCGGCCGGCCGCCCGTGCTGGTGCAGACCGTGCCGCTGGCGGGGCTGCCGCCGGCCGCGCCGGAGCCCGCCGGAGCAC
The DNA here is from genome assembly GCF_040640115.1 of Micromonospora sp. NPDC023644. Taxonomy (NCBI): domain Bacteria; kingdom Bacillati; phylum Actinomycetota; class Actinomycetes; order Micromonosporales; family Micromonosporaceae; genus Micromonospora; species Micromonospora sp. NPDC023644. The sequence continues at coordinate 111,471 of NZ_JBFABA010000001.1, read as the reverse complement.
CGCCGGTCGAGCTGGCCGCCGGCCCGTCGGACGACTGGCTCGCCGTCGCCGCCGGCCGCAAGGGCGGCCTGCCGGACGCCGCCCGGCACGTGCTCACCGCCGTGGACCAGGTCCGCTTCGCCCACGTGTACGCCGGCGGCACCCTGCTCGCCATCGGCCGGGGCACGGTCACCGGGCAGGGGCGCTGGCTCGGGCTCAGCCTGGTCGAGGTGCTGCCCGAGGCGAGGCGGCAGGGCCTGGCGGGCCGGATCATCCGGGCGCTCGCCGACTGGGGCGCGGCGACCGGCGCCTCGCACGCCTTCCTCCAGGTCGAGCAGCGCAACACGCCGGCCGTGGCCCTCTACCGCAGCCTCGGCTTCACCACCCACCACACGTACCTCACCCGCACGGCGCCGGCCTGAAACCCGGTCCGGCGGGGTCGGGTCAGCGGCGGACGACGCGGCGGGGCTTGGTGGCCCTCAGCTCGGCGTACCGCTTGAGCGACTGCGAGCGGTGGTCCAGGCCGAGCGCCGTGAGGAGCAGGTAGCCGAGCAGCACCCCGACGCCGGCCGCCGCGAGGTAGAGCCAGATCTGGGCGAAGAAGGTGCCCGCGCCCCCGCCGAACGGGTTGTCGCCGACCAGCAGCGGCCCGACCAGCACCGTCAGCAGCAGCGCGATCCCGATCGCGGCGGCCAGGTCCGCCCCCCAGGCGGCGACGGGCCGACGCTTCCCCCAGACGAAGGCGACCGCGGCCAGGACCAGCCCGATCACCACGAACATCCCCAGCGACACCCGGTCGGCGGCGGCTGTCTCGTCGCCATCGAAGCCGAACCGGGTGACCAGCCGGGCGACCACGTTGACCGCGAACAGCGCGACCGCGAGAACCCCGATCGCGCGCCACCGCTCACTCATCGCACGCCTCCCGCCGTACCGCCCGCTCCGGTGGCGGGCTTCCTGGCAGGAATGTCTACCACCGCGACCGGTGTGTCGTCAGTCCTCCGACCGGACGGGTGGCGGCGCCAGGATCTGCCGGAAACCCATCACCGCGAAGGTCATCGCGCCGGCCACGATCATCGCCAGGCCGACCCAGTTGTCGCCGGTGACGAGCAGGTCCCCCTCGGCGGTGCGGACCGCCGCGACCGCCATCAGGACGAACCACGGCGTCGCGGGCAGCGCCACCGCCCACCGGCGGCCGACGGCCTCGTGCGCGAACCAGCTCAGCGCGATGTTCGCGCCGATGGCGACGAGCACCGAGACGCCGATCAGCTGCCCGCCGACCCGGAGCGTGGCCAGCAGCAGCTCCAGGATCGCGGTGAGCGTCCCGGCGAGGACGGCGACCAGCCCGCCGGCCACCCGCAGGGCGAGGTCGAGCAGCCGCCGGGACCGTCCGGACGGTGGCGGGGCGATCTGCTCCGGGGCGGCCGACATCGACGCGACGGGCAGGGTCACCGGAGGCCGGCCGCCGCGACCGGGGACCGGCCCGGGCCGTCGGCGACGTCGAGCCCGGCGAAGAGGTCGTCCTCCCAGCCGTACGGGCCGCTGCCCGGTCCCCGCTCCCCCACCGCGAGGGTGTAGTACTCCACGCCCATGAACTCGCTGCCGAAGTTGCCGGCGATCGTGTAGAGCCAGGAGGCGTCGGGGATCTGGGTGGCGTGCGCGCGCATCGCCGCCTCCTTGGCGGCGTGCTGGTCGGTGGCGTCGATCCGGGCGGCGATCTGCGCGTCCGGCGTGCCGAAGGGCAGTTCCGAGATGTCCTGGATGCCGGCGAAGGGGTTGTCCGTCGACTCGGCGAAGTGGGTCAGGCCGGCCTCCAGCACGCTGAGCGGCATCGCGGTCCAGTAGACCTTCGCCGGGGCGAAGCCCTCCGCGCCGGCCAGCTCGTGCGCGCGCATCGCCACCCGGTGCGCCTGGATGTGGTCCGGGTGGCCGTAGAAGCCGTTGTCGTCGTACGTGACCATGACCTGCGGGCGTACCTCCCGCATGATCTCCAACAGGTGCCCGGCGGCCTCGTCGAGGTCGGCCTGCCAGAAGGCGCGGGGGTGCTCGTTCGTGGCGAGGCCCATCATGCCGGAGTCGCGGTAGCGGCCGGCGCCGCCGAGGAAGCGGTGGTCGGTGACGCCGAGCGCGTCGCAGGCGGCGTTCAGCTCGGCGATCCGCCAGCCGCCGAGCTGGTCGGCCTCGGCCGCGGCGAGCTGGGCCAGCGCCGGCACGTGGATCTCGCCCTCCTCGCCGAGGGTGCAGGTCACCAGGGTGACGTGGGCGCCGGCGGCGGCGTAGTGCGCCATCGTCGAGCCGGTGCCGATGGACTCGTCGTCGGGGTGCGCGTGGACCAGCAGGAGGCGGCGGTCAGGCAGCGTCGTCACGCCGGTCACTCTATCCGGCGGTTCCCCTCCGCCGGCCCTGACGCGTCCGCGCAGGTCGGCCACATCACCCCCGGTCGCCGCTCTACGATCGGGGCTGTGGACTTTCCGGAGCTGGCCGCCCGCACCCGCCGGTTCAGCCGCGGGGCGCCGCGGGCGGTCACCGTGGCCGACGACGGCTCCCGGGTGGTCTTCCTGCGCTCGGCCGGCCCGGAGGACCCGGCCGACGCGCTCTGGCTGCTCGACGTGGAGACCGGCGAGGAGCGGCTGGTCGCCGACCCGGCGGCGCTGCTCGGGGCCGACGCCGACGCCGACGCGCTGAGCCCGGGCGAGCGCGCGCTGCGCGAGCGGCTGCGGCTGAGCGCCTCCGGCATCGGCTCGTACGCGCTGGACGGCGCCGGGCGGGTGGCGGTCTTCGCGCTGGCCGGGCGGCTGTTCCGGGCCGACCTGGTGCACGGCGACGTGGTCGAGGTGGCCACCGTCGGCCCGGTGCTCGACCCCCGGCCCGACCCCACCGGGCAGCGCCTGGCCTACGTCACCGACGCCGCCGAGGGGGTGCGCCGGGGGCAGCTGCGGGTGGTCGAGCACGACGGCACGGACACCCTGCTGGCCGGCGAGGACTCCGGGGTCACCTGGGGGCTGGCCGAGCACATCGCGGCCGAGGAGTTCCACCGGTTCCGCGGCTACTGGTGGGCGCCGGACGGCCGTTCGGTGCTGGCCGCCCGGGTGGACGAGTCCCGGGTCCAGCGCTGGCACCTGCACGACCCGGCCGACCCGGCGAGCCCGCCGACCACGGTCGCGTACCCCCGGGCGGGCAGCGCGAACGCCGAGGTCAGCCTGCACCTGCTGGACCTCGACGACGGCTGGGTCGACGTGCACTGGGACCGGGAGACCTACCCGTACCTGACCGCCGTGCACTGGGCCGACGGGGGGCCGCTGATCACCGTGCTGCGCCGTTCCCAGCAGCACGGCCTGGTGCTCGCCGTCGACCCGCGCACCGGCGAGACCCAGGTGCACGCCGAGCTGGCCGATCCGCGCTGGGTGGAGCCGATCCCCGGCACCCCGGCGCACCTGCCGGACGGCCGGGTGCTCGTCGGCGGCGAGCTCGCCCACGACGGGTACGACGCCCGCTGCCTCTTCGCCGACGGCACCCTGCTCACCCCGCCGTCGCTCTACGTGCGGCGGGTGGTGGGGCGGCTGCCCGGCGGCAGCGGCCCGGCCGACCTGCTGGTGGAGGCGAGCGACGGGGAGCCGAGCGAGCGGCACCTGTTCCGGGTGCGCACCACCATCGGCGGTGGCGTCGACGCCCGCCGGATCACCACCGACCCGGGCTGGCACACCGCCGCCGTGGGCGGGGACGTGCTGGTGGTGGGGAGCGCCACGCTCGACCACGCGGGCACCCGGTGGACGGTGTGGCGGGGCGAGCACGAGGTCGCCGTGCTGCGCTCGCTCGCCGCCACCCCGCCGTACGCGCCGCTGCCGCTGCTGGAGCGGGTCACCGACCGGCGGCTGCCGACGGCCGTGCTCTACCCGGACAACCACGTCACCGGCCGGCGGCTGCCGGTGCTGCTGGACGTCTACGGCGGGCCGGGGCACCAGGAGGTGCTCGCGGCCCGCGCGGCGTGGCTGGAGCGGCAGTGGTGGGCCGACGCCGGCTTCGCGGTCGTCACCATCGACAACCGCGGCACGCCGGGTGTGGCCCCCTCCTTCGAGAAGGCGATCCACCGGCGGGTGGCCGACGTCGTCCTGCTCGACCAGGTGGACGCGCTCACCGCGTTGGCCGGCAAGCACCCCGACCTGGACCTGGACCGGGTGGCGGTGCGCGGCTGGTCGTTCGGCGGCTGGTTGGCCGGGCTGGCGGTGCTGCGGCACCCGGAGCTGTTCCGGTGCGGCATCGTCGGGGCGCCGGTCACCGACTGGGCGCTGTACGACACGGCCTACACGGAGCGCTACCTGGGCCTGCCGGACGACGGCACGGACATCTACGCGCACCACTCGCTGGTGGAGCTGGCCGGCGAGCCGGTGCAGCGGCCGGACGAGGCCCGGCCGCTGCTGCTGGTGCACGGTCTGGTCGACGACAACGTGGTGGCCGCGCACACGCTGCGGCTCTCCGCGGCGCTGCTGGCGACCGGCCGGCCGCACTCCGTGCTCCCGCTGACCGGGGCGACCCACATGGCCGCCGGGGGCACCGCCGAGCGCCTGCTCAGGCTCGAACTCGACTTCGTCCGCCGCCACCTCGGATAGCAACGCGCGTCGGATAACCAGGCGCGGCGGCGGACGCACGAGGCCCCGGTCGACGACGTCGTCGACCGGGGCCCCCAGGTGCGGTGCGGTTACTGCTTGACGAACGCGTTCACGAACGACGGGTAGCCGAAGACGCTGGAGATGAAGACCCCACCGGCCTTGGAGCCGTGCACGAGGTAGGCCACGTCGACGTAGAGCGGCACCACCGGCGCGTGCTCCTTCATGATCCGCTCGTCGAGCTTGGCCCACTCCGGGCCCTGCTCGGTCGGCGGCAGGGCCAGGATCCGGTCGAACTCGGCGTTGATCGCCGGGTCGTTGAAGAACGCGCTGTTGCTGTTGCCCTCGGCCTTGATGGTGCGGCCGTCGTAGAGCACCGGCAGGATCGAGGCGCCGCTCGGCCAGTCCGCCGCCCAGTTACCGATGTACAGGTCCCAGGGGTTGTCCTTCTTCTTGACCTCGTCGAGCTTCGAGTCGTCCGGGATGTTCCGGACGGTGATCTTGAAGCCGGCCCGCTCCAGGTTGCCCTTGAGCTGGGTGGCCATCTGCTGCTCGGACGTGTTGTCGGCGACGCCGAGGACCAGCTCCGGCGTCTGGCCGCCGAGCAGCTCCTTGGCCTTGTCGACGTTGCCGTTGGCGCCGGCCGGGTAGGCGTCGAACGCCTTGTAGCCGATCGTGGACGGCGGCATGAGCGTGGTCAGCGGGGAGGCGACGGTCTGCCCGCCGACGGACTTGATCAGGCCCTCCCGGTCGATGGCGTAGTTCAGCGCCTGGCGGACCTTCAGGTCCTTCACCCGCTGGTTGTTGATGACGAGCTGGTTGGAGCTCGGCGTCGGGGAGAGGATGCTGCGCTGCTTCAGCGCCGGGTCGTTGGCGACCTTGGCGACCAGCGAGCCGGGCACGTAGTTGAAGGCGATGGCGCTCTGGTCGGCGCCGTTGTCCGCGATCACCCGGTTGTTCGCGGCGTCGGCGGTCGGGCCGAAGCTCCAGACGAACTGGTCCGGGTACTGGTGCCGCACCGGGTCCGTGTTCGCGTCCCAGTGCGGGTTGCGGTCCAGCGTGATCTGCACGCCGACCTGGTTCTTCGCGATCTTGTAGGGACCGGACGAGAACGGCGCGTGGTCCAGGTTGACGCCGGTGTCCTTGTCGGCCGGCAGCGGCGCGGTGGTCGGCAGCGAGACCGCGAACGGCAGGTCACAGCGGGGCTTGGCGAACTCGAAGCGCAGGGTCTTCGCGTCCGGGGTGGTCAGGCCCGGCGGCAGCGAGGTCTTGTTCTTCTTGAAGTCCCACTTGGTGTCGAACTGCGGGCTGTCGGCCAGCCACTCCTGGATGTAGGTCGGACCGCCGGAGAGGTCCGGGTCGAAGGAGCGGGCGATGCCGTATGCGATCTCCTTCGAGGTGATCGGCCGGCCGTCCTCGAACTTGACGCCGTCCTTGACCTTGAATTCCCAGACCTTGCAGTCGTTGTTGACGTTGGTGCCCGGCGTCTCGGCCAGGTCGCCGACGAGGACCAGGCCGCCCTTGCCGTCGTCCTTCCACGTGGTCAGGTAGCGGGAGAACAGGGGCGACGTCATCAGGCCGGCGAACGAGTACGTCCGCTGCGGGTCCAGGTGGGAGATCGGGGTCTCCCGGATGATGGTGAAGGTGCCACCCTTCTGGGCGCCGGGCACCTCCGCCGCCGGCCCCATGGAATCCTTCGGGTCGGTCGCGATGACCCCGGTCTGCTTCCGCTCGGTGTCCACCGTGGTGCCCTCGCCCGTGTTCTCCGAGCAAGCACCCAGTGCCACAACCAGTGCGATCGCGCCGCCTGCGGCGGCCGCTACGCGTGGTCGCATCTCCTACCTCCTCCACCCAGGTGACCGGCGTGAACGCCGACGTCCCGAGGATCGTAAAGAAGAAAACCTACAAGTTGTGTAACAGTTGTCGATAAATTTCACCGCCGTCCGGCCGACGGACGTCCCGCTCCGGCCCGGCGGCCGGCACGGCAGGTCAGCCCAGCCGTACGCGGGGGTCGATGGCGGCGTAGAGCAGGTCGACCAGCACGTTGGCGAGGACCACGAAGACCGCCGAGATGAGCACGGTGGCCATGATCGTGGGCAGGTCGCCGGCCCGTACCGCCTCGACGGCGGTGCGCCCCAGCCCCTGGAGGCCGAACGTGGTCTCGGTGATCACCGTGCCGCCCAGCGCCGCCCCGACGTCCAGACCGGCGATGGTGACCACGGGCGTGATCGCGGCGCGCAGCGCGTGCCGCCCGTACACCTTGGGTTTGGCCAGGCCCTTCGCCCGCGCGGTGCGGACGAAGTCCTCCGAGAGCGTCTCCAGCATCTGCGCCCTCGACAGCCGGGCGTAGATCGCGGCGAAGAGGAAGGCCAGGGCGACCCAGGAGAGCACCAGCCCGCTGGCCCACTTCACCGGACTGTCCAGCATCGACGTGTAGCTCGGCACCGGCAGCAAACGCAGGTTGTAGACGAAGACCAGCAGCAGCACCGCCCCGACGAAGTAGAGCTGCAGGGAGGCGCCGGTCAGCGAGAAGCCGATCGCCGCGCGGTCCAGCCAGGTGCCCCGGCGCAGCGCCGAGACCATGCCGAGGCCGACCCCGAGCAGCAGCCAGAGGATGGCCGCCGGGAGCACGATGCTCAGCGTCACCGGCAGCACCCGGGTGATGGTGTCCAGCACCGCCTCGTTGTTGACGTACGACCAGCCCAGGCAGGGCGCGTCGCACCTGCCGCCCTGGGCGCTGCCCAGGTCGCGGCCCGTGAAGATGCCCTTCATGTAGCCGGCGTACTGGGTGATGAGCGGGTCGCGCAGGCCCAGCTCCTCGCGGACCCGCTCGAGCCGCTCGGGGTTGCAGTTCTTCGGGCACATGCCGGTGACCGGGTCGCGCGGCAGCGCGAAGAACATCAGAAAGGTCAGCACGCTCACCGCGAAGAGGGTGAGCACCGCGGAGAAGATCCGCTTGATCAGGAAGCGCGCCATCGGACCACCCCTACCGGGACGACTTCGGGTCGAGCGCGTCGCGCAGCGCGTCGCCGAAGAGGTTGAACGCGAACACGAGCGCGAAGATCGTGATGCCGGGGAAGAAGACGAACGCCGGGTCGGTCTGGAGGTAGTCCAGGCTCTGGTAGATCATCCGACCGAAGCTCGGCGTCTCCTCCGTCAGCCCGACGCCGATGAACGACAGCGCCGCCTCGCTGGTGATGAACTGCGGCACCGCGAGCGAGAACGACACCAGGATCGGCGCCCAGATGTTCGGCAGCAGCTGCCGGAAGACCATGTGCCCGAGGCCGGCGCCGCTGGCCTTGGCGGCCTCCACGAACTCCCGCTCGCGCAGCGCGATCACCTGTCCCCGGACCAGCCGGGCGGTGCTGGTCCAACCGAAGATCGCGAAGACCGCGATCAGCACCCCGACCCCGAAGGCCGGGTCGACCGCGTCCCGCTCGCCGTAGAAGCGCAGCGTCAGGGTCGGGGTCAGGGCCAGCGCGATGACCAGGAACGGCATGGCCAGGGTCAGGTCGGTGATCCAGTTGATCACGGTGTCGAACCAGCCGCCGAGGTAGCCGGCGAGCGCGCCGAGCGCGATGCCGAGCACCGCCGTGATCACCGCCGCCGCGAAGGCGATCAGCAGGGAGGTGCGCAGGCCGTAGATCAGCCGGATGAAGATGTCCCGGCCGAGGTTGGGCTCCAGCCCGAAGAAGTGGTCGCCCGACACGCCGCCGGCGTAGCCCAGCGGCATGCCGAAGCCGTCCAGCTTGTTCTGGAACTGGTCGCGCGGGCTGATCCCGTAGAGCGCCTCGATCAGCGGCGCGGAGAGCGCCACCAGCACGAAGACGACCAGCATCGCCCCGCTGACCACCGCCGTCCGGTCGCGGCGGAGCCGGATCAGGGCGAGCTGGCCGGGCGAGCGGCCGACGAAGCCCTTCACCTTCGGCGCGTCGGCGTCGCCGCCCGACTCGATCTCGACCAGCGCCACGCCCTCCACCGGGGACATGCTCATCTCGACACCTCCTCGACGCCCGCGCCGGCCGTTCCCGGCCCGACGGGCGGGTCCGCGCCCACCGCTCCGACGGCCGGACCCGCCTCGACCGGCCCCTGCTCCGGGAAGTGGCAGGCCGCGGCCTGGCCGCCGCCTTCGCGGGGCACCAACGCCGGCTCCTCCGTCGCGCAGATGTCCTGCGCCTTCCAGCAGCGGGTGCGGAACCGGCAGCCCGACGGCGGGTTGAGCGGGGTGGGCACGTCGCCGGCCAGCCGGATCCGGCCGGCCGGGCCGAGCTTGGTCACGTCCGGGATCGCCGAGAGCAGCGCCCTGGTGTACGGGTGCTGCGGGCGCTCGTAGATGTCGTCCCGGTCGCCAATCTCGACGATCTTGCCGAGGTACATGACGGCGACCCGCTGACAGAAGTGCCGCACCACGGCCAGGTCGTGGGCGATGAAGACGAACGCCAGGCCCAGGTCGCGTTGCAGGTCGCGGAGCAGGTTGACCACCTGCGCCTGGATCGACACGTCCAGGGCGGAGACCGGTTCGTCGGCGACGATCAGCTTCGGCCGCAGGGCCAGCGCCCGGGCGATGCCGATGCGCTGCCGCTGGCCGCCGGAGAACTCGTGCGGGTACCGGTTGTAGTGCTCCGGATTGAGCCCGACCAGCTCCAGCAGCTCCTGCACCCGCTTCTTCACCCCGCCCGGCGGGTCGATCCCGTTGACCTGCAACGGCATCGCGATGATCCGGCCGACCGTGTGTCGGGGGTTCAGCGAGGCGTACGGGTCCTGGAAGATGATCTGGAGGTCCTGCCGCAGCGGACGCAACTCCCGGCGCCCGGCGTGGGTGATGTCCCGCCCGGCGAACTCGATGCTCCCCGCGCTGGGCTCCAGCAGCCGGACCAGCATCCGCCCGGTGGTCGTCTTGCCGCAGCCGGACTCGCCCACCAGGCCGAGCGTCTCGCCCGGCCGCACGTCGAAGTCCAGCCCGTCCACGGCCCGGACCAGTCCGGTGCGCCGCAGGCCGTTGCGCACCGGGAAGTGCTTGGCCAGCCCGCGCACCCGCAGCAGCGGCTCCCCGGTCTCGACCGGTCGCACCGGCGCCGTGTCCGCCTGGGCACTACTCATCGGGCCACTCCCACCTGGGCGATGTCCTCCGCGTACAGCAGCGTCCGGTCGTCGGCGGAGAGGTGGCAGGCCACCAGGTGGCCGGGCGCGCCCGCCGGGCGCAGCTCGGGGACCTCCGTGCGGGACCGGTCGCCGTTGCGGCCTGCGTACCGGCAGCGCGGGTGGAAGGCGCAACCGGACGGCAGGTTGATCAGGCTGGGCGGGTTGCCCTTGATCGGCACCAGGTCCGCGTCCGCGTCGCCGTGCAGCGAGGGCACGCTGGAGAGCAGACCCCAGGTGTACGGGTGCTGCGGCCGGCGGAGCACCTGCTCGACGCTGCCGTGCTCGACGGCCCGCCCGCCGTACATGACCAGCACCTCGTCGGCGACCTGGCTGACCACACCCAGGTCGTGGGTGATCAGGATGATCGCGGAGTGGAACTCGGCCTGGAGGTCGGCCAGCAGGTCGAGGATCTGCGCCTGCACCGTCACGTCCAGCGCGGTGGTCGGCTCGTCGGCGATCACCAGGTCCGGATCGTTGACCAGCGCCATCGCGATCATCGCCCGCTGCCGCATGCCCCCGGAGAACTCGTGCGGGTACTGGTCGAAGCGGCGGGCCGGCTGCGGAATGCCGACCCGGCCCAGCATGTCCACCGCGCGCTGCCGCACCTCGCGCTTGCCGGCCTTCGGGTGGTGCACCCGGTACGCCTCGGCGATCTGCTTGCCCACCGTGTAGTACGGGTGCAGCGCGGACAGCGGGTCCTGGAAGATCATCGCCATGTCCCGGCCGCGCAGCCGGCGTACCTCCTCGTCCGGCAGGCCGACCAGCTGGCGGCCGCCGAGGGAGATCTCCCCGGTGATGCTGGTCCGCTTGGCGTTGTGCAGGCCGAGGATGGCCAGCGAGGTGACGCTCTTGCCGGAACCGGACTCGCCGACGATGCCGAGGGTGCGCCCGCGCGCCACCTCGAACGACACCCCGTCGACGGCGCGCACCACGCCGTCCTCGGTGTCGAAACGGACCCGCAGGTCGCTCACCCGCAGGTAGGGGTCCTGGCCGGAGCGCTGCTCCGGCACGCTGGGGCGGTCCGGTTTCCCGGACGGCGCCGACTCCGGCCTGTCCACGACCGCCTCCCTCAGTGACGAAGAGAACTTACAGGAAAGCACTGAGGGTGAAAATAAGCTACATAGCCGGGGACTGTCAGCGGGCCACAGCGTAACGACTCTGCAACGGGCCTGAACACCCCTCACCTCGGCATTCACCGGCGTTGACCTGCCGCACCCGGACAGCGGGTGCGACGATGGGCGCGGCAGTCCCGGAAGGATGTCCCCCGGCACGAGGTGGAGGTGACGATGACCGCGGCGGTGTTCGGCCACGACGGCCCGTGGAGCGAAGAGGAGTACCTCGCCCTCGGCGAGACGCAGCAGCGCGTCGAACTCTTCGACGGGAGCCTCCACGTGACCCCAGCCCCCACACCCCGGCACCAGCGCATCTCACGCAGGCTGGGCAACCTTCTCGAACCCGCCGCCGAAGCCCTCGGGCTGGAGCTGCTGGAAGCGGTGAACGTCCGGCTCCGGCCGGGTCGCATCCCCGTTCCCGACCTCGTCGTCACGGCCCCGATCGACCTCGACGACCCCTGGATCGAGGCGGCCGACGTGAAGCTGGTCTGCGAGATCATCTCGCCGGGCAACGCGGCCACCGACAAGGTGCTCAAGATGCACTACTACGCGGCGGCCGGCATCGAGTGGTATCTCCTGGTGGAACAGGAGACGCTGACCGTGCACGTCCACCAGCGGCGGGGCGGGCACTACGTCGAGCGATCGGTGACCAAGGCCGGTGAGGTCCTCGAGCTGACCGAGCCGGTGCGGGCCACGATCCGGCCGGCGGATCTGCTCGCCTGACGGATGTCGGTGTGCTCGCCTAGGGTCGGGCGCATGAGCGAGCACCAGCGAGCGAATCATCGACGCGGTCCGGCGGTGCCGTCGTGACCGAGTTCGACGCGGCGACCGCCGCGGTGCAGGCCGCGCTCGACGCGGGGGCCCGTTACGCCGACGCGCGGGTGATGCACCGCCGCTACGAGTCGATGGCCGCCCGCAACGGCGACATCGAGGAGCTGACCCAGGACGAGAGCATCGGGCTGGGCGTCCGGGCACTGGTCGGGTCGGGCTGGGGCTTCCACGCCGTACCGGACCTGTCGGACGCCGCCGCCCGCGAGGCCGGCCGGCGCGCCGCGCGGATCGCCGCCGCGAGCGCGCGGGTGCCGGGGCCGCCGATCGACCTGGTGCCGGTCGAGGCGGTCACCGCGAGCTGGGTGTCCCCCTGCGCGGTCGATCCGCTCGGCGTGCCGCTCTCCACCAAGGGCGACCTGCTGGTCGGGGCGACCCGCGCCATGGCCGAGCACGGCGCCGACGTGGCCGAGGGCCTCTACCAGGTCTGGGACACGGCCAAGTGGTTCGTCTCCAGCGAGGGGCACCGGATCGACCAGCGGATCCGGGAGTGCGGCGGCGGCATCTCCGCCACCTCCGTCGGCGACGGCGAGACCCAGCGCCGCTCCTACCCCAGCTACCGCGGCCAGTACGGCACCACCGGCTGGGAGCTGGTCGAGTCGCTCGACCTGGCCGCGCACGCGGCCCGGATCGCCGAGGAGTCCCGGGCGCTGCTCACCGCGCCGTCCTGCCCCGCCGGCGAGACCGACCTGATCCTCGGCGGCGAGCAGCTGGCCCTCCAGATCCACGAGTCGGTCGGGCACGCGATCGAGCTGGACCGGATCCTGGGCTGGGAGGCCGCCTTCGCCGGCACCTCCTGGTTGGACCTGTCCCGGCTCGGCTCGCTGCGCTACGGCTCCGAGCTGATGAACGTCACCATCGACCCGACCATCCCCGGCGCGCTGGGCAGCTTCGGCTTCGACGACGAGGGCTCCCCCGCCGTCCGCCGGGACGCGGTGCGCGAGGGGCGCTGGGTGGGCGTGCTCGCCGGCCGCGACTCGGCCGCCGTCGCCGGCCTGGACCACGGCGGGAGCGTACGCGCCGACGGCTGGGCCCGGCTGCCGATGGTGCGGATGACCAACGTGGGCCTCGAGCCCGGCCCGCACACCCTGGAGGAGATCGTCGCCGCCACCGACGACGGGGTGCTGATGGACGTCAACCGGTCCTGGTCCATCGACGACAAGCGGCTCAACTTCCAGTTCGGCTGCGAGATCGGCTGGGAGGTGAAGAGGGGCCGGCGGGGGCGGATGCTGCGCAACCCCACCTACACCGGCATCGGGCCGCTCTTCTGGCGCTCCATGGACATGCTCTCCTCCGAGACCGTCGCCTGGGGCACCCCGAACTGCGGCAAGGGCCAGCCGGGGCAGACCGGCCACACCGGCCACCCGGCCGCGCCGGCCCGCTTCCGCAACGTCCGGGTGGGGGTCCGCGCGTGAGCGCGAGGAACGAGCGAGCGCAGGGGGCGGGTCCCGCGGCGACGCACGAGGATGGCGCGCCGAGCGAGCGAGGGGATGCGGCATGAGCGAGCTGGAGATCGCCGGTCAGGTGGTGGAGCTGGTCCGCCGGCTCGGTGGGCCCGACGCGCAGGCCGAGGCCGTGGTCACCCGGGCCGACCTGGCGCTGACCCGGTTCGCCAACTCCTACATCCACCAGAACGTGGCCGAGTCCGGCGTCGGCGTCCGGCTACGGCTGCATGTCGACGGACGGACCGCCGCGGGCAACGGCAGCGTGGTCACCGCCGAGGGGCTGCGCGCGCTGGTGGAGCGCACCCTCGCCGCCGCGCGGCTCTGCCCGCCCGACCCGGCCTGGCCCGGGCTCACCCCGCCGACGCCGACGCCGGCCGCCCCGGCCGTCGACGAGGCCACCGCGCACGCCGAGCCCGACGAGCGGGCCGAGCGGGTGCGCGCCTTCGTGGCGGCGGCCGGCGGGCTGGAGACGGCCGGCTACTGCCGCACGGCGCACCGGTCCTCGGCGTTCGCCAACTCGGCCGGGCACACGGCGTCGGGCCGCGCCGTCGAGGCGGCGATGGACGGCATCGCCCGCACGGGCGGCTCCGACGGTGTCGCCCGGCTCTGCGCCGACCGGCTGACCGATCTCGACGGTGCCGCGCTCGGCGCCCGGGCCGCGGCCAGGGCGCGCGCGGCGGCCGACCCGGTGGAGCTGCCGCCCGGCCGCTACGAGGTCGTGCTGGAGCCGGCCGCGGTCGCCGACCTGCTCCAGAACCTCTCCTGGTACGGCTTCAACGGCAAGCGGTACGCCGAGCGGCAGTCCTTCGCCGAGCCGGGGGCGCAACAGTTCGACGCGGCGGTCACGCTGGTCGACGACCCGCTCGCCGGCTCCGGGCTGCCGTTCGACGTGGAGGGCACGCCCCGGCGGGCGCTGACCCTGGTCGAGGCGGGCACCACGCGGGCGGTGGCGCACGACCGGCGTAGCGCCGCCGAGGACGGCGCGACCTCGACCGGGCACGCGTCGCCGACCGCCGCCACCTGGGGGCCGATGGCCCGCAACCTGCGCCTGTGCCCCGCCGCTACGGCCGGCGCCGGCGACGGACCGGCCACCGCGACGCCGAGCGGCGCGGCGTCCGACGGCGCGCCGGGCACGACGGTGGGCGGCGCCGCGGCGGAGGTGGTCGACGCCGACACCGCCGCGCTCGTCGGGCGCGTAGGGCGGGGGTTGCTGGTCAGCGACCTCTGGTACACCCGGGTGCTCGATCCGAAGAGCCTGGTCCTCACCGGCCTGACCCGCAACGGCGTCTGGCTGGTCGAGGACGGCGTGGTGACCCGGGCGGTCCGCGACCTGCGCTTCACCGAGTCCTACCCCCGCGCGCTCGGCCCGGGTGCGGTGCTCGGAATCGGCCGGCAGGCCGTTCGCCAGCCGGACCGGACGGATGGGGTGTGGTGGGAGGCGCCGCCGCTGCGGCTCGCCTCGTGGAACTTCACCGGCGGCGCCTCCGGCTGAGCCGCCCCCGGGCGGGCGACGCTACCGGGTGGTTCGCTGCCGTACGCGGGACAGGCGTCCGGTGAGGTTCTTAACATCCGGACATCGATCATTGTTCAGGGCTTTCCACCGGCCGGGACACACGGGACACTGCCTTGCGCGGACGGCTCGCGAAGATCGGCGTAACGTGTGTCACTTAGCTGCGCCGTATCGCCGGCGCGGTCGTTGGTGTGCGCATGACGTGGCAAGCGGGTGCGGGTTCGCCGGTCCGCGTGCCGACCGGAACTTGATCCGCCCGTGAGGGTCCTGTCAGGGAGACGACTCTAATGACATCAACGGCAACGAGGCCGCGGGGAGCGCGGGCGCGCGCCGCCATCGCGGCGAAGACGTTGCGTACCGACCGCTGGTGGCTCGCCCCGCTGATCACCGTGATCGGGCTCGGCGCCTGGGTGGCGTACGCGACGGTCCGGGTCTTCATGCACAAGTGGTACTGGGTCGAGGACTTCCACTACCTCACCCCGTTCTACTCCCCCTGCGTGACCGACCGGTGCGTCGAGGGCGCCGCGCACTTCGGACGGTTCCTGCCCGGCTGGTGGATCATCCCGGACGCGGCGCTCACGCTGCCGTTCCTGCTGCTGTTCCGGCTCACCTGCTACTACTACCGCAAGGCCTACTACCGGTCGTTCTGGCTGTCGCCGCCCGCCTGCGCGGTCCCCGACGGGCACCAGGCCTACAGCGGCGAGACCCGGTTCCCGCTGCTCGGCCAGAACCTGCACCGCTACTTCTTCTACGCCGCCGCGATCATCTCGCTGATCAACACCTGGGACGCGATCCTGGCCTTCCACTCCCCCAAGGGCTTCGGGTTCGGGCTGGGCAACATCATCCTGCTCGGCAACGTGGTGATGCTGTGGGCGTACACGATCTCCTGCCACTCGTGCCGGCACATCATCGGCGGGCGGCTGAAGCACTTCTCCAAGCACCCGGTGCGCTACCGGGCCTGGACCTTCGTCTCCGCCCTGAACGTCCGGCACATGCAGCTCGCCTGGATCACCCTCGGCACGCTGGCCCTGACGGACTTCTACGTCATGGCGGTCGCGGCCGGCTGGTTCAACGACCTGCGGTTCATCAACTAGAGGGCCCCTGACATGACCAACACCACGCGAATCGAACGACACCACTACGACGTCGTCGTGATCGGGGCCGGCGGCGCCGGCCTGCGCGCGGCGATCGAGGCCCGCCTCGCCGGCAAGAAGACCGCGATCATCTCCAAGTCGCTCTTCGGCAAGGCGCACACGGTGATGGCCGAGGGCGGCGCCGCCGCCGCGATGGGGAACGTGAACAGCCGGGACAACTGGCAGGTGCACTTCCGCGACACGATGCGCGGCGGCAAGTTCCTCAACAACTTCCGGATGGCCGAGCTGCACGCGAAGGAGTCGCCGCAGCGGATCTGGGAGCTGGAGACGTACGGTGCGCTCTTCGACCGCACCAAGGACGGGAAGATCTCGCAGCGCAACTTCGGCGGCCACGAGTACCCCCGCCTGGCGCACGTCGGCGACCGGACCGGCCTGGAGCTGATCCGCACCCTCCAGCAGAAGATCGTGTCGCTCCAGCAGGAGGACAAGCGGGACCACGGCTCGTACGACGCCCGGATCAAGGTCTTCTCCGAGACCACGATCACCGAGCTGCTGCTCGACGGCGACCGGATCGCCGGGGCGTTCGGCTACTACCGCGAGTCCGGCGAGTTCGTGCTGTTCGAGGCGCCGGCGGTGGTGCTGGCGACCGGCGGCGTCGGCCGCTCCTACAAGGTCACCTCGAACTCGTGGGAGTACACGGGTGACGGGCACGCGCTGGCGCTGCGGGCCGGCGCGACGCTGATCAACATGGAGTTCCTCCAGTTCCACCCGACCGGCATGGTCTGGCCGCCGTCGGTGAAGGGCATCCTGGTCACCGAGTCGGTGCGCGGCGACGGCGGCGTGCTGAAGAACTCCGACGGCAAGCGGTTCATGTTCGACTACGTCCCCGACGTCTTCCGCAAGCAGTACGCGGAGACCGAGGAGGAGGCGGACCGCTGGTACACCGACCCGGACAACAACCGGCGCCCGCCGGAGCTGCTGCCGCGCGACGAGGTGGCCCGGGCGATCAACAGCGAGGTCAAGGCCGGGCGGGGCACGCCGGCGGGCGGCGTCTACCTGGACATCGCCTCCCGGAAGCCGGCGGAGGAGATCCGTCGCCGCCTGCCGTCGATGTACCACCAGTTCAAGGAGCTGGCCGACGTCGACATCACCAAGGAGCCGATGGAGGTCGGGCCCACCTGTCACTACGTGATGGGCGGCGTCGAGGTCGACCCCGACAGCGGGGCCGCGTTCGGCCACGTGCGGGGGCTCTTCGCCGCGGGCGAGGTGTCCGGCGGCATGCACGGCTCCAACCGGCTCGGCGGCAACTCCCTGTCCGACCTGCTGGTGTTCGGCAAGCGCGCGGGCGGCCACGCCGCCACGTACGCCGACGGCCTCCCCGCGCGCCCGAAGGTGGGCGTCGCCGCCGTGGAGGCCGCGGTGGAGACGGCCCTGGCGCCGTTGCAGCGGGACACCGGCGAGAGCCCGTACACCCTCCAGCAGGACCTCCAGGCGGTGATGGGGGATCTCGTCGGCATCATCCGCCGGGAGAGCGAGCTGGAGGACGCGCTGGTGCGGCTGGCGGAGCTGCGGGAGCGGGTGGCGAAGGTCAGCGCGAGCGGCGGCCGGCGCTACAACCCGGGCTGGCACCTGGCGCTCGACCTGCGCAACATGCTGGTCGTCTCGGAGTGCACCGCGAAGGCGGCGCTGGAGCGGCGGGAGTCGCGCGGCGGCCACACCCGGGAGGACCACCCGGCGATGGACCCGGCGTGGCGCCGGGTCAACCTGGTCTGCTCGCTGGACGGCGACACGGTGCGGCTGGATCGCAAGCCGCTGCCGAAGATGCGCGCGGAGCTGATCGGCCTCTTCGACCGCGCGGAGCTGGCCAAGTACCTCACGGACGAGGAGCTCGCCGAGTTCGACGCCCTCGTCGCCGACGCCGAGACCGAGAAGGAGCGCTGACGCAATGGGTAACCAGGACTCCCCGGGGCCCGGCAAGCCGGGCGCCAAGCGCCAGTTCCGCATCTGGCGCGGCGACGAGAACGGCGGCGACC
This sequence comes from Micromonospora sp. NPDC023644, assembly GCF_040640115.1. Lineage (NCBI taxonomy): Bacteria > Bacillati > Actinomycetota > Actinomycetes > Micromonosporales > Micromonosporaceae > Micromonospora > Micromonospora sp. NPDC023644. The sequence continues at coordinate 93,727 of NZ_JBFABA010000001.1, read as the reverse complement.
TCCAGGACTACATGGTCGAGGTGAACGAGGGCGAGGTCGTCCTCGACGTCATCCACCGGCTCCAGGCGACCGACGCCCCCGACCTGGCCTGCCGCTGGAACTGCAAGGCCGGCAAGTGCGGCTCCTGCTCGATGGAGATCAACGGCAAGCCGCGGCTGAGCTGCATGACCCGGATGTCCACCTTCACGGAGGACGAGACGGTCACGGTCACCCCGCTGCGCACCTTCCCCGTGATCCGGGACCTGGTCACCGACGTCTCGTTCAACTACGAGAAGGCCCGGGAGACGCCGGCGTTCGCGCCGCCGGCCGACCTGGCGCCCGGCGAGTACCGGATGCAGCAGGTCGACGTGGAACGCTCGCAGGAGTTCCGCAAGTGCATCGAGTGCTTCCTGTGCCAGAACGTCTGCCACGTCATCCGCGACCACGAGGAGAACAAGCAGGCGTTCTCCGGGCCGCGGTACTTCATCCGGGCGGCCGAGCTGGACATGCACCCGCTGGACGCGAAGAGCGACCGCAAGGAGTACGCGCAGGCCGAGCAGGGCCTCGGGTTCTGCAACATCACCAAGTGCTGCACCGAGGTCTGCCCGGAGCACATCAAGATCACGGACAATGGGATCATCCCCATGAAGGAGCGGGTCGTCGACCGCAGGTACGATCCCCTCGTGTGGCTTGGTAGCAAGATCTTCCGGAGGGGTCAGGTGCCTCAGACCAGCGTGACCAGCGGACACGTCAGCGGTGCGGTGCGCGGCAGCGCGGCGCACGGGGGCGTGCACTCGCACGCGGGCGGCTCCCACGACCCGCGGGCCGAGGTGCAGGCGCAGCGCGGCGTCAACTGGGACCGCGAGGTGCCGAGGCCCACCGCGCCGGCCGTCGACGACCACGGGAAGCTGCCGCTGACGGAGCTCACGTTCGACCGGGCGGCCGCGCCGTCGCCGTTCGGCGACGACGTGACCTTCCCGCTGCCGCCGGAGCACCTGAACTTCGCCCACCCGGAGCAGGACAAGCACTGAGTGCGCTGACGATGACGGGGGCCGCGGCTGATGCCGCCGGCCCCCGTCCCCTTTCGGCCCGGGTGTCCGCTTCCGCTCAGGCCGACAGGAGAGGCCGGAGGGCGGCGACGATGGGTGCGTCGGCGGGCAGCCAGGTGACGCTGTCCAGTTCGTCGGCGGAGAGCCAGCGCAGCGCCGAGTGCTCCAGGGCCTGCGGCTGGTCGTCGTGCAGCAGGCGGGCCGCGTACACCTTGAGCACCGAGCGGCCGTGGGCCATCCGGACGTTGCGGCCCACCCGGTCGCCGATCTCCACGCGGACGGCCAGCTCCTCGGCGCACTCGCGGGCGAGCGCCGCGGTCTCGCTCTCGCCCGGCTCCACCTTGCCGCCGGGGAACTCCCACATGCCCGCCACCTCGGGCGGGGCGGAACGGGCGCAGGCGAGCACCCGGCCGTCCCTGATGATCGCCGCTCCGACGATCACCCTGAGGTCCCGTCGCTCGGCCTGCCCGCCGCCATTCGCCCGTTCGGTCCGCACGGGCGTCCAGCGTGCCAGATCAATCGGCGGTTTGGGTACCGTGGCCGACCGTCAGGGCAGGAGAACCCGGAAGTGTGGGCGTGGACACACCCCGCATGCGAGGACAGACTGGAAGGCACCGACAAGACACGGGACGGCGACGATTTGGCCACAAGCCGGCAACGGCGCCTGGGAGGTGCGGTGATGCGCGCGCTGTTCAGCGGTCGATCCAAGCACGACTACCTCAGCGACGCCCTCACCCTCCTCACCGGCTGGATCCGGGAGGGTGAGCAGATCCGACGCACCCTCACCATCGACGACACGCAGCACGCCGCCCTCACGGAGCGGGTGAAGGTGGTCGCCGACGCGCTGCACCTGCGTCCGGAGATCAGCCGCCGGGCCGACCAGACCCAGATCCGGGTCGGGCACGGCAACGCGCCGCTGAGCGAGGGCGAGGTCCTGCTGGCCGCCCGCATCGAGGACGCGTACCGCGCTGTCACGCAGCCCTGACCCCACCCCGACCCGGCGTCGACGCCCGGTTCCGGCAGTCGACGCGGCGAATCGGCTGAGAAGGCCTGGGAAGGCTGATGTTTTCCTGAAAGGTGCGCGGGTATCAATCCGGCGCGGGAGCAGACAACTGGCCCCGTACCGGACTGATTATCTGATAACGCACTTTATGGGAGCTGACATGACCACCCCCGCCGTGAACCGCGCGACCGACCGGCTGACCGACCACGACGGCCACCACGTGGACCACGACGTCCGGCACGCGCACCGGCCCGGCGACGAGACCAAGCCCTCCTGGAAGACCACGGAGCTGGCCGTCTACCTGCTCTCGGTGATCGGCGTACTGGTCGCCTCGAACGCCGTCGGCGACGGCGCCGCCAACAACGGCGGCGACTACTTCGCGGCCGACAAGGCATGGTGGTACATCACCCTGCTGACCATCGGTTACCTGGTCAGCCGCGGCCTGGCCAAGTCCGGCAGCCGCAGCCGCGACAACGACCCGCGCACCAACCGGTAGTCGCCACCGCGCCCGGAGCCCCGCCCGCATCCCCTCGATGCGTCGGCGGGCTTCGCGCGTGCGGGGCGCGGCCACCAACGGCGGCGACGGACCGCAGGGCGACCCGTCGCTGCCGCCACCCGACGGTCGCGGTCCGGCGGAGCGCGCCCGCCGGTGGCGCCGGGCCGGGACGTCGGCCCGGACGCGGCCCCGCGGCCGGTCAGGAGGCGTCCCGGGGGTACCAGCGCAGCTCGACGGAGTTGCCGTCCGGGTCCCGCACGTAGATCGAGGTGGCGCTGCCGCGCGCGCCGAACCGGCCCACCGGCCCCTCGGTCACCGTGAAGGCGCCCGACCCGACGACCTCCGCCCAGTCCAGCGGCTCCACCACCAGACAGAAGTGGTCGACGTTGGAGCCGCCCCGGTCCCGGCGGACGAGGTCGATGATGGTCCCCGCGTCGACCCGTACCGAGGGGAACGGGACTGCGCCGGCCCGCCACTGGTCGACCCGCACCGGGGCCAGGCCGAGCAGGCCGCAGTAGAAGTCCAGCGCGCGCTCGACGTCGGTCACGTTGAGCACCAGGTGGTCGAAGCCCGTGACCCGCACCGCGCTCACCTCGCCTCCAGGGCGTGGGCCTTCGCCGATCTCCCGCAGCGGGGCGTCGAGAGCGGCCAGGTAGTCGGTGACTGTCGTCGTCGTTTTCATGCTCCTCACGATCCGCCGGGCGGCGACGCCGACCAAGACGCGATCGCACTACCATCGTTGAGCCGGATTCAACGATGGGCGGAACGTGCTGGAACGACACGAGCTGGAGACCTTCCTGACCCTCGCCGAGGAGCTGCACTTCGGCCGGACGGCGGAGCGCCTGCGGGTCACCACCGGGCGGATCAGCCAGGTGGTCAAGAAGTTGGAGCGCCGCGTCGGCGCCCCGCTCTTCGCCCGTACCAGCCGGATCGTGCAGCTCACCCCGATCGGGCGGCAGCTCGCCGACGACCTGGCGCCGCTGGTCGCCGGCATCGACGACGCGGTACGCCGGGCCGTCGAGGCGGGGCGGGGTGTCACCGGGCGGCTGCGGGTCGCCTTCCTCGGCGAGTGGACCGCCCCGACGCTGCTCAAGGCCGTCGCCCTCTTCGCGCAGCGCCACCCCGACTGCCAGGTCGAGGTGCGGGAGGTGCAGCTCTTCAACTCCCGGCAGAGCCTGCTCGACGGCTCCGTCGACGTCCTGATGGCCGCGTACCCCTTCGACGGGATGGCCTGCGGGCCGGCGCTGCTTCAGGAGCGGCGGTTGCTCGCGGTGGCGGCCGGGCACCCGCTGACCCGGGAGGGGTCCGTCTCCCTGGAGACGCTCGGGGACCACCCGGTGGTGCAGTACCCGGCCGTGACCTCGGCGGAGTTCAAGCGCGACCGGACCCCCGAGCACACCCCGTCGGGCCGGCCGGTGCCGAAGGGGCCGGCGGGCAACACGTTCTCGGAGATGCTGACGCTGGTCGCGATGGGGCGGGGGGTGCTGCCGGTGGGCGAGCACACCCGCCACTACTACCCGCGCCCCGACGTGGCGTACGTGCCGATCCGCGACGCGCCGCCGATCCGGCGGGGCCTGGTCTGGCGGGAGAGCAACGGCACGGCCCGGGTCCACGAGTTCGTCCGGGCCGCGACCGACGCGAACGCGGCCTGAAGCGGGCCGCCCGGGCTGGCATGATCGACGCCGATGAGGCACGCAGAGTTCCGCCACCCCCGGCTGGTGCCGGTCTACGACGCCGAGTGCCCCTGGTCGCGCGACGACGACTGGTTCCTCGCCCTCGTCGGCGAGACGCCCGCCGCGCGGGTCCTCGACCTGGGTTGCGGCACGGGACGGCTCGCCCTCGCCCTGGCCGCGGCCGGCCACGCCGTCACCGGCGTCGACCCGGCCGGCGCGTCGCTGGCCGCCGCCCGGGCCAAGCCGGGCGCCGAGCGGGTGACGTGGGTCGAGGGGACCTCGGCCGTACTGGCGGACGGGTCGTTCGACGTGGCGGTGCTGACCAGCCATGTCGCCCAGTTCCTCGTGGACGACGACGAGTGGGCGCGTACGCTCGCCGACCTGGCCCGGGCGCTGGTGCCCGGCGGCCGGCTGGCGTTCGACTCGCGCGACCCGGCGGACCGGCGGTGGGAACGCTGGAACCCGGTCGACTCGCGGCGACGGATCACGCTGCCCGACGGCGAGGTGGTCCGGGCGTGGACGCGGGTGCACACGGTGGCCGACGGCCGGGTCGACTTCACCCACCACTACCTGTTCGGTGCCGGCGAGGAGCTGCTCAGCTCGGCCACCCTGCGCTTCCGCACCGAGGAGGAGCTGCGCGGCTCGCTGCGGTCGGCCGGGTTCGCCGTGGAACGGATCCACGGCGGCTGGGGCGGGGAGCCGGTGGGCCGGGGCGACGGGGAGTTCCTCGTCCTCGCCCGCCGGGAGTGATCTTGGGCTGGCGCGCCCGGCCTACCGTGGGGGCATGGCGAACGCGACGTACGACCGCAAGGAGCAGTTCCAGCAGATCCAGAGCGGCCTGCTCCACGGAGAACAGATCATCGCCGTCTACGACGCCGTCGGCACCGGCACCGGCTTCATCGGTCTGACCGACCGGCGCGTCATCATCCAGGACCGCTCCTTCGTCGGCAAGCGGTACGCCATCACCAGCATCCCGTACTCGAAGATCACCAGCGTCAGCGTGGTCAGCAACAAGTCGTGGGGCGGCTCGTTCTTCTCCACCGGGGCCATCGCGATCCACGTCGGCACGCACACCTACGAGGTCGAGTTCCGGGGCGCCGAGAAAAGCCACCACGTGCACAACGTGATCCTGCACCACATCAGCTGAGCTGGTCGGCGCGCTCCAGCAGGGCGCGGCGCTCCGCCCCACCGTGCGCGTCGGCGGCCCGCCGGAACAGCGCGGCGGCCCGCTCGCGGTCGCCCCGCCGGGCGGTCAGCTCGGCCTCGGCGGCGACGGCGAGCGGGTAGCCGTCCAGCGCCCCGCCGGCCCGGGCGGCGGCCAGCAGCGCCAGCCCCGCCGCCGGCCCGTGCGCGTAGCCGTGGGCGACGGCGCGGTTCAGCTCGACCACCGGTGACGGCTGCCACCGGACGAGCCGGTCGTACGCCTCGGCGATCGCGACCCAGCCGGTGGCCTCGGCGGACGCGGCCGTCGCGTGGCACGCGGCGATCCGGGCCTGGAGGGCGTACGGGCCCTCCGCCGCGACCCGCGCGAGGACGCCGACGCCCTCGGCGATCGCGGCGTGGTCCCAGCGGGCGCGGTCCTGCCGGTCGAGGGTGACGAGGTTGCCGTCGCGGTCCCGCCGGGCGTCGCGCCGGGAGTGCTGGAGGAGGAAGAGGGCCAGCAGGGCGGCCACCTCGGACTGGCCCGGCATCAGCCGGTCGAGCAGCCGGGCCAGGCGGATCGCCTCGTCGGCGAAGGCGGGCTCGCCGTCGGCGTCGTAGCCCCGGGTGAAGAGCAGGTAGAGCACGGCGAGGACGCCGGGTAGCCGCTCGGCGAGCATCGGACCGGTCGGCACCCGGTACGGGATGCCGGCGGCGGCGATCTTCGCCTTCGCCCGGGTGAGCCGCCGGGTCATGGTCGACTCGGTGACCAGGAAGGCCCGCGCGATGTCGGCGGTCGGGACCCCGCAGACCGTACGCAGCGTCAGCGCGACCCGCGCCTCCAACGACAGGGCCGGATGGCAGCAGGTGAAGACGAGCCGCAGCCGGTCGTCCACGATCTCCCCCTCCCCCGCCGCTCCCGGCTCCGGTTCGGTCGGCGTGAGCAGGGCCAGCTCGCGCAGCTTGCGCCGCTCGACCGAGGCCCGCCGGAGCACGTCGACCGCGCGGTTGCGGGCCACCGTCATCAGCCAGCCGCCCGGGTTGGCGGGCACGCCCTCCGTCGGCCACCGGGTCAGCGCGAGCGCCGACGCCTCCTGGGCGCAGTCCTCGGCCAGCGTCCAGTCGCCGGTCACCCGGATCAGCGTCGCGACGATCCGGGCGTACGACCCCGTGCTCGCGGCGGCGACGGCGTCGGCCGCCGCCACCGCGAGCCGGTCAACGGGGCCGTCAGCCATCCAGGGCGACGATCGGACGCAGTTCGAGCCGCCCCGCGCGGGCCATCGGGTGGGCGCGCGCCACCTCGATCGCCTCGTCCAGGTCGGCGCACTCCAGCAGGTCGAAGCCCACGATCACCTCCTTGGTCTCGGCGAACGGACCGTCGGAGAGCAGCAGCTCCCCGTTGCGGACCCGGACCGTGGTGGCCGCCGTGGTCTCCGCGAGCGCGTCGCCCGTCAACCGCCGGCCCCGGGCGTCGTTCTCCGCGACCCACGCCTCGATGTCCGGCCAGTCGGCCCGGTCGGCGTCCGGCTCGCTGTCGGTGCAGACGAACATGAGGTACTTCATGCCGCTCCTCGGTGTCGGGTTGTCACCGGGGTGACGAACGGACAGCCCGGTTCCGGACACGTCGGGCCCGGCAACTTCAGAATCCCACCGGGCGACGGGTGCAGTGGCCGTCCGCCGCCCGCAGTCGACGGTCGACGCGTCTCCGCTACGCCCACGAGTGGAACACCATGGGTGTCAACGCCCGTCTGTGACACCCATGGCGTTCCACTCGTCAGCCACGATGCCTGGCGGGGCGAGCGGGCCCGGCCCGGCCGGGGCGAGCGGTTTGTCCGGGCCGGCGGTGGCGAGCACGGCAAGGCCGGTAGCTTCTCCAGCCCCGGGGTAGCGGGCGAGCGCGTCGGGCGGGAGGGGCGGGGTGATCATGGCGCGATCGTAGGCGGTCGCCCGCCGTCCGCCCAGGCCCTACGGCGTCAGCGAACCGTCTCGGTGCCGCCTGCCCAGCCGCCAGCCCGCCGCCGCCCAGCACGTTCCCCAGAGCAGGAAGAACGGCGACCACAGCAACAGATCCCACCACGCCAGGTCGCGGGCCAGGGCGGCGTGCCCGACCGGAGGCGGCCGGATGCCGGTCAGCAGCAGCGCGTCGCCGACCAGGCCGTGTCCCAGCGCCCCGACCGACCGGGCGACCATGAGGACGCCGAGCGTCCAGGTGACCGCCAGCAGCAGCCGGCGCGGCAGCGCCGCCCGCCAGGGGCGCAGGGTGGCCAGCGCGACCACGACACCGACCACCGCGGCGGCGGCCAGCACCCAGTGGCTCGCCACGAAGAGCGGGTCACGGGCGAGCAGCCGTTCGCGCAGCTCCGGTGGGAGCGGGTCCTTGTCGGCCAGCGCGTTGGCCCCCAGCGCCTGCGCGAGCTTCATCGCCCCGTAGGCCGAGGCGCACGCCGCCGCGCCGTACGCGCCCAGCCGCGCGCGGTCAGCCCGCGACACGTCTCGTCGCCACTACGTAGGAGCGGATCATCGTCACGAGCAGCCCGATCACGACGAGCCCGAGGACCCCGTGGTACCACTGCCAGCCCACGCCGAGGCCCACGAACCCGTCCAGCACCATGATCGTCGCGCCGGCCCCGACGGCCAGCAGCATGCCGGCCAGCGCCAGCAGCATCAGGGGCCTCGGCACCCGGCGCCCCGGCGCCGTGACCGTGGCGAGGGCGAGGCAGGCGCCCGCCACCCCCGACGCGGCCGCCGACCACTGCGCCGTCGCCACGCCCATCACGTCGCGGGCGTAACGGTCGTGCTCGGCAGCCGGGACGACCGGGCCGCCCGGGAAACCGAGCCGGGAGTCGAGGGCGAAGGCGGCCTTGCCCAAGGCGTACGCGAGGAAGAGCACCGCCACCGCGTAGGCCGGCCATCGCCGCGCACCAGGAGAAGCATCCATGCTCACGACGCTAGGCCCGGCGGCCCGCGCGCCGACTCCCGAGCGGGAGGGGACCGCCTCCCCCGAGGGAGGGAGGGCGTGCGTCGGGAGGCCGCCGCCGTCGGCGAACCGGGGCTCGGCGGTAGCCCGGGTTGTACCGTCAGAGGCATGGACAACGGCCACTCCATGGCGGGCGCCTCGTGGGTACCGGACGCGTGCACGCTGCCGACGGCCGCGCAGCCGCCGCGACTCGCGGAGTTCGATCGGTTCTTCCGCGAGGCGGTACGCGACGTCACCCGGCCCTCCGCGCGGCACCTGCGGCTGCGGCTCGCCGGCACGGCGCAGGCGGAGCGGGCGGCACGGGACCTGACGGCACGCGAGTCCACGTGCTGCTCGTTCTTCACGTTCGACCTCTCCCGGTCCGGCCCGGAGGCGCTGACGCTGGACGTCCGGGTGCCCGCGGCCCACGTCGACGTGCTCGACGGCCTCGCCGAGCGGGCCACGGCAGCGGCGGCCGGGCGGTGACCGGCCGCCGGTCGACCCGACCGGCGTGATGAGGTGCTGCTGCCGCTACCGTCCGACGCATGACGGTGGCCCGCTCGATCCTGCTGTTCCTGCTCGCCGCGCTCGCCGAGATCGGCGGGGCCTGGCTCGTGTGGCAGGGCTGGCGCGAGAACCGCGGGCTGCTGTGGGTGGCGGCCGGGATCATCGCCCTCGGGTGCTACGGCTTCGTCGCCACCTTCCAGCCCGACCCGAACTTCGGCCGCATCCTGGCCGCGTACGGCGGCGTCTTCGTCGCCGGCTCCCTCGCGTGGGGCATGGTCGTCGACAAGTTCCGCCCCGACCGCTACGACCTCGTCGGCGCGGCCATCTGCCTGGTCGGGGTCGCCGTCATCATGTACGCCCCCCGCAGCGGCTGAACCACACGGCGGTGTCGGACGCCGACGTTACGCTGCGCGCCATGATCACGAGACCCACCGAGAAGTGGGGCCGCAGCGTGCGGGAGCAGAGGGCCGCGATCGCGGCAGGCACCCTCGCCGAGGACGCCGCGTACGCCCCCCGCCTCTGGCCCGAGCCCTTCATCACCGCCGTCGACGCCGCTCTCGACGCCTACGAAGCAGACGTACGCTCGCTCTCCTCGCCGTCCGACGCCGAGGTCTTCGCGGCGGTGGAGCGGGTGGTCTCGGCGCTCAACGCCGTCAACGAGGAACACGGCAGGATCGAGACGGGTGAACGCGAAGACCTGTGTGAGCACGTCGACGTCGTCCTGACGGCCAGCGGCCTCGACGTCGAGGCGCTGACGTCCCGGCGCGGCATCGGGCGGGCCGAACTCACCGACGAATGGCGCGACTGGTAGGGCTGCCGATCCTGCCGCGCGACGACGGCGGGAGCCGCCCGGCCGTCAACCGTCCTCGTCGGCCAGCGTGACTGCGGTGGCGGGGACGTCGAGCTCACCGGCACCGTCCGGATGCCCGACGCGGTAGACGTCCGGCGGCCCGCCCGGCGGCAGGGCGTGCCAGCCCGCCCTCACCACGGTGGTCACGCGCCCGGCGTGATCGCCCTCGACCAGCCGCACCCGCACGCCCGGCAGGTAGCCGCCCGAGCCGGCGAGCGGCGGCGCGGCGGGTTCACGCCAGGTGGGGCCGGGCAGCCGGTCCCGGACCAGCAACGCACCCGGCCGCAGATCGTCGGCGTTGCGCTCCACCCGGTACCCGGCCGACCGGAGAACCTCCGCCATCGCGGCGGCCATCGCCTCCCCGACCGCCCACCGGTGCCGCATGGTGGGGTGGAACTCCGAGCCGTCGTGCCGGTACGCGCCCACCTCCAGCGCGCGGAGGGCCCTGTCGCGCAGGACATCGCCAACCACCCAGCCGACCCACACGCCGGGATCGTCCTCAGGGCCGTGGCCGACGGACGCGCCGCCGCCGGGCACGCCCTCATGAGCCTCGCGAGGCAGCACGGGCAGGCCGGCGGCGACCAGCTCGCCTCGGACGGCGTCGGCGAGTGCGTCGGGCGCGACCGGTCGGGAGGCGTTCATGCCTCCCATGATCCACCCGGGACGGAAGCTCGTGGAGCCCGTACGCCGAGCGACGACCCCCGGGATTCGTAAGCTGCGGTGGATGGGTCCGGACCCGCACTTCGAGACGCACGCGATACCGGGTTGCCCGCACCCCGTGCCTGCGGCAGCCTTCATCGCATGATCGAGACGCGTGTGCTCAGCGAGGACGACTGGAGGTTGTGGCGGGACCTGCGGCTCGCTGCGCTGGCGGAGGCGGCGTACGCCTTCGGCTCCCGACTGGCGGACTGGCAGGGCGACGGCGACCGCGAGGAGCGCTGGCGCGGTCGGCTGGCCATCGCCGGCTCTCACAACATCCTGGCGATGCTCGACGGGCAGCCCGTCGGGATGGCCAGCGGGGTGCCGACCGGACACGACGGCGTCGTCGAGCTGATCTCGATGTACGTGGCGCCTGCGGGACGTGGCCGGGGCGTGGGCGACCACCTCCTGCGGGCGATCGAGCAGTGGGCCCGACAGGTGGGCGCGGGGACGCTGCGGCTGGCCGTGGTCCGGGGCAACGACAACGCCTGGGCGCTCTACCGGCGCAACGGCTTCCGTGACACGGGTGAGCTCGGTGATCTCATGCCCGACGGCGTGCGCCGGGAGCACATCATGACCAAGAGTCTCGTGGGCTGACGGTCGACCGTCGGTCGAGGGCACGGAGGACCATCGGGACTCGGCTCCGGACGTCGATCCGAGCCATCGGCTTGGAGACGTGATCACACGCGGTCACGACGGCTTCTCGAAGCCTGCGCCCGGGTCACCACCGTGTCAGTCGAACTTCGGGCGCAGCGCTTCGCGCATCTCCCTGTAGTTCGCCGGCTTCACCGCCCAGCGTTCCTCGTCCGTGTCCTCGAACGTCACCTGGTACCTGCCGGTCGTCCGGTCGAACTGCACGAGGATCTTCGCCGGTAGCAGATCGCCGGGCTCGTAGTGGCTCCCCAGGTACGCCTGCACCGCCGGCTCGATGCTCGACCAGTCGCAGGCCACGGCCGTGATGACGCCGTCGGGCGAGTACGCGTACCCGTGTGCGCTGCGATAGCCTTCGCCGAACACCAGGATCATCGCCAGCGACTCCCAGCCCTCCACGGGCCCGCGCATCTCCCTGGCCAACGACGGCCCGTTCACGGCTCCGATCAACGATCGGATGAGATCGACGGTGGCGTCCTTCGACATGGTTCTCCTCGGATTCAAATCCAGCCGGCGAGCGACACCCTGCCACGGGTTCTCGCGCTTCTGACGCTGCGGTCGGCCAGGTGCGTCAACGACTCGCCCGCCGCGCGCCTCCTTGGACCGGCGGGGAGGTACGTCTGGAGCCCGAGGAGCAGCTGCGGTGGTGGCTGTGGGACGAGCGCGTCTCCGACAGCGCGGGCGTCGGTGAGCGGTTCACACAGCACGGGGCCCGAGCAGCATTCCACCGGGAAAGAGGTCTCCAGGCCGTCTCCTGGGCGACAGTGGTCGAGGCTGGTCCGCCTACAGTCGGCTGGTGGAATTCGGGACCTTCGCTGGCTTCGGCCTGCTGCTCTGCGCGGGGTCTGCCTGTGTCCTCCTCATCGCCGCTGTTGGGCTGCTCGCGGCCTGGTGGAAGCCCAAGGACTGATGGGGCCAATCCTCAGCTTGGGAATCGCATTGGTCTACACGCGGCGTAGCGACATTCTGAGGTCAGGCGGCACGCAGCGTGTCTGTCTCGCCACTCGGCGTCCCTCGCTGCCCCACCGTGACCGCTGCTTCGGGCACGGTCATCTGACGTCGAGAAGGGTCGTCATGGCGTTGGTTAAGAGAGGCTCCCGGCTCATCACGGTTGACGGGGTCACCTACAGGTGGCGAGTGCGGGCCAGACCAACCTATGCCCAAGCGCTGTGTGAACAACCGCTCGCTGTCGCTGTAGAACAGGTCGACTGCAAGGACAGGGTGTTGCTGGTCAGCATGCCCCAGGACCATCCAAGCAACTGGATTGGCGGGTCGGCAGTGCCCGTTCTCCCGTCGGCGGTCGCTGCGATCGTCCGGAAGGCATTGGCCGACGGATGGCAACCTACCCAGCCAGGCGGGGCCTTCCGCATGGCTGCGCCCGACCAGCTGCCATGAGGCGTTGGGTTGTGCCCCCGATGTGCCCCAGAGCGAGGGCACACCCTCTTGACCTGCGGAGACGGGCCGGATTCAGACGTTGAAGCGGAACTCCACGACGTCACCGTCCTGCATGACGTACTCCTTGCCCTCGATCCGGACCTTGCCGGCGGCCTTGGCCGCCGCCATCGACTTGGCCGCGACCAGGTCGTTGAAGGAGACCACCTCGGCCTTGATGAAGCCGCGCTGGAAGTCGGAGTGGATGACCCCCGCGGCCTCGGGCGCGGTCGCGCCGACCGGGATGGTCCAGGCGCGCGCCTCCTTGGGGCCGGCGGTGAGGTACGTCTGGAGCCCGAGCGTGCGGAACCCGACCCGGACGAGCTGGTCCAGGCCCGGCTCGGGCTGGCCGATCGACTCCAGCAGCTCGCGGGCCTCCTCCTCGGGCAGGTCCACCAGCTCGGACTCGATCTTGGCGTCCATGAAGACGGCCTCGGCGGGGGCGACCAGGGCGCGCAGCTCGTCGAGGAACTCGACGTTGCCCAGCTCGGCCTCGTCGACGTTGAAGACGTACAGGAAGGGCTTGGTGGTGAGCAGGTGCAGCTCGCGCAGGTGCTCCAGCTCGATGCCCGCGTCCTTGGCGCCCGCGTAGAGGGTGACGCCGGTGTCGAGCAGCTCGACGGCCTGCTTGGCGGCGGTGACGGCGGCGGCCCGGTCCTTGCGGAGCTTGGCCTCCTTCTCCAGCCGGGGCAGCGCCTTCTCCAGGGTCTGGAGGTCGGCGAGGATCAGCTCGGTGTTGATCGTCTCGATGTCGTCGGCCGGGGAGACCTTGCCGTCGACGTGCACCACGTTCGGGTCGGAGAAGGCCCGGACGACCTGGCAGATCGCCGAGGCGTCACGGATGTTCGCCAGGAACGCGTTGCCCCGGCCCTGCCCCTTGGAGGCGCCGCGCACCAGGCCGGCGATGTCGACGAACGACACCGGGGCGGGCAGCACCTTCTGCGAACTGAAGATCTCGGCGAGCGTGTGCAGCCGCTCGTCCGGCAGCCCGACGACGCCGACGTTGGGCTCGATGGTGGCGAACGGGTAGTTCGCCGCGAGCACGTCGTTCTTGGTCAGCGCGTTGAACAGGGTGCTCTTGCCGACGTTGGGCAGGCCGACGATGCCGATGGTGAGACTCACGACGAGCCAGCTTACGCCGGTGCCCCACGCTCCCGGTCAGGCAGGCCGGTGCGCGGTCGCCGAAGCCGGTGAAAACGGTCGCCGGGGACGGACGGACCGTTGCTACCCTGCCCGGACCGACGCCAGCGACCCGAGGAGGCGAGATGAGCCGGCTGCCCGAGCTGTACGTCGCGGTCGACGTGGAGGCGGACGGGCCGATCCCCGGGCCGTACAGCATGATCTCGCTCGGCATGGCGGTCGCCGGGCACCCGGAGCTGACCTTCTACACCGAGCTGAAGCCGATCTCCGACGAGTTCGTGCCGGCCGCGCTCGCGGTCTCCGGGCTGGACCGGGACCGGCTGCTGCGGGAGGCACCCACCGCCGAGGAGGCGATGGGTGCCGCCGCGAAGTGGGTCGACGGGCTGCGCGTGGTCGGCCGCCCGGTGTTCCTCGCCGCCCCCGCCGTCTGGGACGGCATGTTCGTGCACTGGTACTTCACCCGGTTCACCGGCCACAGCCCGTTCGGCGCCACCGGCTCCGGCGTCGACCTGCGCAGTTACTGGATGGGGCTGACCGGCTGCGAGTGGGCGCAGACCCGCAAGGGCGCGATCAAGCACGAGCTCGACCTGGCCGACGTGCCGCACACGCACCACGCCGGCGAGGACGCGGCCGAGCTGGCCCAGGTCTTCGACGCGGTACGCCGGCGACGTCCCCCAGCGCGGTGACTCAGCCGAGCAGGCGCGGCGCGATCGGGGTCTCCCGCACCGTGCCGTCCTCGGCGCGGCGGACCTCGTACGCCGAAACCCCCTCACGGTCCGCGACCGCCTCGACCAGCCGGGTGCCCCGGTAGAGCAGGCCGGTGCCGTCGTCGGTGCAGTGGGCCGTCGGCAGCGTCCCGTCGCCGACCAGCCGGTGCATCAGCGGCCGGCGCTGCTCCTCGCTGTCGTAGTGCACGCCGTTGCCGTAGGGCAGCCAGCCCAGCCCGTCGGTGAAGCCGCGCAGGGTGGTGCCGAAGCTGTCGGTGGCCCCGCCGGCGTGCCAGCAGATCGAGCCGGCGGAGACGCCGCCGAGCACCACGCCGGCCTCCCAGCACTCGCGCAGGATCTCGCCGAGGCCGTGCACGCGCCAGACCGCGCAGAGGTTGGCGACGCTGCCGCCGCCCACCCAGACGACGTCCTGGGCGAGCAGGTGGGCGCGGACGTCGTCGACGTTCGGCATCGGGAACAGCGCCAGGTGCGTCATCCGGAACCGGCTGCCGGCGAACGCCTCGTAGACCCGGGCGAGCGTGGTCGGCTGGTCCCCCTCGGCCTGGTTGAGGAAGCAGATCCTCGGCTCCGGCCCGGCCTCGGCCAGCTCGGCGGCGAGGTCGAAGACGGGGTTGACCCGCCGGGGCCCGCCCTCGGGGCGCGGCGCGTAGATGCCCATGCTGGTGGCGAGGATGGTCGGTTCGCTGGCGGGCACGGTCGTCCTTCCGTCGGGGTCGGCGATGCCCATCCTGCCCGAGGCCCGCCCTTTGCCGCCGGCCGCCCGCCTCCGAGGCCCGCCATCCAGGCCCGTCGCCAGGCCGGCCGTCCGCCCGGCCACCTCGCCGGCCCGAGCACGACGGCCGTCGGTCGCCAAGGTCCGCGCCGCCGTTAACCGCCCGCCGTCGGGGTCCGCGCCCCGCTCACCGCCCGCCACCGGCGACCGCGCCCCCGGTTCACCGCCCGCCGTCGGTGGCCGCGCCCAGCAGCGTACGCAGCAGGTCGGCGAGGCGTCGCTGGTCCTCGGCGGGCAGCGCGTCGAGCAGCCGGCGCTGGACGGCCAGCCCCGCCTCGGCGGCCTCCTCCACCAGCTCCAGGCCGGCCGGGGTGAGGGAGACCTGGAGCCCGCGCCGGTCCGCCGGGTCGGGCGAGCGGCGGACCAGCCCGGCGCGTTCCAGCCGGTCGAGCCGGCCGGTCATCCCCCCGGAGGTGAGCATCAGCGAGGCGGTGAGCGCCTTCGGCGCCAACGCGTATGGGGCGCCGGCGCGGCGCAGGGCGGCGAGCACGTCGAACTCGCCCCGGCTGATCGACCAGCGGGCGTAGGTGCGCTCCTGCTCGTCGCCGACGAGCCGGGCCAGCCGGTAGATCCGACCGAAGACCGCCATCGGCTCGGGACGCATCCCGGGCCGCTCCCGCTGCCACTGCTCGACGATGCCGTCGACGTCGTCCCGCTCGGTCACCCCCGGATTGTGCCGCACCTCGCACTCCCGATTTATCTCGCCACAAAGTAGCTTAGTGGCAAGATACTTAGCGACAAGGATTAGGAGGGATCGTGGACCGACGCTGGCGCGACGTCCTGCTCACCGCCGCCGCGCCGACCGCGTGGGGCACGACGTATCTGGTCACCAGCGAGCTGCTGCCGCCCGACCGGCCCCTCTGGTCCGGCGTGATCCGGGCCCTCCCCGCCGGCCTGCTGCTGCTCGCGCTGACCCGGCACCGCCCGCGCGGCGTCTGGTGGTGGCGCGCGGCCGTGCTCGGGGCGCTGAACATCGGGGCGTTCTTCCCGCTGCTCTTCTTCGCCGCGTACCACCTGCCCGGCGGCACCGCCGCGGTGCTCGGCGCCACCCAGCCGCTGCTGGTTGCGGGGCTGACGGTGCTCGCGCTCCACGAGCGGCCCCACCCCCGGGCGCTGGCCGCCGCGCTCGCGGCGCTGGCCGGGGTCACCCTGGTCGTGCTGCGCCCCGACGCGGGCCTCGACCCGACCGGCGTCGCCGCCGGGCTGACCGCCACCGCCGCGATGGGCGCGGGCCTGGTGCTGACCCGGCGCTGGGGTCGCCCGCCCGGCGTCGGCACGCTCACCGCCACCGGCTGGCAGCTCACCGCTGGCGGGCTGATGGTGGTGCCGGCGGCCCTGCTGGTCGAGGGGGCGCCGCCCGTGCCCGACCCGCCGGCGCTGCTGGGGTACGCGTGGCTGACGCTGGCCGGGACGGCGCTGGCGTACGCGCTGTGGTTCCGGGGCGCGGCCCGGCTGCCGGTCACCCAGGTCTCGCTGCTCGGCGCGCTCAGCCCGCTGACGGCCGCCGCGCTCGGCTGGGCCGTGCTCGGGCAGGCGATGACCGGCTGGCAGCTCGCCGGCTTCGCCGTGGCGGTCGGCGCCACCGTCGCCGGGCAGCTGCCGGCGCGCCGGCCCGGCCCGGTGGATCGATCACCCGGCCCGGTGGGTCGGTTGCCCGGCCCGGTGGGTCAGTCGCGGGGCCCCGCCTGGCGGGGGACCACGGCCTCGATCGGCAGGGTGCCCGGGGCCAGCTCCCCGGCGGCGGCCAGCGGCAGGGTGAAGCGGGCCTCGGCGGCGGGACCGGCCGCGTACGACTCGCGGAGCATCCAGCGCACCTCGTCGGCGGTCCAGCCCAGCCCGGCCCGGCCGGCGATCTCGCGGACCAGCCGCAGCGCCACCCGGGTGTCGTCGTCGTAGAACCGCATGCACCAGTGGTGCACCCACATGCCCAGCGCGCGGAGGCCGTCGGCGTCGAGCGAGCGCACGAGCCGGCCGCAGGCGGTGTCGCCGAACGCCCGCCCCGGGTCACCGGCCCGGTCCCGTTCGAGCGCGCCGACGGCGGCCGGGGCGACCGCGCGCATCCGGTCGTAGAAGCGCTGCACCACCACGCCGTCCAGCGGAGGGTGCCCGTCCCGTGTCGACGCCGCCTCCCGACCCGCCACGCTCACCATCGCCGCACCCCTTCTTGAGTTGGTGGTCGGACGGTACCGACCACAACCGACACTTTCGGCTCCGGACGTCCCGTTCCCGCCCGCACGGCCACGTCCGATTCCCGCGAGCCACGCGCGCCGAGCAGGGGCATCATCGGTGACGTGGAGTTGGACTTCGAGCGGTGCTACCGGGCGGTCGACAGCCGCGACCAGCGGTTCGACGGCTGGTTCTACACGGGCGTCACGTCGACCGGGATCTACTGCCGGCCGTCCTGCCCGGCGATGACGCCGAAGCGGCAGAACGTCCGGTTCTTCCCCTCGGCCGCCGCCGCGCAGACGGCGGGGCTGCGCGCCTGCCGGCGCTGCCGGCCGGACGCCGCCCCGGGGTCGCCCCAGTGGGACGTGCGGGGCGACGTGGTCGGCCGGGCCATGCGGCTGATCGCCGACGGGGTGGTCGACCGGGACGGCATCCCGGGGCTGGCCGCCCGGCTCGGCTACACCGAGCGGCACCTGCACCGGATGCTGCGGGCCGAGATGGGCGCCGGTCCCCTGGCCCTGGCCCGGGCGCAGCGCGCGCAGACCGCCCGCACCCTGATCGAGACCACCGGGCTGAGCATGGCGGAGGTCGCGTTCGCCGCCGGGTTCGGCAGCGTCCGGCAGTTCAACGACACCGTCCGGGAGGTGTTCGGGGCGGCCCCGTCCGAGCTGCGCACCGCCCGCCGTCGGTGTCCCGCGCCGGGCGGGGCGGGCACGATCACGTTGCGGCTCGCGTACCGCCCGCCGCTGCACGCGCGGGCGCTGCTGGACTTCCTCGCGCTGCGCGCGCTGCCCGGCGTCGAGGAGGTGCGCGACGGGACGTACCGGCGGGGCCTGCGGCTGCCGCACGGCCCGGGCGAGGCGGCCCTGACCCCGGCGGACGGGCACGTGACGGCGACGCTGCGGCTGACCGACATGCGCGACCTCGCCCCCGCGGTGGCCCGCTGCCGCCGCCTGCTCGACCTCGACGCCGATCCGACCGCCGTCGACGGCACCCTCGCCGCCGACCCGGCGCTGGCCCGGGCGGTCGCCGCCGAGCCGGGCATCCGGCTCCCCCGCTCGGTCGACGGCTTCGAGATGGCCGTGCGGGCGATCGTCGGCCAACAGGTCTCCGTCCGCTCCGCCCGCACCACCCTCGCCCGCCTCCTGACCCACCTCTCCCGGCCCGCCCCCGAGGGCGTCGGACAGGGGCGGGGCTCCGGGGAAGGCAGGCCCCTCGACCAGCCGGCCGAGGGGGCCGAGGCCGTGACCGGGGGCGAGGCCGTGACCGGGGGCGAGGCCGTGGCGGGGGGCGAGCGGGCGGGCTGGCTGTCCGGGTTCCCCGCCGCCGAGGAGGTGCTCGGGGTCCCGGACGAGGTGTTCGGGATGCCGGCCGGGCGGCGGGAGACCATCCGTGCGCTGGCGCGGGCCGTCGCCGACGGGTCGCTTGACCTGGCGCCGGGCGGGGACCGCGAGGAGACCGTCCGGCGACTGCTGGCGCTACCGGGGATCGGGCCGTGGACCGCCGGCTACGTCGCGATGCGCGCCCTCGGCGACCCGGACGTCCTGCTCCCCACCGACCTCGCCGTACGCCGCGGCGCCGCCGCCCTCGGCCTACCCAACGACCCAAGGACCCTCGACGCGTACGCCGACCGCTGGCGCCCCTGGCGCTCGTACGCGGTGATCCGACTCTGGAGAGCAGCATGAGCATGAACGACAGCACCGTCATCGACACCCCCGCCGGACCGCTCAGCATCGTGGCCGGCCCGGACGGCGCGGTCCGGGCGGCGGGGTTCACCGGCGACCCGGAGAGCCTGCTCCCCCTGATGCACCCGGCCCTGCGGGCGCCGCTGCGGCACGGGGCCGACCTCGGCCCGGTCACCGCCGCCGTGGCGTCCTACCTGGACGGCGAGCTGGCCGCGATCGACGCCGTGCCGGTGGAGCAGCACACGCGGGGCGCGTTCATGGCGCACGCCTGGCAGGTGCTGCGCGAGGTGAAACCGGGAGACCCGGTGACCTACACCGGTTTCGCCGGGCTGGCCGGCCGCCCCGCCGCCGTACGCGCCGCCGCCGCGGCCTGCGCCCGCAACGCCGCCGCCCTGTTCGTCCCCTGCCACCGGGTGCTGCGCACCGACGGGACGCTCGGCGGCTACCGGTGGGGGCTGGACGTGAAGCGGTGGCTCCTCGGGCACGAGCGGCGCTGACGGGCAGCCGACCGGCGCCGGCGGCGGGGCGACTCCCTGCCCCGCGCCGGCGGCAGGCCCGACCGACACCGGGCCGAACTACGTGGTCCGGCCCCCGGCCACTGCCTACCATCGACGGATGACCGACACGGACAGGACGGCCCGCGCCGCAGTCCCCGAACGTCCGAGCCTGGACGGCATCGAGGAGACCTGGGCACGCCGCTGGCAGGAGGACGGCACGTACGCCTTCGACCGGGCCAGGCCGACCGTCCCGGGTCGCGGCGCGGCGTCGGACGCGCCGAGCCGGAACGGCCGCCGGTCCGACGTGTACGCGATCGACACCCCGCCACCGACGGTGTCCGGCGAGCTGCACATGGGGCACGTCTTCTCGTACACCCACACGGACGTGGTGGCCCGGTTCCAGCGGATGCGCGGGCGGACGGTCTTCTACCCGATGGGCTGGGACGACAACGGCCTGCCCACCGAACGTCGGGTGCAGAACGTGTACGGCGTGCGCTGCGATCCGTCGTTGCCCTACGACCCGGACTGGCGGGCCCCCGAGGCGCCCGTGAGCGAGGCGGCCCGCAAGGACCCGACCCCGGTCTCCCGGCGGAACTTCATCGAGCTGTGCGAGCGGCTGACCGCCGCCGACGAGCAGGTCTTCGAGGCGCTCTGGCGGCGGCTCGGGCTCTCCGTGGACTGGTCGTTGACGTACACCACGATCGGCTCGGCGGCCCGGACGGCCTCGCAGCGGGCGTTCCTGCGGAACCTGGCCCGGGGCGAGGCGTACCAGGCGGAGGCGCCGACGCTCTGGGACGTGGGGTTCGCCACCGCCGTCGCCCAGGCGGAACTGGAGGACCGGGAGCGGCCCGGGGCGTACCACCGGCTGCGGTTCGCCGGGCCGGGCGGGCGCGAGGTGCTCATCGACACCACCCGCCCGGAGCTGCTGCCGGCCTGCGTGGCGCTGGTCTGCCACCCCGCCGACGAGCGGTACGCCGACCTGGTCGGCGGCACCGCGCGTACGCCGGTCTTCGGGGTGGAGGTGCCGGTGCGGGCGCACCCGCTGGCGGACCCGGCCAAGGGCACGGGCATCGCGATGGTCTGCACCTTTGGCGACCTGACCGACGTGACCTGGTGGCGGGAACTCCAGCTGGACACCCGCGTGGTGATCGGCCGCGACGGACGGCTGCTGCCCGAGCCGCCGGCGGGCGTGCCGACGCAGCCGTACGCGGCGCTGGCCGGGCAGACCGTCAACGGCGCCCGGCGGACGCTGGTGGAGCTGCTGACCGACGCCGGCGACCTGGTCGGCGAGCCGCGCCCGATCACCCACCCGGTGAAGTTCTACGAGCGCGGCGACCGGCCGCTGGAGATCGTCTCGACCCGGCAGTGGTACCTGCGCAACGGCGGACGCGACGCGGGCCTGCGCGACGAGCTGCTGGCCCGGGGCGGGGAGCTGCGCTGGGTGCCGGAGCACATGCGGCACCGCTACGCGCACTGGGTGGGCGGCCTGACCGGTGACTGGCTGGTCAGCCGGCAACGCTTCTTCGGCGTGCCGGTGCCGGTGTGGTACCGGCTCGACGACGCTGGCGAGCCGGACTGGTCCCAGCCTCTCACGCCGGCGGAGTCCGCGCTGCCGGTCGATCCGTCCACCGACGCCCCGCCCGGGTTCGAGGAGTCGCAGCGGGGCCGCCCGGGTGGCTTCGTCGGCGACCCGGACGTGCTCGACACCTGGGCCACCTCGTCGCTGACCCCGCAGATCGCCGGCGGTTGGGAGACCGACCCGGAGCTGTTCGCCCAGGTCTTCCCGATGGACCTGCGTCCGCAGGGGCAGGAGATCATCCGCACCTGGCTGTTCTCCACGGTGGTCCGCGCACACCTGGAGCACGGGATGCTGCCCTGGCGGGACACGGTGCTCTCCGGCTGGATCCTCGACCCCGACCGGAAGAAGATGTCCAAGTCCAAGGGGAACGTGGTCACCCCGATGGCGTTGCTGGAGCAGCACGGCTCCGACGCGGTGCGGTACTGGGCGGCGAGCGGCAGGCCGGGCATGGATCTCGCCTTCGACCCGGCCCAGATCAAGGTCGGCCGGCGGCTGGCCACCAAGCTGCTGAACGCGTCGAGGTTCGCCCTCGGGCTGGGCGCCGCCGACGCGCTGCGGGCGCCGGCCACCGAGCCGCTGGACCGCGCCATGCTCGCCGAACTCTCCGGCGTGGTCGCCGCCGCGACGTCCGCCCTGGAGGCGTACGACCACACGGCGGCGTTGCAGGTCGCCGAGGGCTTCTTCTGGCGGTTCTGCGACGACTACATCGAGCTGGTGAAGGAACGCGCCTACGGCTCCGGGCCGGGGGCCGACTCCGCCCGGGCGGCGCTGGCCACCGCGCTCTCGGTGCAGCTGCGGCTGTTCGCCCCGGTGCTGCCGTTCGCGACCGAGGAGGTGTGGTCGTGGTGGCGGTACGGCTCGGTGCACCGCGCCACCTGGCCCACCACGTACGAGGTGGACCGGGCGATCCAGGGCGCCGGCGAACCGGAGCTGCTGCGGCTGGCCGCGGACGCGCTCAGCCAGGTGCGCCGCGCCAAGTCGGAGCGGAAGCTGTCGATGAAGGCGGAGGTGCCGCTCGCCGAGGCGCTCGGCCCGGCGGCCCTGCTGGAGCAGCTCACCGTGATCGCCGACGACCTCCGGGCCGCCGGCCGCATCGCCAAGCTGGACCTGCTCCCCGACCGCACCCCGGAACTCGTGATCGCCTGCGCGTTCTGACCGACCGGCGGCCCCGTCGCGCCGCGCACCCCGCCGCCAGGTCGTCGCGGCTCCGGCGCGGCGGGGCTCACCAGCCGCGCAGCAGGCGCAGGCCGAGGAGGAAGGCGACGACGGCGGGGCCGACCAACAGGGTGATCGCCTGGAGGCGGTACGGCATCCGGTGCCGGGTCAGCTCCACCGCGTTGCCCAGCACGATCACCCCGGCCAGCATCAGGAACGCGCCCCACATCGGGGCGGCCGCCACGTCGACCAGGCCCACGCGGATCAGTTGGAGCGTCCCGCCGAGCAGCAGGGCGCCGGCCAGCGCGAGCAGGGAGACCGCCCGGTGCAGCCCCCGGGCCAGCGGATGGACCAGCCGCCAGCGGTAGGTGCCGGCGACCGCCAGACACGGCAGGACGACCATCAGGGGCCAGCCCCGCCCGAACACGCCGAACATGAGCAGCGCCCCGACCGCGAAGACCAGCGCGCCGAGGCAGGCGACCACGTAGCCGACGAAGGCCCGCCCGCCGCCCCTGGCCAGCAGCGGCCCGCCGGTGGCGGCGATCAGCGCGCCGGGGATCAGCACGAACCCCGCCCACCAGTGGAAGTGCCCGGTCGCCTGCGCGGCCGTGGTGGTCGCCGCCGCCGCCAGCCCGGCCACCGCCAGGCTGAGCATCCAGTGCCGACCGGCACCCGGATAGGACTCCCGCGACATCACCAGCCCCGTCTCCGCGCTCACGCCGTCAGCCTCGCCCAGCCGCCCGGCCCGGTCCATCCGGCCAGCCCTACCATCGCAGGTCGGGCCGGCCGGACGGCCGTCACGTCGGAAATCAGCTCGTCTCGCCGGCCACGCTGAATGATCGAAGCCGGTCGATGGCCAGCATCGTGAAGCCCACGCTGATCAACGCGGCCATCACCGCCGCCACCGGCACCGAGACGCCGGCCTCCAGCAGCCCGGTGGGGGCCAGCCGGTCGGCGAGGGCGATCACGTACTGCTGGATGGAGAGCACCTTGGTGCCGCTGACGACGTTGCCGAGCAGCCCCTCCCAGATCAGCACGTAGACCAGGCCGAGCAGCACCGGCCGCCGGGTGAGGAGGCTGAGCGCCACGAACAGCGCCGAGTACGCCAGCGCACCCACCGCCGACGCGGCGGCGAGCGACAGTCCGAGGCGTACGGAATCGGCCAGCACGCCCGCGACGTAGAGCGGCACGGCGACGGTGACCGCGGTGACGCCGGTGGCCACCGCCAGCTTGGGCAGCACGATCTGCCAGCGCGGCAGCGGCTTGGTCAGGATGTGCACGACCGTGCCGTCGTCGATCTCGGCACCCAGCACGCCGGTGCCCACGATCAGGGCGACCACCGGGAGCACCACGGCCAGGCCGAGGCCGACCAGCACCGGCGGACCCCACTCGCCCGGGTCCACCCCGAGCGCGCGGGAGAGCACGGCGAGCAGCACCAGCACCACGGGCAGCGGCAGCAGCAGGAGGAACCGGCGACGCCCGAACAGCCCCCGCACGGTGATCCAGGAAACGGTAGACATGGTTCAGGCCTCCACCAGGTAGGAGAAGACGCTCTCCAGGGACTCGTCCTCGGGCACCAACTGCCGCACCCGGATGCCCTCCGCCAGGGCGATCTTCGGCAGGACGCGGGTGAACGCGCCGTAGTCGCCGGCCCGCACGGTCAACCCGGCGCGGCCCAGCTCGACCCCCGTCACCGACGCCTCGGCCATCAGCGCCACGGCGAGCGCCCGGTCGTCGGTGGAGCGCACGGCGAAGACGTGCGGCCGGTTGGTCATCAGCCGGCGGATGGTGCGGAAGTCGCCGGAGGCGGCCAGCCGGCCGGCGACCATCACCTGGACGGTGCCGGAGACCTGCTCGACCTCCTCCAGGATGTGCGAGCTGAACAGGATGGTCCGGCCGGCGTCGCCGAGGCGGTGCAGCAGCTCCATCATGTGCAGCCGCTGGCGCGGGTCCATCCCGTTGAACGGCTCGTCGAGCAGCAGCACCTGCGGCTCGTGCACCAGGGCCGCGGCCACCCGGGCGCGCTGCCGCATGCCCTTGGAGTACGTGCCGATCCGGCGGTCCTGCGCGCCCTCCAGCTCCACCAGGGCGATCGCCCGGCGCGCCGCCTCCGCCGGGTCCGGCAGCCGGTGCAGCTTCGCGCTGGCCAGCACGAACTCGTACGCGGTGAGGAAGGTGTGCACCGCCTCCCGCTCGCTGACCAGGCCGAGCCGGCGGTAGACCTCGGGATTGCGCCAGGTGGGCCGGCCGTCCAGGCTCACCGCCCCGCGCGACGGGGCCAGGAAGCCCGCCATCATGTGCAGCAGGGTGGTCTTGCCCGCGCCGTTCGGGCCGAGCAGGCCGGTGACCCCGGGGCCGAGGCTCATGCTGACGTCGTTGACCGCCACCACGTTGCCGTACCAGCGGGAGACGCCCGCGAGGTCGAGGGTGCTGGTGGCGGCGGTCGGCGTACCGGCCACCTGGTCGACGCTGATCGTGGTCATCGGGCGGCCACCTTCCGGTATCGCAGCATCAGCAGGGCGACGCAGCCGGCCACGAGCAGCATGGCGGCGATCGCGTAGACCGGGCCGAAGTCGCCGATCGGCACTCCGCCCTCCCCTTCGAACAGCAGCAGGTCGCCGAGCGCCCAGGTGCCCACTCCGCCCACCAGCGTCGAGGGCGAGGCGAGGAAGGCCAGTTCGTTGACCGTCTGGGAGGGCATGATCGACAGGGTGCCGACGATCGGGGTGGTCATCAGGAACACGGCCACGATCCCGCCGGCCGCGAACGCCCGCTTGCCGGTGAGCGAGGCGACCAGCAGCCCGACCGAGGCGAAGACCGCCGCCCAGAGCCCGGCGTAGAGCAGGCTGGGTAGCAGGTCGAGCAGCTCGTTCCAGACCCCGCCCATGCCGTCGCCGGTGGTGAACGCGGCGCCCAGGAACATCACCAGCTGCGGCCCGCCGAGCAGCAGCCAGAGCGCGGTGGCCAGCGCCAGCAGCTTGGCCAGCGGGTAGTCCGACCTCGGCAGCGGCCGGGAGAAGTAGAGCGGCAGCACCCCGCTGCGCAGGTCCCGCGAGACCAGCTCGGGAGCGACCACCGCGACGAAGAAGATGACCAGCCAGCTCATGTTGTCGGCGAACTGGGCGTACGTCATCACCGCCTCGCCGACCTGGCTGCGCACCGCGGCGAGCCCGGCGGCCACCACGGTGACGATCGCGACCACCAGCCAGGGAAAGATCTTGGCCTTCGCGCTGCGGCCCAGCCCGAACGCCGTCCGCAGGCCGTGCAGGTAGAGCGCGCCGAAGACGGCCCGGCGGCCCAGCCGGGGGCCGGTGTAGCGCTGGTAGCCGATGTCGTGGATGACGCCGGTCGGCTCAGGCATGGCTGGGCTCCCTCGTGGCGAAGAGTTCGGCCACCCGGTGCCGGCGCTGGTCCAGCCGGTGCAGCGGCAGGTCCAGCTCGGCGACCGCGCCGAGGATCAGGTCGTAGGTGGCGTCGTCGGCGAGCTCGACGAGCAGCAGCCGCCCGTCCCGGCGGACGGGCAGGTCGAGCGCGGCCAGCCGGGCGGCCAGCTCCTCCGTGCCCTCGCTGACCTCGACGGCGAGCACGTCGGTGGCCGAGGTCATGGCGGAGATGTGGTCGGCGCGCAGCAGCCGCCCGCCGTCGATGGCGACCAGGGTGTCGCAGATCCGCTCGACCTCGCCCAGCAGGTGCGAGCAGACCAGCACGGAGATGCCGAACTCGGTGCCGATGCGGTGCACCAGCGCCAGCATGGCGTCGCGGCCGGCCGGGTCGAGGCCGTTGGTCGGCTCGTCGAGCAGCAGCAGGTCGGGGTCGTGCACCAGGGCCTGGGCGAGCTTGACGCGCTGCTTCATGCCGGTGGAGTAGCCGCCGACCGGGCGGTAGCGCTCCTCGTAGAGCCCGACGTGCCGCAGCGCCTCGGAGGCCCGCTCCCGGGCGACCGTACGCGGCAGGCCGCTGACCCGGCCGAGGTGGGTGACCAGCTCGGCGGCGGAGAGGTCCGGCGGCAGGGCGTCGTGCTCGGGCATGTAGCCGACCCGGGCACGCACCTGGGCGGAGTCGGTGGTCGGGTCGAGGCCGAGCACCCGGACCCGACCGCTGGTCGGGGCGAGGAGGCCGAGCAGGA
The DNA here is from genome assembly GCF_040640115.1 of Micromonospora sp. NPDC023644. NCBI lineage: Bacteria > Bacillati > Actinomycetota > Actinomycetes > Micromonosporales > Micromonosporaceae > Micromonospora > Micromonospora sp. NPDC023644. Next base: position 67,445 of record NZ_JBFABA010000001.1, on the reverse strand, counting down.
TCTTGATCAGGGTCGACTTGCCGGCGCCGTTCGCGCCGACCAGCCCGATGATCCCCGGCTCGACCGCGACGGTGAGGTCGGCCAGCGCGGTGACCCCACCCCCGTACGTCTTGGTCAGCGACTCGGTCGCGATCAGTGTCACGTGGTACAGCGTAGGAGGCGACAGCCGCCGTGGGCAGCGGCTCGGCCCCCGGCGCTCCCCTGATCCTGGCGGTCCGCGTCCCCTAGGGTCCCCCGGCGGGCGGCGGGCGGCCCCGCGGATGTTTCCGCGCCGTCGGACGGTGACGGACGCCGCGGCGTCGCCGGGACGGCTCGACCGTCGGGCGGTGGCGGATGCGCGGCGCCGCCGGGACGGCCCGACGGCCGCCACGCCGCGGCGGGGCGGACAGGACGGGGTCCGAACCGACACACTGTCCCCATGCGCACCCGACTGTTCCGCGCGCCGCTGACGTGGGTGGTGGTCGTCGTCCTCGCCGCCGGCTCGGCGTTCGGCCTCTACTGGTTCCAGCCGTGGAAGCTGGTCACCGACGCCGAGGTCGACGAGGCGCTCTCGAGCGTGGCGCCGACACCGGCTCCGGTCGGTTCCGCCACCCGCGCGACGGCCGCCCCCGCCGGGCCGGTCCTGGTCGGCCGGGGCGACTTCGTTACCCACGAGCACGACACGACGGGCAGCGCGCGGATCGTCCGCCGCCCCGACGGGCGGCACCGGCTCGAACTGGTCGGGCTGGCCACCTCCAACGGCCCGGACCTGCGGGTCTGGCTCACCGACCAGCCGGTGCGCAGCGGCACCGCCGGCTGGCGGGTCTTCGACGACGGCCGGTGGGTCGAGCTGGGCCGGCTGAAGGGCAACCGGGGCGACCAGGGCTACGACATCCCCGCCGACGTCGACCTGACCGGCCTGACCAGCGTCTCCATCTGGTGCAAGCGGTTCGCCGTCTCCTTCGGGGCCGCGCCGCTGACCCCACCCGGCTGACCCGCCGGTCGCCGCCCCGGGCGGGGCTGGCCGGGGCGACGGTGGCCGCGCTGGGCCGCCGTGCCCACCGGTGGAGTGGCGCTCTCGACCGATCGCCGACCGGCTGAGAAACTGTGTGCCGGCCGGGTCTGGTTTGGGGGATGGATGAGCAACAGCTGGGTGCTGCCCGACGAGGTGCTCCGGGACGCGCCGGCGTACACGCCGCGCCCCGGTGAGCTGGCTGACCTGGAGCTGCTGCTGATCGGGGCGTACGCCCCGCTGGCCGGCTTCATGACCCGCGCCGACCTGGTCTCGGTGAGCCGCCGGGGTCGGCTCGCCGACGACTCGCCCTGGCCGGTGCCGGTGACCCTCCAGGTGCCGACGGCGCTCGCCCAGGGCCTCGACCCGCGCGACGAGGCGCGCCGCACCCTGGTGCTCACCGACGGGGAGGGCGCGCCGGTCGCGGCGCTGGAGGTCGCCGACGTGTGGCAGGTCCGCGACGGGGTGGCCGGCGTCGGGGGCACGGTCCGCCGGCTCGGCGACGGCGGTCACGGCCCGTTCCGGCGGCTGCGCCGCACCCCGGAGGAGGTACGCCCGCTGCTGCCGTCCGGTCGGGTGCTCGGGGTGGTCGCCGACCGTCCGCTGCACCGGCCGCAGCTCGCCCAGATCGCCCACGCGGTCCGCACGCTCGGCGCCCACCTGCTCGTGATGATCCCGGTCGGCGAGGACGGCGTCGGCGGGTTGCCCCCGGAGGCGCTGGTGCGCAGCGTCTTCGCCGCCCGGGACCGGATGCCGCCGGCCACGCTGGTGGCCGTGCCGCTGTCGCGCCGGCGCGACGAGATCAGCGACGCGCTGCTGCGGGCCCGGGTGTCGGCGGCGTACGGCGTCACGCACCTGCTCTCCACCGGCGAGATGCTCTCCGGCGCCGGCCTGCGGGTGCTGGTGCCCCGCGAGCTGGCCTACGACAACCGCGACGGGCAGTGGCGCTGGCGCGAGGACATCCCGCCGCGCAACCGGCGCCTGGCGCTGACCCAGCCGGAGATCGACGACCTGCTGGACCGGGGCTTCCCGCTGCCCGAGTGGCACACCCCGCCGGCGGTGGCGAAGGAGCTGGCCCGGGCCCGGCCGCCGCGGCGGCACCGGGGCCTGGTGATCTTCCTGACCGGGCTCTCGGGTTCCGGCAAGTCGACGATCGCCCGGGGCCTGGCCGACGTGCTGCGCGAGCAGGGCGACCGGAGCATCACGCTGCTCGACGGCGACGTGGTGCGCCGCGAACTCTCCGCCGGGCTGGGCTTCAGCAAGGCCGACCGGGACCTCAACGTCCGACGGATCGGCTGGGTGGCTGCGGAGATCGCCCGGCACCACGGCGTCGGCATCTGCTGCCCGATCGCCCCGTACGCCCAGGCCCGCGCGACCGCCCGGGAGATGGCCCTGGCCGCCGGTGCGGGCTTCCTGCTGGTGCACGTGGCGACCCCGCTGGAGGTCTGCGAGCAGCGCGACCGCAAGGGCCTCTACGCCCGGGCGCGGGCCGGCCTGCTCACCGGGATGACCGGCATCGACGACCCCTACGAGGTGCCGACCGACGCGGACCTGGTGGTCGACACCAGCGACCTGACGATCGACGAGGCGGTCGAGGCCGTCCTGCACCACCTGAACGAGACGGGCTGGGTCGAGCCCCGGCTCCCGTCCATCTGATCGGGCCCTCCGCCTACCGGTGGTCCCCTCCTTCGCGCTAGTGTTCATCTTTGTTCGAACACGTTCGACCGCGTGAGAGCGCGTAGCTGGCACGGAGGTACGGCGGATGCTCGCTCAGCAGCGGCAGGCGGCCATCCTGGAACGGGTCCGCGCCACCGGCGGCGTGCGGGTCACCGAGCTGGCCGCCGAGTTCGGCGTCTCGGACATGACCATCCGCCGCGACCTGGAGGCGCTGCACGAGCGCGGCCTGCTGGCCAAGGTGCACGGCGGCGCCACGACGGCCGGCCCCGGCTCGACCGACGAGCCGGGCTTCCGGGCCAAGTCGGTGCGGCAACTGGCGGAGAAGGCGGCAATCGCCGGCCGCGCCGCCGAACTGGTCCGCCCCGGGGCGGCGGTCGCCCTCTCCGCCGGCACCACCACCGCCGAGCTGGCCCGCCGGCTGGTGGACGTGCCGGGCCTGACCGTGGTCACCAACTCGCTGCCGGTGGCCGAGATCCTGCACGCCGGCGGCCGGTCGGACCAGACCGTGGTGCTCACCGGCGGGGTGCGTACGCCCTCGGACGCGCTGGTCGGGCCGCTGGCCGTCGCGGCGATCCGGTCGCTGCACCTGGACCTGCTCTTCCTCGGCGTGCACGGGATCACCGAACGGGCGGGGTTCACCACCCCGAACCTGATGGAGGCGGAGACCGACCGCGCCCTGGTGGCCGCCGCCGACCGGTTGGTGGTGCTCGCCGACCACACCAAGTGGGGCACCGTCGGCATCTCCTCGATCGTTGAGCTTTCCGCCGCACACCTGCTGGTCACCGACGACCGGCTGCCTCCCGACGCGCGGCGGGTGCTCGACGACCGGGTGGGCGAGCTGGTGGTCGTGCCCGCGACGGGCGCGGGACGGACGGCCACGACGACAGATGAGGGGATGGCGAGGTGAAGCGCACCGCGATCGCGCTGGCCGACGGCCGGGAGCTGATCTACTTCGACGAGCGGGACGACGCCGTCCGGGACCAGCCGGACCGGCGCGAGCTGCCCCCGCCGCCGCCCGCGTCGCAGCTGCGGCTGGACCCGCTGACCGACGAGTGGGTGGCCGTCGCCGTGCACCGGCAGACCCGCACCTTCCTGCCGCCAGCCGACCAGTGCCCGCTCTGCCCCAGCACCGACGGCCGGCAGAGCGAGATCCCGGCGCCCGACTACGACGTCGCCGTCTTCGAGAACCGGTTCCCCTCGCTGAGCGGCCGGGTGGCCGACGAGCCCGACGAGATCACCCCGTTCACCCCGGTCCGGCCCGGTGTGGGCCGCTGCGAGGTGGTCTGCTTCACCGACGACCACCAGGCGTCCTTCGCCTCCCTCCCGCCGCGTCGAGTGCGCACGGTCCTCGACGCGCTCGCCGACCGCACGGCGGCGCTCGCGGAGCTGCCCGGGGTGGAGCAGGTGTTCTGCTTCGAGAACCGGGGCGTGGAGATCGGCGTGACCCTGCACCACCCGCACGGCCAGGTCTACGCGTACCCCTTCGTGACCCCGCGGACCCGGGCGCTGCTGGCCGCCGCCCGCCGGCACGCGGACCGCACCGGCGGGCGCAACCTCTATGCCGACGTGCTCGCCGCCGAGCGGGCCACCGGTGACCGGGTGGTCGCCGCCAACGAACACTGGACGGCGTACGTCCCGGCGGCGGCCCGCTGGCCGTTCGAGGTGCACGTGGCCCCGCACCGGCCGGTGCCGGACATCCCCGCGCTGAACGACGCCGAGCGGGACGCCTTCGGGCCGCTCTACCTGGACCTGCTGCGCCGCTTCGACGGGCTGTTCGACCTGCCGATGCCCTACATCGCCGCCTGGCACCAGGCGCCGGTACGCGTCGACCGCGAGCTGGGCCACCTGCACCTGCAGCTGTTCAGCATCCGGCGCGCGAAGGACAAGCTGAAGTACCTGGCGGGTTCGGAGTCCGCGATGGGCGTCTTCATCAACGACATCGCCCCCGAGCGCGCCGCCGAGCTCCTCCGCGCCGCGTGAAACGTGGGCGCCTGAGCGCGTGGAGCCTGGGCGCCTGAGCGCGTGGAGCATCGGCGCCTGAGCGCGTGGAGCATCGGCGCCTGAGAACGTGAAGCGTGGGCGCCTGAGCGCGTGAGGCACGGGCGCGGCTGAAGTGGCCGCCCGGGAGGGTGGAGACAGGGCGCGGGGGGCCCGGGACAGGGCCCCCCGCAGGGAAGGGACGGCTGGCTGTGCGCGACAGCCGGGAAGGCTGGCTGATCGGCACGCTTGCCGCGAGGCGACCGCGGTCAACCTTCCTGGACGCGACTGGCATCTCGTCCACCCAGGTCAACGAGGCGCGCCGGAGTTGGTGACGCGATCGGCGTGTCACCCCCCGACACGCCGCCCCCTGGCGTCGGACGACCCAGCCACCTCTGCGCGTCACGGCCGCGCTCGGCCACCTTCCACCCCACCCACGCCCTGACCCCCACCCCCGCTGCCGCGGGGACGGCCGAATGGACCTTGGTAGCAAACAGCCCCTGGAGGGGCGGTTCCGCACCAAGATCCAGGACGCTCGACAGCCGCCGGGGGCGGCGGTGGCGGTGGGGAGGGAGCGGGCCGGGGGTGGGAGGGAGCGGGCCGGTGGTGGGAACGGCGGAGCCCGCCGGCGAGGGCCGGCGGGCTCCTGGGTGAGCTGGCGGCAGCACCACGGGGGTGCCGCCCGAGGGCGCGCGGAGGATCAGGCGGAGAGCTTGCGCGCCAGGTTCTCGTCGAGCGCGTTCATGAACTCGTCGGTGGTCAGCCACGGGGCGTCCCGCGAGATGAGCAGCGAGAGGTCCTTGGTCATCTGGCCGCCCTCGACGGTGTCGACGATGACCTGCTCCAGCGTGTTGGCGAACTCGGTGACCGCCGGGGTGCCGTCCAGCTTGCCCCGGTGGGCCAGGCCCCGGGTCCAGGCATAGATCGACGCGATCGGGTTGGTCGAGGTCTTCTCGCCCTTCTGCCACTGCCGGTAGTGCCGGGTGACCGTGCCGTGCGCGGCCTCGGCCTCGACGGTACGACCGTCCGGGGAGAGCAGCACCGAGGTCATCAGGCCCAGCGAGCCGAAGCCCTGCGCGACGGTGTCGGACTGCACGTCACCGTCGTAGTTCTTGCAGGCCCAGACGTAGCCGCCCTCCCACTTGAGCGCGGCGGCGACCATGTCGTCGATCAGCCGGTGCTCGTAGGTGATGCCGGCGGCGTCGAACTCGGCCTTGAACTCGTTCTCGAACACCTCGGCGAAGATGTCCTTGAACCGGCCGTCGTACGCCTTGAGGATGGTGTTCTTGGTGGACAGGTAGACCGGGTAGTTGCGGTCCAGTCCGTACCGGAACGACGCGCGGGCGAAGTCCCGGATCGACTCGTCGAAGTTGTACATGCCCATGGCGATGCCGCCGCCGGAGAAGTTGGCGACCTCCATCTCCATCGGGGCGCCGCCGTCGGCCGGGGTGTAGGTGACGGTCACCTTGCCCGGGCCGGGGACGACGAAGTCGGTGGCCTTGTACTGGTCACCGTGGGCGTGCCGGCCGATGATGATCGGCTTGGTCCAGCCGGGGACCAGCCGCGGCACGTTGGACATGATGATCGGCTCACGGAAGACGACGCCGCCGAGGATGTTGCGGATCGTGCCGTTCGGCGACCGCCACATCTTCTTCAGGCCGAACTCCTCCACCCGGGCCTCGTCCGGGGTGATGGTCGCGCACTTGACGCCGACGCCGTGCTCCTTGATGGCGTTGGCGGCATCGACGGTGACCTGGTCGTCGGTCTCGTCGCGGTGCTGGATCGACAGGTCGTAGTAGTGCAGGTCGACGTCGAGGTAGGGCAGGATCAGCTGCTCCCGGATCTGCTTCCAGATGATCCGGGTCATCTCGTCGCCGTCGAGCTCAACGACCGGGTTGTTTACCTTGATCTTCGCCATCGGCCGGCGCTCCTCTCGGGGGACACGTGCTCAAGCAGTACGAGCGTACTGGAAACTGGTCGGCAGTCCCCAGCCGGCCTCGGTCGGCCGGAACATACGGAGGTGCACGGCGCAGGGACCGCTGGAATGATCGCCGGATGCCGCTGAGCCGCAACCTCGGGTCTATCACGGTCACCGCGCTCACCGACGGCGAGGGGCCGTTCTTCCAGCCCCGTGCGGAGGCATTCCCGGACGCCACGCCGGAGCACTGGCGCGCGGCCGACCGGCGGGACCCGGGCACGGTGACCGCCGACGGACGGTGGTGGCTGCCGTTCCGCAGCTTCGCGATCCGCGCCGGCGACGGCCCGGTGACCCTGGTCGACGCGGGGATCGGCCCGGCCGGCTCCCCCGCCTCGGGCTGGGTGCCGGTGCCCGGCCGGCTGCCGGCCGAACTGGCCGCCGCCGGCATCGCGCCGGCCGACGTGCGCACGGTGGTGCTCACCCACCTGCACAGCGACCACGTCGGCTGGGCGGTCACCGGCTCGCCGGGCACGCCGTACTTCCCCAACGCCGACTACCTGCTCCAGCGGGCCGAGCTGGCCGCCGTGGGGCGCCTCAACCCGGGGCTGTCGGCCGGCCTGGTCGCGCCGTTGCGCGCCGCCGGCCAGCTCCGGGTGGTCGACGGCGCGGAGAGGCTCGATCCGACCGTACGGCTGCTGCCGACGCCGGGGCACACGCCCGGGCACCAGTCGGTGCTGCTGGAGGTCGGCGACGAGCGGCTGCTGCTCACCGGCGACCTGCTGGTGCACGCCGTGCAACTGGTCGACCCCGAGCTGGCGTACGCCCACGAGGAGGACGCCGCCGCGGCGCGCGCCTCGCGGGTGACGCTGCTGCGCGACCTGGCCGCGCGCGGCCCCGCGGTGCTCGCCACCCCGCACCTGGGCGAGGCGTTCGTGTCGCTGTAGCGGGCGGAACGACGAGGGGGCACGCCGGCGGACCGGCGTGCCCCCTCGACGGGTGGTGGCTCACATGGAGGCGACGTCGCCCTGCTTGGCGCGGACGGCCTCGGCGGCCTCCTTCAGGCTGGCCAGCTCGTCGGCGTCCAGGTCGGTCTCGACGACGCGCTTGACGCCCTCGGCGCCGATCGCGGCCTCGACACCCAGGTAGACGCCGGAGATGCCGTACTCGCCGTCGACCCAGGCGCAGACCGGCATGACCTCGCCGGAGTCCTCCGCGACGGCCTTGGCCATCCGGGCGGCGGCGGCCGACGGCGCGTAGTACGCCGAACCGGTCTTGAGCAGCGCGACCACCTCGGCGCCGCCGTTGCGGGTCTTGACGACCAGCTCCTCGATCTGCTCGGCCGGCATGGCCTCACGCAGCGGCTTGCCGTCGACGCTGCTCTGCGACGGCACCGGCACCATCGTGTCGCCGTGCGAGCCGAGGGTCAGCGTCTTGACCGACTTCACCGGTACGCCCAGCGCCTCGGCCACGAAGTTGGTGAACCGGGCGGTGTCCAGCATGCCGGCCTGGCCGAGCACCCGGTTCTTCGGGAACTGGGTGGCGAGCTGGGCCAGCGCGGTCATCTCGTCCAGCGGGTTGGACACGACGATGACGACGGCGTTCGGGGCGTACTTGGCGACGTTCTCGGAGACCTGGCGGACGATCTTGGCGTTCGTCTCCAGCAGGTCCATCCGGCTCATGCCCGGCTTGCGCGGCAGGCCGGCGGTGATCACCACGACGTCCGAGCCCTCGATCGCCTCGTAGCCCTCGCCGTTCTGGCCGGTGGTCACGCCGACCACCTTGGTCTCGAAGCCCTCGATGGCCCGCGACTGGTTGAGGTCCAGGGCGAGACCAGCGGGCTTGCCCTCCACGATGTCGGTGATCACGACGGTGTCGAAGACGTCGTACTCGGCCAGGCGCTGTGCGGTGGTGGAGCCGTAGAAGCCGGCCCCGACGACAGTGACCTTCTTACCCATGGTCGTCCCACTCCCTGCTACCAGTCGGTTTTCCGGACCGTATCAGTCATCCTGGCACCGAACAGGTCAGGGGCGGCGGCCATCGCCGGGATGGGGCGAACGTCACCGCCGTCCGGCTCCGGGCGGGGCACGGCGGGCGCTCAGTCGCGCTCGGCCCGCTCCACGACGTTGGTCAGCAGCATCGCGCGGGTCATCGGGCCGACGCCGCCCGGCATGGGCACCAGCTTGCCCGCCACCTCCGCCGCGTCACCGGCGACGTCGCCGGTGTAGCGGCCCTTGCCGTCCGGGCCGATGACCCGGGTGATGCCGACGTCGACCACCACCGCGCCCGGCGTGAGCATGTCGGCGGTGAGCAGGCCCGGCACGCCGGCGGCCACGATCACGATGTCGGCGGCCCGGGTGTGCGCGGCCAGGTCGAGGGTGCCGGTGTGGCAGAGGGTCACGGTGGCGTTCTCGCTGCGCCGGGTGAGCAGCAGGCCGAGCGGGCGGCCGACGGTGTTGCCGCGCCCCACCACGGCGACCTTGGCGCCGCGCAGCGGCACGTCGTGCCGGCGGAGCAGCTCGACGATGCCGCGCGGGGTGCAGGGCAGCGGGCCGTCGTAGCCCAGGACGAGCCGGCCGAGGTTGACCGGGTGCAGGCCGTCGGCGTCCTTGTCGGGGTCGATCAGCTCCAGCACCCGCTGGGTGTCGAGGTGGCCCGGCAGCGGCAGCTGGACGATGTAACCGTGGCACGCCGGGTCGGCGTTCAGCTCGGCGAGCACGGCGTCGACCTGCTCCTGGGTCGCGTCGGCCGGCAGCTCGCGGCGGATCGAGGCGATGCCCACCTCGGCGCAGTCGCGGTGCTTGCCGTTGACGTAGGCCTGGGAGCCGGGGTCCGCACCGACCAGGACGGTGCCGAGCCCGGGGGTGATGCCGCGTTCCGCCAGTGCCTTGACCCGTGTCCGCAGCTCGTCCTTGATCTCGGCCGCGGTCGCCTTGCCGTCCAGAAGCGTCGCCGTCACGCCCAGATCGTCTCACGGTGGACGGGCCGGTGATCCGAGGACCTGCGGCAGCCCGCCATTCGATCACGAGGGGTAACGTGCACTTAATCACTCTGAGTTACTTGTCGGCGCCCGACAGGCCTCTCGGATCCGGACTCGGGGGCGACTCCCGGGACGGCGCGACACGCGCACACCGAGACGACCCGAAGGGGCGGCGTGGTCGCGACCGACGCGCCAAGGCCGGGAGTCCACGCAGCCTGAGGGCCGATTTGCGGCTCGACGGCGATAGCAGACCGAGCCCCTGCAGGCAAGACCCCCACGGCGACTCCGTTACCGGTTCGCAACCCGCTCATTGCCGATCGCCGGCCGGCGACCTACCGTTGCCCAACGTTGCGCAGCGTAAACCCAGCGCCGGGCCTGACTGCGCAGCGTGAGGAGATGAGGAGGCTACATGCGTGTTCGTAGGCTCGCTGCCTGGACCGCCCTCCCGCTCGCGGTGACCCTGGGCCTGGTGGCCTGCGGCTCGGGCGGCGACGGTGGATCCGGCGAGAGCAACCCCGACGCGGCCGTGCGGATCGAGATCGCCGAGCCGCAGCACTTGGTGCCGACCAACACCAACGAGACGAGCGGCTCGCAGGTGCTCGCCGCCCTGTTCAGCCCGCTGGTCGACTACGACGAGGCCAACAAGCCCTACGAGGTGGCGGCCGAGTCGGTGACGTCCGAGGACAACACGACCTGGACGGTCAAGCTGAAGGACGGCTACACCTTCCACAACGGCGAGAAGGTCACCGCCGACAACTACGTCGACGCCTGGAACTACGGCGCCTACGCCCCGAACGGCCAGAACTCCAGCTACTTCTTCGAGAAGATCGCCGGCTACGAGGACGTGCAGGGCGAGACCCCGAAGGCCAAGACGCTCAGCGGGCTGAAGAAGGTCGACGACCTGACCTTCACCGTCACGCTGTCCCAGCCGTACAGCGAGTTCAAGACCATGCTCGGCTACACCGCCTTCTACCCGATGCCGAAGGCCGCGTTCTCCGCGCCCGGCGTGCTGGCCGAGGGGTACGAGCAGGCGCCGGTCGGCCAGGGCCCGTTCAAGATGAAGGGCACCTGGCAGCACGACGCCAAGGTCGAGGTCGAGAAGTACGACGCCTTCCCCGGCGAGCAGCCGAAGGTGGCCGGCGTCGAGTTCCGGATCTACCAGCAGCCGACCGCCGCGTACGCGGACGTGCTCTCGGACAACCTGGACGTCATCAAGACCGTCCCGACCGAGAACCTCTCGACGGCCGCCACCGACCTCGGTGACCGGTTCAAGCAGAGCTCCGCCTCGTCGCTCCAGGTGCTGGCCTTCCCGACGTTCCAGGAGGAGTTCAGCAACCCGGACGTGCGCAAGGCCATCTCGATGGCGATCGACCGGGACGAGATCACCAAGTCGATCTTCAAGGACTCGCAGCAGCCGGCCCGCTCGTTCGTCTCGCCGGTCGTCGCGGGCTACCGCGACAACACCATCGGCGAGGCCGGCGAGTTCGACCCGGCCAAGGCCAAGAGCCTGTACCAGGCCGCGGGCGGCCCCGCGAAGATCGAGCTGTCGTACAACGGCGACGGCGGCCACAAGGACTGGATCGACGCGACCTGCAACCAGCTCAAGACCAACCTGGGTGTGGACTGCGTGGGCACCGCCGAGCCGAAGTTCGCGGACCTGCTGACCAAGGTGAAGGCCAAGCAGCCGGTCGGCCTGTTCCGGATGGGCTGGGTCATGGACTACCCGTCCATGGAGAACTACCTGGGCCCGCTGTACAGCAGCAACGGCTCGTCGAACTACTACGGCTACAGCAACCCCGAGTTCGACAAGCTGCTCGCCGAGGGCGCCAGCGCCGCGAACGAGGACGAGGCGGTCAAGAAGTACCAGGCGGCGGAGGACCTGCTGGCGGAGGACCTGCCGGTGATCCCGCTGCGGTACGGCCAGAACAACTTCGGCCACTCGACCAAGGTCACGAACGTGGAGATGGATCTCTTCGACCGGATCGACCTGCTGAAGATCGAGGCCGTCAAGTAACACCACGGCACGACGGGTCGGGCCATCGGCGGACGGTGGCCCGACCCGCCATCCTCTTCGCCCTTTTTCAGAGAGACTGCCAAGTATGTTCCGCTTCATCCTGCGGCGTCTGCTCCAGATGGTCCTCGCGTTCTTCGGGACCACCCTGATCGTCTACGCGCTGATGTTCGCCGGCCAGGGCGACCCCATCCAGGCGCTCGCCGGCGAGCGCCCGGTCACGGCGGCCCAGCGGGCATACCTGACGGAGAAGTTCCACCTCGACCGGACCGGGGTCGGCGGCTTCTTCTACCGCTACTTCGACTACCTCAAGAACCTGCTCCAGGGTGACCTCGGGCAGTCCCTCACCGGACGCTCGATCGGCGACATCCTGGCCGCCGCCTGGCCGGTCACGGTCAAGCTGGCGCTGATCGCCATGGCGGTCACCATCCTCTTCGGCGTCACCGCGGGCGTGCTCGCCGGCATCCGGCGGGCCAGCATCTTCGACAACTCGACCCTGCTGCTGACGCTGCTGGTGCTCGGCATCCCGACGATCGTGCTCGCGCCGCTGGCGCAGTACCTCCTCGGCGTCAAGTGGCAGCTCTTCCCGGCCACCGCCGGCGCCGACCCGGACCTGTACGCGCTCCTGCTGCCGGGCATCGTGCTCGGCTCGCTCTCGCTGGCCACCGCGCTGCGGCTGACCCGGACGTCCGTGGCCGAGAACCTGCGCGCCGACTACGTCCGCACCGCCCGGTCGAAGGGACTGGTGAAGCGGCGGATCGTCAGCGTCCACGTGCTGCGCAACTCGCTCATCCCGGTGGTCACCTTCCTCGGCGTCGAGCTGGGCAACCTGATGAGCGGCGCGATCATCACCGAGGGCGTGTTCAACATCCCCGGAGTCGGCTTCAACCTCTTCCGCGGCATCCGCACCGAGGACGGCCCGCTGGTGGTGGGCATCGTCAGCGTGCTCGTCGTGGTCTACCTCGTCTCCAACCTGGTGGTGGACGTCCTGTACGCCGTACTCGACCCGAGGATCCGCTATGAGTGAGCGCAGCGAACGAATCGGAAACGCAGTGTTTCGCGGCTCGGCGCGCCCCGGAGCGCAGCGAGGGGGAGCGCCGACAGCGCGCAGCGAACGAATCGGCAACGCAGTGTTTCGCGGCTCGGCGCGCCCCGGAGCGCAGCGAGGGGGAGCGCCGACAGCGCGCAGCGAACGAATCGGCAACGCAGGTTGCTCGGTCGCTCGGGTCCGCGCCGAGCGAAGCGAGGTGCGGGCATGAGCGACTTTGAGACCGTCGCCGCGAGCGAGAACCAGGCCGCGAGGCGGGGACCGTCGGGTGAGCCGGGCGCACCGAGCCAGGTCGGCGTACCGCAGAAGCCCCGCAGCCTGGCCGGCGACGCCTGGCGCGACCTGCGCCGCAAGCCGATCTTCTGGATCAGCCTCGCCCTGGTGGTGCTGGTCGCCGCCATGGCCGCCGTCCCCGGGCTGTTCACCGCGAACGACCCGCGCGACTGCGTGCTGGCCCGCCAGCACGCCGGCCCGTCCGGCGGGGCGATCTTCGGGTACGACTTCCAGGGCTGCGACACGTACGCCCGGGCGGTCTACGGCGCCCGCGCCTCGCTGCTGGTCGGCGCGCTCTCCGCGCTGCTCACCGGCCTGATCGCGCTCGCCGTGGGGATGCTGGCCGGCTACTTCGGCCGCTGGGTCGACGCGGTGCTCTCCCGGGTGATCGACATCGTCCTCGGCATCCCGCTCCTGCTCGCCGCGATCGTGCTGCTCAAGCGGGTCAACAGCGACAGCTCGGCGGTCCGGATCGGTGCGGTCATCTTCGTGCTGGCGGTCCTCGGCTGGACCACCGCCGCCCGCGTCGTCCGTTCCTCGGTGATCACCGCCAAGGAGCAGGACTACGTCGCGGCGGCCCGGATGCTCGGCGCCGGCGACGGCCGGATCATGCTGCGGCACATCCTGCCCAACGCGCTCGCCCCGGCGATCGTGGTGCTGACCATCGCCCTCGGCTCGTTCATCGCCGCCGAGGCGACGCTGAGCTTCCTCGGCATCGGGCTCAAGGCGCCGACCATCTCCTGGGGCATCGACATCGACGCCGGCCGGGTGCACATGCGGGAGTCCGCCACCCCGCTGCTGGTCCCCTCGGTCTTCCTGGCGCTGACCGTGCTGGCGTTCATCATGCTCGGCGACGCGATCCGCGACGCCTTCGACCCGAAGCTGCGGTGACAGGTGGGAACGCGAGGAGCGGGCGCGGCGGTCCCGAGCGGAAGCAGGCTCGTGCGAGCGCGAGGAGTGGACGCGGCGGGCCCCGCGGCCCCGAACGGAAGCAGGCTCGTGCGGCCGGGCGCGGCGAGCCTTCCAGTCGAGAGCGAGAGGCAGAGACCGTGAGCCAGTCCGCCGTCCGACCCACGCCGGCCTCCCCGACGCCCGAGGGCGGACACCTGCTGGACGTACGGGACCTGCACGTCGAGTTCCGCACCGGCGAGGGCGTGGCCAAGGTGATCAACGGGGTGTCGTACCACCTGGACCCCGGCGAGACGCTCGCCGTGCTCGGCGAGTCGGGCTCCGGCAAGTCGGTCACCGCCCAGGCGATCATGGGGATCCTCGACACTCCCCCGGCTGTGATCCGCTCCGGCGAGGTCCGCTACCAGGGGCGGGACCTGCTGAAGCTGCCGGAGGAGCAGCGCCGGCAGGTGCGCGGCAAGGAGATCGCGATGATCTTCCAGGACGCCCTCTCCGCGCTGAACCCGGTCTTCCCGGTGGGCTGGCAGATCGGCGAGACGCTACGCCAGCGCGAGGGCATGTCGAAGGCGGACGCCCGTGGGCGGGTCGTCGAGCTGATGGACCTGGTGCGGATCCCCGGGGCCGCCAGCCGGCTCGGCGACTACCCGCACCAGTTCTCCGGCGGCATGCGGCAGCGCGTCATGATCGCGATGGCGCTGGCCATGAACCCGAAGGTGCTGATCGCCGACGAGCCGACCACGGCCCTGGACGTCACCGTGCAGGCCCAGATCATGGACCTGCTGGCCGACCTGCGCCGCGACCTCGACATGGCGATGATCCTGATCACGCACGACCTCGGCGTGGTCGCCGGCGTCGCGGACCGGATCGCCGTCATGTACGCCGGCCGGATCGTCGAGCACGCCGACGTCCGCTCGCTGTACCGGGCGCCGGCCCACCCGTACACCAAGGGGTTGCTGGAGTCGATCCCGCGGCTGGACGTACGGGGTCAGGAGCTCTCCACCATCAGGGGGCTGCCGCCGAACCTGATGCGGATCCCGTCCGGCTGCCCCTTCCACCCCCGGTGCCCGTACGTGCAGCAGGTCTGCGTCGACGTGGTGCCGCACGACCTGGTCCTGGGCGACGGCCGGACCAGCGCGTGCCACTTCGCCCAGGAGGTCCGTGATGACAGCGCCCGCTAGCCCCACCAAGGTGCGCGGCGAGACGATCCTCGCCGTCGACAACCTGGTCAAGCACTTTCCCATCCGCCGGGGGGTGCTGTTCGAGAAGCAGGTCGGCGCCGTCAAGGCCGTCGACGGGGTCAGCTTCGAGCTGCGCCGGGGCGAGACCCTCGGGGTGGTCGGCGAGTCCGGCTGCGGCAAGTCGACGCTGGCCCGGCTGCTCATGCGGCTGGAGACGCCGACCGCGGGCCGGGCCACCCTGGAGGGCCGGGACCTGTTCTCCGCCTCCGGCGCCGAACTGCGCCGGCTGCGGCGCAACATGCAGATGGTCATGCAGGACCCGTACACCTCGCTGAACCCGCGGATGACGGTCGGCGACATCATCGGTGAGCCGTTCGAGATCCACCCGGACGCGGCGCCGAAGGGCAGCCGGCAGGGACGGGTACGGGAGCTGCTCGACGTGGTCGGCCTGAACCCCGAGCACATCAACCGCTACCCGCACCAGTTCTCCGGCGGTCAGCGGCAGCGCATCGGCATCGCCCGCGCGCTCGCCCTACGGCCCGAGATCATCGTCTGCGACGAGCCGGTCAGCGCCCTGGACGTGTCGATCCAGGCGCAGGTGATCAACCTGCTGGAGAAGCTCCAGGACGAGCTCGGCCTCTCGTACATCTTCATCGCGCACGACCTGTCGGTGGTCCGGCACATCTCGGACCGCGTCGCGGTCATGTACCTCGGCAAGATCGTGGAGATCGGCACCGAGGACGAGATCTACGAACGGGCCACCCACCCGTACACCCAGGCGCTGCTCTCGGCCGTGCCGGTGCCGGACCCGGAGGCCCGCGACCAGCGCACGATGATCCGGCTCACCGGCGACGTGCCCAGCCCGGCCGACCCGCCGAGCGGCTGCCACTTCCGCACCCGCTGCTGGAAGGCCCAGGAGGTCTGCGCCACCCAGGAACCCCACGCGGTCCCCCGCGCGGCGGACCCGCACCCCTCGGCCTGCCACTTCGCCGAGCTCCGCCCCGCCCCCTGACCCCGCTCGTTGCTCCCCACCCCGCCCCCGCGCCCAGCGCCGCCCCGCCCAGCGCCGTCGATCATGCAGTTGTGGTGCCCCGCAAAAGGGGCGGAGCCGCACGATCCGCCCACCACAACTGCATGATCGACGCGGGCGGGGGTGGGGCGAGGGCGAGGGCGGGGTGGGTGGGTGGGTGGGGGGGTCAGTGGAAGAAGTGGCGGGTGGAGGTCAGGTACATGGTGACGCCGGCCTCCTCGGCGGCGGCGATCACTTCCTCGTCCCGGATCGAGCCGCCCGGCTGCACGATCGCGCGCACCCCGGCGTCGATGAGGATCTTCGGGCCGTCGGCGAACGGGAAGAAGGCGTCCGAGGCGCAGACCGCTCCCCGGGCCCGGTCCGCCCCGGCCCGGCTGACCGCGAGCTGCGCCGAGTCGACCCGGTTGACCTGGCCCATCCCGACGCCGACGGTCGCGCCGTCCTTGGCCAGCAGGATCGCGTTGCTCTTCACGGCGCGCACCGCCCGCCAGGCGAAGGCCAGGTCACGCAGGGTCGCCTCGTCGGCGGCCTCGCCGGTGGCCAGCCGCCAGTTGGCCGGGTCGTCGCCCTCGGCGTCGATCCGGTCGGCCATCTGCACCAGTACGCCGCCGGTGACCTGCCGCCACTCCGCCGGCAGCGGGTCGAAGGCCGGCGCGTGCAGCAGCCGGATGTTCTTCTTGCCCTGGAGGATCTCCACCGCGCCCTCGTCGAACCCGGGCGCCACCAGCACCTCGGTGAAGATCTCCGAGACCTGCCGGGCCAGCTCGACCGAGACCGGCCGGTTGACGGCGATCACCCCGCCGTACGCGGACACCGGGTCGCAGGCGTGTGCCTTGCGGTGCGCCTCGGCCACGTCGGCGCCGACCGCGATGCCGCACGGGTTGGCGTGCTTGATGATCGCCACCGCCGGCTGGTCGGCGAAGTCGTTGGCCGCCCGCCACGCGGCGTCGGCGTCGACGTAGTTGTTGTAGGACATCTCCTTGCCGTGCAGCTGCTGGGCCTGGGCGAGCCCGGCCGGGCTGGACGGGTCGACGTAGAGCGCCGCCGGCTGGTGCGGGTTCTCGCCGTAGCGCAGCACCGCCGAGCGGCGCAGCGACAGCCCGGCGAAGTCCGGCCAGCCGTCCTCCTCGGGCGCCAGCGTGGCGGCGCACCACTCGGCCACCGCCACGTCGTACTCGGCGATGACGGCGAAGGCGCGGGCCGCCAGCACCCGCCGCTGGGCCAGCGTGAAGCCGCCCTCGTCGAGCGCGGCGAGCAGCGCCGGGTACGCGGCCGGGTCGGTCACCACGGCGACCGAGGCGTGGTTCTTGGCGGCCGCCCGGACCATGGCCGGACCACCGATGTCGATCTGCTCCACGCACTCCTCGACGCCGGCGCCGGAGGCGACGGTGGCCTGGAACGGGTAGAGGTTGGACACCAGCAGGTCGATTCCCGCGATGCCGTGCTCGTCGAGCTGGGCGACGTGGGAGTCCTTGCGCAGGTCGGCGAGGAGCCCGCCGTGCACCTTCGGGTGCAGCGTCTTGACCCGCCCGTCGAGGATCTCCGGGAAGCCGGTCACCGTCTCCACCGAAGTCACCGGCACCCCCGCGCCGGCGATGGCCGAGGCCGTGCTGCCGGTCGAGACGAGCTCCACCCCGGCCGCGTGCAGCGCCCGGGCCAGCTCGACCAGGCCGGTCTTGTCGTAGACGCTGACCAGCGCCCGCCTGATCGGGCGGCGTTCGTCCTGAGTGGAACTCACGGGACCGTGACCTTCCTTCCGGTGATCGTCCAACCTTCGCGGACCAGGCGGCCCACCTGCTCGACGAGCTGGCGCCGCTCGGCTTCCTTGATGCGCTCGGTGAGCGTCTCGACGTCGTCGTCGTCGTGCACCGGCACGGCGACCTGCGCGACGATCGGGCCGGTGTCCATGCCGGCGTCGACGAAGAAGAGCGTGGCCCCGGTGACCTTCACGCCGTAGGCGAGGGCGTCGCGCGGGCCGTGGATGCCGGGGAACGCCGGCAGCAGCGTGTTGTGCGTGTTCAGGTAGCGGTCGCCGAAGGCGGCCAGGAAGTGCGGGCCGACCAGCTTGAGGAATCCGGCGGAGACGACCAGGTCGGGCCGGTGCTCGGCGACGCGGGCGGTCAACGCGGCGTCCCAGTCCTCGCGGGTGGGGTGGTCGGCGACCCGCTCGACGAAGGTCGGCACCCCGGCCGCGGCGGCCCGGTCCAGGCCCGCGATGCCGTCCCGGTCGGCCCCGACGGCCACCACCCGGGCCCCGTACGCCGGATCGGCGCCGGCGTCGAGCAGGGCCTGAAGGTTACTCCCGGAGCCGGAGACGAGGACGACGATGCGGGCGACGGACGCGGGCTCGGTCACCGGGCCACCCTATCGGGCGTGCCAGCGGGTCCATCCGCTGGGCATTGCGACATTCACCGACGACGTGAAGGGCCCAGACCAGGTACGCTGCCGGTCGCTCGGGCCCGGCGCGCGTCGGCCCGCACCCGTCAGTGATCCGACGCCCTTGGCGGGGTGTCGAGTGGAATGAGGAGTACGCCGAGATGCAGCCCGGATACCAGCCGCAGCAGCCGCAGGTCAACAACAACATGACGATGTCGATCGTCGCCATCTTCCTCTTCTGGCCGCTGGCCATCCCGGCGATCATCAACGCCTCCAAGGTGAACCCGCTGCTCCAGCAGGGTGACTACGCCGGGGCCCAGGCCGCCGCCGCCGAGTCGAAGAAGTGGTCCAAGTGGGCGCTCATCGTCGGCATCAGCTGGTACGTGATCGTGCTGGTGTGCTGCCTGCTCGGTGGGCTCGCCGGCGTGGTGGGCGGCAACACCTCCACCAGCGGCTACTGACAGATCGGACGAGGAGTCGCATGCAGCCCGGTTACCCCGGACAGGATCCGTACGGCCAGCAGCCGCACCAGGATCCGACCGCGCCGCCCCACGACCCGTACGCCCCGCCGCCTGCGGCGCCGTACGGTCAGCAGCCCACCTCCGGGCAGCCGAACGACCCGTACGCCGCACCGCAGGACCCGTACGGCCAGCAGAACCCGTACGGCCAGCAGGACCCCTACGGCCAGCCGCCGACCTCGGGCCAGCCCTACGGGCAGCCGCCCACCTCCGGCCAGCCCTACGGGCAGCCGCCCACCTCGGGTCAGCCGTACGGGCAGCCGGCCTCGGGTCAGCCGTACGGGCAGCAGCCGTACCAGGACCCGTACGGCCAGCAGGCGTACGCGCCGCCGCCCATGTACCCCAACGCGGGGTTCGCCGGGAAGGGGCCGGGGCAGCAGCAGAACACCCTCGGTCTGGTGTCCATGATCCTCGGCATCGCCTCGATCCCGCTGGTCTGCTGCTACCTCGGCATCCCGCTGGGCATCGGCGCGTTGGTGACCGGGTGGCTGGGCAAGCAGAAGGCCGCCCAGGGGCTGGCCGACAACAACGGTCAGGCCCTCGCCGGCCTGATCTGCGGCGCCATCGGCGTCGTGCTCGGCCTGCTCCAGATCATCCTGGTGGGCTTCAGCTTCACGCTGCCCAACCAGCCCTGACCGCCATGCGACAGGGGCGTCCCGGATCGTCCGGGACGCCCCTTCGGCGTCTGTAGGCCCTCAGCGAGCGAGGCGCGCGGGCTGCCGGCCTCCAGCGCTGCCGGCCCTCAGCGGGGCGGGCGGGACAGCACCCGGGTCGCGGCGGCGCCGATCAGCGCCCCGGCCGTGACGACTGCGGTCGCCACCGCCGCCACCTGCCAGGCGACGGGCCCCACCTCGGCCAGCCGACCGCCGCCGAGCGACCCGGCGGAGGCGGCCGCGGCGGCGCCCAGCAGCAGACCGGCCACCGGGCCGGCGAGCGCCGCCGGCCCGAGCAGCGGCCCCCAGCGCAGCGGCGCCCGGTCGTCGGCGGCGATCCGGAGCAGCCGCCGGGCGAGCAGCCACCCCGCGGCCATCCCGGCGAGGACCGGCACCGCGAGCAGCCCGGCCCCGAGCCCGTCGACCGGCCCCCGCGGCAGCCCGGCCAGCAGCGGTACGGCCGGCAGCGCCCCCACGGAGACCTCGCTGGTGCGCACCGCCGTGTCGGTGCCGACGGCGAACCCGGGGCCGAGCAGGTAGCTGACCGCCCAGATGGTGGCGTTGGGCGCGTAGGCGAGGCTGACCAGCGTGATGCCGGCCTGGCCGGCGACCCCGGTGCGGTAGGCCCCGATCAGGTCGGCCGCGTCCCCGCCCCCGGTGGCCACGGCGAGCCCCGCCGCGCCGGCCCCCGCGCCGAAGAGGAGCAGCCCGGCGACCAGCCCGGTGCGGATGCCGTCGCGCAGCGGCTCCGGGGAGCGCGCGGCGAGCAGGCCGGCCACGTGCGTGGTCCGCACCGAGCCGACCAGGGCCCCGAGCGTGCCGAGCACCACGAGGGTCAGCCCGGCGCGCACCGGTGACACGCCGACCAGGACCGCGCCGAGCACCCCGAGCAGCGCGTACGCGACGCCGACCGCACCGGCGGCGAGGAGCGCCTGCCGGGGCGACCGCCCGCCCCGCGCGCCGATGGCCCGGCTGGCGTGCACCCCCGCCCGGGTCAGCCGCCAGACCACCAGCGCGGTCAGCGCCAGCGGGGCGAGCCCGAGCGGGCCGGCGGCGGTGTCCAGCGGCGCGCCGTGCCCGAGCAGCCAGCCGGCCAGCCCGGCGCGGAGCGCACCCGGCACGGAGGCGGCACCCTCGCTGAGCTGGAACAACCAGAGCACGACCACGACCGGCAGCCACGAGGTGAGCGCCGCCCACCCGGCGGCGACCCCGGCGGCGACGGCGAGCGGGGCGCGGCTGCGGCGCGGCTCGCCGACGCGGGGCGCGGGCACCCGCCGACCCCGCCCGGCGGGCGCGGCCGGCCGGGCGCCGGGGCCGACGTCGACGCCGGGACGGCTGGGCTGATCAGGGGTGACGGAGGACATCGCGTCTACTCTGGCATGCCGGGCCGGCGGCGGCAGTCCGATACCGCCCCGTAGCGGCGACGAGTTCCGTGATCCACCATCTCCCGCCCCCGATCCGGTCTAGCCTCGGGCGCAGGGACGCGACCGAGGGTCGCGGCACCGACGTCCGGAGGAGAGCCGTGAACACTCCGTATCCGCCGCCCCCGCCAGCGCCGTCCGCGGCCGGCCGTGACCGCACGGTGCTCTGGGGCGTGCTCGGCATCGTCCTCGGCCTGCTCTGCTGCGGCATCCTGGGGATCGTCTTCGGTTACCTGTCGATCCGGGACGCCAAGCGCTTCGGCCAGTCGCCCGTGCTCGGCTACCTGGCGATCGCGTTCGGCGTGCTCAACATCATCGGCAGCGGCATCCTCTGGGCCGGCGGCAACTACCCGCTCTACAACGACTGAGGCCACCCGCGCCACGACGACGGAGGGCCGACCGCGAACGGTCGGCCCTCCGGTCGTACGTCGGTCGGGCTCAGCCCGCGGACATGATCTCCCGCATGAGCTTGGCGGTCTCGGTCGGGGTCTTGCCGACCTTGACGCCGACCGCCTCCAGCGCGCTCTTCTTGGCGTCGGCCGTGCCCGCCGAGCCGGAGATGATCGCACCGGCGTGCCCCATGGTCTTGCCGGGGGGCGCGGTGAAGCCGGCGATGTAGCCGACCACCGGCTTGGTCACGTTCGCCTTGATGAACTCGGCGGCCCGCTCCTCGGCGTCGCCACCGATCTCACCGATCATGACGATCGCGTCGGTCTCCGGGTCGGCCTCGAACGCGGCGAGCGCGTCGATGTGGGTGGTGCCGATGATCGGGTCACCGCCGATGCCGACGCAGGTCGAGAAGCCGATGTCACGCAGCTCGTACATCATCTGGTAGGTCAGCGTGCCGCTCTTGCTGACCAGGCCGATGCGGCCGGTGCCGGTGATGTCGGCCGGGATGATGCCGGCGTTGGAGGCGCCCGGCGAGGCGATGCCCGGGCAGTTCGGGCCGATGATCCGGGTCCGCTCCCCCTTGGCGACGTTGTACGCCCAGAACGCGGCGGTGTCGTGCACCGGCACGCCCTCGGTGATCACCACGGCCAGGTCGATCCCGGCGTCGATCGCCTCGACGACCGCGCCCTTGGTGAACTGCGGCGGCACGAAGATCACGGTCACGTCCGCACCGGTCTGCGCCATCGCGTCCGCGACGCTGGCGAAGACCGGCAGCTCGGTGCCGTCGAAGTCGACCGTCTGGCCCGCCTTACGCGGGTTGACGCCACCGACGACGTTGGTGCCCGCGGCGAGCATCCGCCGGGTGTGCTTGGAACCCTCGGAACCGGTCATCCCCTGGACGATGACCTTCGAGTCCTTGGTCAGCCAGATAGCCATTGTCAGACCCCCGCAGCCGCCAGCTCGGCGGCCCGCTCGGCCGCGCCATCCATCGTGTCGACCCGCTGGACCAGCGGGTTGTTCGCGCCGTCGAGAATCGCCCGGCCGGCCTCGGCGTTGTTGCCGTCGAGGCGGACGACCAGCGGCTTGGTGACCTGCTCGCCGCGCTGCTCGAGCAGGGCCAGCGCCTGCACGATGCCGTTGGCGACCTCGTCACAGGCGGTGATGCCGCCGAAGACGTTGACGAAGACGCTCTTCACCGACGGGTCGGAGAGGACGATCTCCAGCCCGTTCGCCATCACGGCGGCGCTCGCGCCACCGCCGATGTCGAGGAAGTTGGCCGGCTTGACGCCGCCGTGCCGCTCACCGGCGTACGCGACCACGTCGAGGGTCGACATGACCAGGCCGGCGCCGTTGCCGATGATCCCGACCTCGCCGTCGAGCTTGACGTAGTTGAGGTCCTTCTCCTTGGCGGCCTGCTCCAGCGGGTCCACCGCGGCCTGGTCGACCAGCGCCTCGTGGTCCGGGTGCCGGAACGCGGCGTTCTCGTCGAGGGTGATCTTGGCGTCGAGCAGCAGCAGCTTGCCGTCGCCGGTCTTGGCCAGCGGGTTCACCTCGACCAGCGTGGCGTCCTCCGCGACGAATGCCTTCCACAGCCCCACGGCGGCCTCGACGACCTGGTCGGCCACGTCGGCGGGGAAGTTGGCGGCGGTGACGATCTCGCGCGCCTTCGCCTCGTCGACGCCGGTGTTGGCGTCGATCGGGGCCTTGACGACCTTCTCCGGGGTCTCGGCGGCGACCTGCTCGATGTCCATGCCGCCGGCGACGCTGGCGATGCAGAGGAAGGTGCGGTTCGCCCGGTCGAGCAGGTAGGAGAAGTAGTACTCCTCGGCCACGTCCGCGGTCACCGTGATCATGACCTTGTGGACGGTGTGGCCCTTGATGTCCATGCCGAGGATGTCGGTGGCGCGGGCCACCGTCTCCTCCGCGCCCTCGGCCAGCTTCACGCCGCCGGCCTTGCCTCGGCCACCGACCTTCACCTGCGCCTTGACGACCACCCGACCGCCGAGGCGTTCGGCGATCGCGCGGGCCTCCTCCGGGGTCGTGGCGACGCCGCCGGCGAGCACGGGCAAGCCGTGCCGTTCGAACAGGTCCCGCCCCTGGTACTCGTACAGGTCCACGTTTGCGCGTCCCGTCCCGTCTCCGCGGCGCGCCGTCGCGCCGCCACCAGCGTTTTGGAAAACAGTTTGACGCCTGTCATCACTTGACACAGGCCATTGGGCGCAGCCTAGCGAGGTGGACACCGCCGGCAACCGAGCGGGTGCGGGTTGTGTGGTAATGCACAATCGGCGGCGTCGCGCGGCCTTTCCGCGACTTCGGCCCGATGTCAGCCGTCCGGGCGATGTTGCCGGGGGCGCGTAACCCCTCAGTGGGGGCGTCGTTGAGTCAGGTGTCGGAGCGCTGCTCGCAGCGCGGCGACGGGAGCGGCCGATGCCCTGTCGGTCGAGGGGTGGCGGCGGGGCATCGTGCATAGAGGGGCCGGACGTGTGAGGGGTGCGTCCGGCCCCTCCCCCTGCCCGGATTCGGCCACCGACCCCGATTCCGCGGCCGCGTCAGGCGACCGGCCCGGATCTGCGACCGCGGTCAGGCGACGGGCTGGGCGACGTTCTGCCGGACCCATTCGACGATCGACTGGGTGGTCGCGCCCGGCGTGAAGATCTTGGCGACGCCGATCCGCTGCAACTCCGGGATGTCGGCGTCGGGAATGATGCCGCCGCCGAACACGACGATGTCGCGGGCGTCGCGCTCACCGAGCAGCTCCACCACCCGCCGGAACAGCGTCATGTGCGCCCCCGACAGCACGGAGAGGCCGACCGCGTCGGCGTCCTCCTGGATCGCGGTCTCCACGATCTGTTCCGGGGTCTGGTGCAGGCCCGTGTAGATGACCTCCATGCCGGCGTCCCGCAGGGCACGCGCGACGACCTTTGCACCACGGTCGTGGCCGTCCAGGCCCGGCTTGGCGACGACGACCCGAACACGAGAGCTCATCAGCGCATCCCTTTCACCGGCTCCGCGGCTTCACTGAACGAACGGTAACCCGCCCGGCCCGGCCCGGGAAATCCGGGCGGCGAAGCCGGCGGGCGCGCGGCCCGGCCGGATCCCCGCCGCACCGGTACGACGGAGCCCGCCGAACCTCGGCGTCAAGCCGGACGACTCCGCCGTTCGGTCACCCTGCGCGACGAACGGGCAGTTAGGGGGGCACCGTTCGAGGGGTACGAGCCCTGACAATAATGGACGCAAAGGGACAGAACGCGGCGGCAATTCGGCGCTTCGGCTTGTAACGGGACTGGTGGTTGGCTAACGTGTCCACGGTTGTCATCAGGTCCACGGACGGGTGACGACGCGGTCAGCCGACGTTCACCCGAGCTTCACGGGCGTCGACGAAGCCGCTTCGGATCCCCGACAACGGAGGGTGTGCGTGCGCCAGCGCCTGTCGTCTGAGCCCGATCGATATCGCGGCCGCCGCCGCGTACCCACCCCCCCGCGTAGCCGCTACGCAGCCGTCGTCACCACGGCGTTCGTCGGCGCCGGCATCGTCGCGATCGGCGCGGGCGCCCTGCCCGACGCCAAGAGCGTCAGCCCGTCGGTCCTCGACGAGCTCAAGGCCGCCTCGACCATCAACCAGGACGCCGCGGCCCGCGTCGACGCCGCCGACCGCGCCAGCCGGGACAGCAACCGGGGCGGGGCGGACGAGTCCGCCGAGTCCGACGTCTGGCTGCTCCCGCTGCAGCAGGACTACGAGTTCAAATCGCCCTACGGCATGCGCTGGGGCAAGCTGCACACCGGCGTCGACCTGGTCGCCCCCGAGGGCACGCCCTACGTCGCCATCCACAGCGGCACCGTCACCAAGGCCGGCTGGTTCGGCGGCTACGGCTACACCGTGATCGTCCAGCACGCCGACGGCAGCGAGGCGATCTACGGCCACTCCTCCGCGCTGAGCGTGAAGGAGGGGCAGCAGGTGAAGACGGGCGACCAGCTCGGCCTCGTCGGCAACACCGGCCACTCCTACGGCTCCCACCTGCACCTGGAAGTGCATGTCAAGGGCGAGCCGCGCGACCCGGTGCCGTGGCTCATGGAGCGCGGAGTGGACATCAAGCTACAAGTCGAAGCGCACTACAGCGAGGTAGCCGCGCCCTGACGCTGTGCATCGCCCGTTGACCGCCCGGATCTGCCGATCCGGGCGGTTTTTCGTTCGCCGCCACCGACCAAAGTAAGCCGGCTCACATCCGCGATTGTGACCGGCACCACGGCATCGCATGATCACTTTTGCGAGCGAAAACCCCGGACGGGTTCATAACGGACGGCGATGGCCGTCCCCGCCCCGGCGCGGTTGCGTCCCAGTACCCGTCACGCGGCGTGGCGACACCAGTATTTCGAGGTCAAGTGCCCCCTCGATCAGTGAAGGTCCGCCGTGCAGGAAGACATTCGGAACGAGAACACCCCCGACGCCTCCGCCCCGCGCCGGCGGTTCGGCAGCCGCACCCGCGTGATCGTCGCCGCGGCGGCCCTGGCCGGCCTCGGCCTCGGTGGGGCGGCCTTCGCGGCCACCGGGAACGACGAACCCTCCCTCCCGGCCGCCGCCGTGGAGCCGCAGGCTCGCGCGGAGGCCGCCGACCGCGCCGACCGCTCCGCGCGTGAGACGACTGCCCCGGCCACGCCCTCGGCGAGCCCGACGCCCAGCCCGACGAAGGCCCGCCCGTCGGCGAAGCCCAGCCCGCAGGCGACCACCGCCAAGCCGAAGCCGAAGCCGAAGAAGACCAGCAAGCCGAAGCCCAGTTGGGTCATCCCGATGAAGGGCGCGGCGATCACCTCCTGCTACGGCCCGCGTTGGGGCACCCAGCACGCCGGCATCGACTTCGCGCTGCCCGCCGGCACCCCGGTCCGCGCGGCCTTCGGCGGCACCGTCACCAAGGCCGGCGACGTCGGCGACGGGTACGGCATCTCCGTCTTCGTCGACCACGGCAACGGCTACCTGACCCACTACGCCCACCTGAGCACCACCAGGGTGGGCGTGGGCGAGAAGGTCGGCGCCGGGCAGACCATCGGCCTGGAGGGGTCCACCGGCGACTCCACCGGCCCGCACCTGCACTTCGAGGTGCACCAGGGCCAGATGTGGAACCAGATCGACCCGGCGCCGTTCCTGCGCGCCCGGGGCATCGACGTGGCCTGCTGACCCGTACCACCGGAAACGGCCCGGCCCGGCGTGCTGCCGGGCCGGGCCGTACCGGGTCTCAGAGCTTGTCGATCGGGGCGTGCCGGAGCACCAGCCACATCGTCTGGTCGCCGAAGTCGATCTGCGCCCGGGCGCCCGGGCCGTGCCCCTCCACGGCCAGCACCCGGCCCAGGCCGTAGCGCTGGTGGTTGACCCGGTCGCCGGCGGACACCTTCGGCCCCTGCGGCAGCTCGCTCGCCGTGGTCAGCCGGCTGGCGTCGACCCCCAGCCGCTTCGCCAGCTGCGCCGCCTTGGGGGTGCCGCCGTTGAAGGCCCCGCGCCCGCCGGGCACGCGGTCCGCGCGACCACCGACGCCGCCGCCCCCGCCGGCCCACGAGGTGTACGACCCCTCGGTGCGCTCCCAGCGGATCAGCTCCGGCGGCAGCTCCTCCAGGAACCGCGACGGCGGGTTGTAGGCCGGCTGCCCCCACGCCGAGCGGGTGACCGCCCGGGAGAGGTAGAGGCGCTGGCGGGCCCGGGTGATGCCCACGTACGCCAGCCGGCGCTCCTCCTCCAGCTCCCGGCTGTCGCCCAGCGAGCGCAGGTGCGGGAAGACGCCGTCCTCCAGGCCGGTCAGGAAGACCACCGGGAACTCCAGGCCCTTCGCGGTGTGCAGCGTCATCAGCGTGACCACGCCCTGGTGGTCCGGGTCGTCCGTCGGCACCTGGTCGGCGTCGGCCACCAGCGCGACCTGCTCCAGGAAGCCGGCCAGGGTCGCCCGCTCCCCCTCCTCGCCGACCGCCTCGATCCGCTCGGTGTACTCCCGGGCGACACTGACCAGTTCCTGGAGGTTGTCGACCCGCCCCGCGTCCTGCGGGTCGAGGCTCTCCTCCAGCTCGGTGAGGTAGCCCGAGCGGGTCAGCAGCGCCTCCAGCACCTCCTCCGGGCTGCCCGTCTCGGCCAGCTCGCGGGCGCCGTCGAGCAGGGCGACGAAGTCGCCGATGCCGTTGGCCGCCCGGGTGGAGATGCCGGGGGCGTCCTTGGCCCGCCGCAGCGCCGCCCCGAAGGAGATCCGGTCCCGGCTGGACAGCGCCTCCACGCACGCCTCGGCCCGGTCGCCGATGCCCCGGCGCGGCGTGTTGAGGATCCGGCGCAGGCTGACGGTGTCGTCGTCGTTGACCACCGCGCGCAGGTAGGCCAGCGCGTCGCGGACCTCCTTGCGCTCGTAGAAGCGCACCCCGCCGACCACCTTGTAGGGCAGGCCGACCCGGATGAACACCTCCTCGAAGACCCGGGACTGGGCGTTGGTGCGGTAGAAGACGGCCACGTCGCCGGGGCGGGTCTCGTCGGCGTCGACCAGCCGGTCAATCTCGCGGGCCGCCCAGTCGGCCTCGGCGTGCTCCGTGTCGGCCACGTAGCCGACGATCGGCTCGCCGGCGCCCGCCTCGCTCCAGAGCCGCTTCGGCTTGCGGGAGGTGTTCCGGTCGATCACCGCGTTGGCCGCGTTGAGGATGGTCTGGGTGGAGCGGTAGTTCTGCTCCAGCAGGATCGTCCGGGCGTCGCCGAAGTCGCGCTCGAACTCCAGGATGTTGCGGATCGTGGCGCCCCGGAACGCGTAGATCGACTGGTCGGCGTCACCGACCACGCAGAGCTCCGCCGGCTCGATCCCCTCCGTGCCGGAGACCAGCTCCTTGATCAGCACGTACTGGGCGTGGTTGGTGTCCTGGTATTCGTCCACCAGCACGTGCCGGAACCGCCGGCGGTAGCTCTCCGCGACGTGCGGGTGGGACTGGAGCAGGTGCACCGTCGTCATGATCAGGTCGTCGAAGTCCAGCGCGTGCGCCTCGCGCAGCCGCCGCTGGTAGAGCGTGTAGGCCTCCGCCAGCGCCCGCTCGTTGGGGCCCTTGGCGCGGCCCGCGAACTCCTCCGGGTCGACCAGCTCGTTCTTCAGGTTGGAGACCTGGGCGGCGAGCCCGCGCGCCGGGTAGCGCTTCGGGTCGAGGTCCAGCTCCCTGGCGACCATCTGCATCAGCCGGCGGGAGTCGTCCGCGTCGTAGATCGAGAAGGTCGACTTCAGCCCGGCGTGCTCGTGCTCGGCGCGCAGGATGCGCACGCACGCGGAGTGGAACGTCGACACCCACATCAGGCGGGCGCGGGGACCCACCAGGTGGGCCACCCGTTCCTTCATCTCCCCGGCGGCCTTGTTGGTGAAGGTGATCGCGATGATCTCGCCGGGGTGCACGTCCCGGGCGGCCAGCAGGTAGGCGATCCGGTGGGTGAGCACGCGGGTCTTGCCCGAGCCCGCGCCGGCCACGATCAGCAGCGGCGAACCGGCGTGGGTGACGGCGTCGCGCTGCGGCCCGTTCAGGCCCTCGACGAGGGCCTGGGGATCGAGGTGGACGGCCGCCGGCCTGGGCCGGTGCGGCGAGGTCGGGGCAGGCGCCGACGCGGGCGGGGACGCGGGGATGTCGAAGAGAGGATGCATCGCACGGCGAGTCTATGCCGCCGGGCGGACACTTCCCCCGCCGCGCGCGCCCCGGCTCGCCCGGGCCGTCGTCCGGGCCGGCCCCGCGTCGCCCCCGGACCCGCCGACCGCATCACCCGCCTCGGCTGAGGCGAGGGCGGTCCCGGCGTCGCGACGGCGCCGGGACCGCCCCTGCCGGCACGGGTTGCGCCGAATCCTTGCGCGGGCCGGCCGGAGGTCGGCATACTCGACGACATGTTCGGTCAGCGCTTCTACTTTTACTACGGCACCGGGAGTCCGGCAGCCGTGGGTCGCGCCTGATCAACCAGACCTACGAGAAAGCCCCGGGCTCCTGGAGCCCGGGGCTTTCTCCGTCCCGGGATCCGGGCACCGGGCACCTGACGGCAAGGGGTACCCGATGATGACAGACGTGGTGGAGTCCAACGGCAGCCTGACGCGACCCGAGGAGGGCCGGCCCGGCCCCGGCGCCTCCGAGCCCCCGGTCGACGCGCCGGGAGGCGCCGACGACGCCAGGCCGGAGGCGCGCACCGGCACCCCGGAGCCGACCGCGGCGGCCCGGATCGTCGAGATCCGGGAGCGGATCGACGAGATCGACCGGGCGCTGATCGAGCTGTGGCAGGAGCGGGCCCGGCTCTCCCAGGAGGTCGGGGTGACCCGGATGGCCTCCGGCGGCACCCGGCTGGTGCTGTCCCGGGAACGGGAGATCCTGGAGCGCTTCCGGGCCGCCCTCGGCGCCGACGGCACGCAGCTCGCGCTGCTGCTGCTCCGCGCCGGCCGCGGCCCCCTGTGAGGCGTACGCCGGCAACGGCCCGCCGTGCCCTTCCTCCGGCGCCGGGGGCGGCCGCCCGCGCTCCCTGCGGGGTCGGGCGGGCCGCCCGGCCCCGGAGACGACGGAGCCGCCTGCCGTCGTCGCGATGACGTCGGCAGGCGGCTCCGTGCGGGTCACGCCTCGTGCGTGTGCACGATCTCGCGCTTCTCCGCGAAGTGGCAGGCGCTCGGGTGGTCCGAGCCCTTACGGATCTCCAGCAGCGGGACCTGCTCGGCGCAGACGTCCTGCGCCTTCCAGCAGCGGGTCCGGAACCGGCAGCCCGACGGCGGGCTCACCGGCGACGGCACGTCGCCGGTGAGGCGGATGATCGCCTTGTTGTCCCGCACGGTCGGGTCCGGCACCGGCACGGCCGAGAGCAGGGCCTGGGTGTACGGGTGGGTCGGCCGCTCGTAGATCTCGTCCTCGGTGCCGATCTCCGCGATCTTGCCGAGGTACATGACCGCGACCCGGTCCGACAGGTGCCGGACCACCGACAGGTCGTGCGCGATGAACACGTACGACAGGCCGAGCTCGTTCTGGAGCTTCTCCAGCAGGTTCATCACCTGCGCCTGGATCGACACGTCCAGGGCGGAGACCGGCTCGTCGCAGACGATGATCTCGGGCCGCAGGGCGAGCGCGCGGGCGATGCCGATGCGCTGCCGCTGACCGCCGGAGAACTGGTGCGGGTACCGGTGGATGTGCTCCGGGTTCAGGCCCACCAGGTCGAGGAGCTCCTTGACCTTGTCCCGGCGGCTGGCCTTCGGCGCCACCTCCGGGTGGATCTCGAACGGCTCGCCGATCAGGTCGCCGACCGTCATCCGCGGGTTCAGCGAGGTGTACGGGTCCTGCATCACCAACTGGATCTGCCGGCGCAGCCGACGCAGCGCCGGGCCGGAGAGCTTGGAGATGTCCTGGCCCTTGTAGAGGACGCTGCCGCCGGTCGGCTTCTCCAGGTTCATCAGCACCCGGGCCAGCGTCGACTTGCCGCAGCCCGACTCACCGACCACACCCAGGGTCTCGCCGGCCTTGAGCTCGAAGGAGACCCCGTCGACCGCCCGGACGTGACCGATGGTCTTCTTGAACACCACACCCCGGGTCACGGGATAGTGCTTGACCAGGTCACGGACCTCGAGGATGTTCTCAGTCACGGTTCACCAGCTCCTCGGCGAAGTGGCAGGCGCTGGCCCGGCCGGCGCCGACCTGCAGCAGCGGCGGGACCTTCTCCCGGCAGACCGGCTGCGCCATGGGGCAGCGCGGGTTGAACGGGCAGCCCGGCGGGATGTTCATGAGGTTCGGCGGGAGGCCCTTGATCGTCCGGAGCTGCTGCCCCTTCTCGTCGAGCCGCGGGATCGAGTTGATCAGGCCGATCGTGTACGGGTGCGCCGGCTTGGCGTACAGGTCGTAGACGTTGGCTTCCTCGACGATCCGGCCCGCGTACATGACCGCGATCCGGTCCGCGACGTCGGCGACCACGCCGAGGTCGTGGGTGATCAGGATCATGCCCATCTGCCGCTCGCGCTGGAGCTCGGCGAGCAGGTCCATGATCTGCGCCTGCACCGTCACGTCGAGCGCGGTGGTCGGCTCGTCCGCGATCAGCACCTCCGGGTCCAGGGCGAGCGACATCGCGATCATCGCGCGCTGCCGCATACCGCCCGAGAACTGGTGCGGGTAGCTGCTGAACCGGCCCTTGGCATTCGGGATCTTGACCTGGTCGAGCATCTCGATCGCGCGCTTCTTCGCGTCGGCACGGCTCATGCCGCGCCGCACCCGGAACTGCTCGGCGATCTGGAACCCGACGGTGAAGACCGGGTTCAGCGCCGAGAGCGCGTCCTGGAAGATCATCGCGATGCCCTCGCCGCGGATGCGGCGCCGCTCCTCGAAGGACATGCCGAGCATGTCCTTGCCGTGGAAGCGGACCTGACCGCCGGTGACGAAGCCGGGCGGCGTGTCGAGGATGCCCATGACGGTCTGCGCGGTGACGCTCTTACCGGAGCCGGACTCGCCGAGCACGGCGAGGGTCTCCCCCGCGTCGACGTGGTACGTGACCCCGTTGATGACCTTGGCGACGCCGTCCCGGGTACGGAACTCCACCCGGAGGTCGTCCACCTCGAGCAACCTGCCCGAGGGGCGGCCGGACGCGCCGGCCGCGGACTGCTCGGACACCAGAATGTCGGACAACTGAATCTCCCCTAGCGGAGTTTCGGATCGAGGGCCTCGCGGACCGCCTCACCGAGCATCACGAAGCTCAGTACGGCGGCGACGAGGAACGCGGCGGGGAAGAAGAGCAGGTAGGGCGCGACGCGGAGGAGGTTCTGCGCCTCGTTGATCATGATGCCCCAGGAGACCACCGGGCTCTTCAGGCCGACGCCCAGGAAGGACAGCGTCGCCTCGGCGCCGATGTACGAGCCGACCAGGATCGTCCCGTAGACCAGCAGCGGCGCGAGGCAGTTCGGCAGCAGGTGCTTGAGGATGATCCGGCCGG
The DNA here is from genome assembly GCF_040640115.1 of Micromonospora sp. NPDC023644. Classification (NCBI taxonomy): domain Bacteria; kingdom Bacillati; phylum Actinomycetota; class Actinomycetes; order Micromonosporales; family Micromonosporaceae; genus Micromonospora; species Micromonospora sp. NPDC023644. Next base: position 35,174 of record NZ_JBFABA010000001.1, on the reverse strand, counting down.
TGCCGGCGCCCAGCGCGCGGGCGGCGACGATGTAGTCCGCCTCCTTGGTGGCCAGCACCGAGGAACGCATCAGCCGCATCACGACCGGCCAGCCCAGCACGATCAGCGAGATGCTCACCAGGGCCATGATCTCGGCCTTGCTGTTGCTCGTGCCCGACCCGTTGAAGGTCGTCAGGATGACGATGGCACCCAGCACGAACGGCAGCCCGAAGAAGACGTCGGCGATGCGGGAGAGCAGTGCGTCCACCCAGCCGCCCCGGTAGCCCGCCACGATCCCCATCGCGCCGCCGAAGACCAGCACGCCGAGCACGGAGAGGAGGGAGACCACGATCGACGCGCGGGCACCGTAGATCACCCGGGCGAAGACGTCGCGGCCCTGGAAGTCGTAGCCGAACCAGGCATCCGACGACGGGCCGACGAGGCTGTTCTGCAGGTTGCCGTTCTCCGGGTCGCCGGAGGTGAACAGCGAGGGGAACGCGGTCATCAGCATGAAGAGGACGATGAACCCCGCGGAGATCCAGAACAGCGGCTTGCGGCGCAGGTCACGCCAGGCGTCGCCGAGCAGCCCGCGGGGCTTCTCCTTGCGGGCGTTCTCCGGCAGGCCCGCGTTGGTCGGCGCGCCGATCTCGTCGGGGGCCTGCGCGGGCGGCGTGCTGACGATCGAGGCGGCACTCGGGTCACTCATAGCGGATCCTCGGGTCCAGGGCGGCGTAGAGCAGGTCGACCAGCAGGTTCATCAGCAGGTAGACGAGCACCAGGACCACCACGATGGAGACAACGGTAGCGCTCTCCTTGGTGATGATCGCGCGGTAGACCTGTCGGCCGATTCCGTTGACCTGGAAGATGCCCTCGGTGACGATCGCGCCGCCCATCAGGGCGCCGAGGTCGGTCCCGAGCAGCGTCACCACCGGGATGAGCGAGTTGCGCAGCAGGTGGATCCCGACCACCCGGCGCATCGGCAGACCCTTGGCGATCGCGGTACGCACGTAGTCGGCCCGCCGGTTCTCCGCGATGCTCGTGCGGGCCAACCGGGCGATGTACGCCATCGAGGCGCTGCCCAGGACGAAGCCCGGCACGATCAGCTCGGTGAGCCGCATCTCGCTGGAGACCGTCGGCTTGACGATGCCCCACTGCACGCCGAGCAGCCACTGGGCCACGAAGCCGATGACGAAGATCGGCAGCGCGATCAGGAAGAGGCTGGAGACCAGGACCAGGTTGTCCAGGAAGCCGTTGCGGCGCAGGCCGGTCAGCACGCCCGCGGTGAGTCCGATGACCGCCTCGATGGCCAGCGCCACCAGGGCCAGCTTCAGGGTGTTCGGGTACGCCGTGGCGATGATGTCACCGATCTCCCGGCCGCCGAACGTCTGCCCGAAGTCACCCTGGAAGAGGTTCTTCATGTAGTTGCCGTACTGCACGACCAGCGGCTCGTCGAGCTTGAACTTCTCGGTCATCATGTTGCGGAAGCTGTCGGGGCAGGGACGCTCGCCACACTTGCCCGCGAACGGGTCACCGGGCACCGACCACACGAGCCAGTAGATCAAAAACGTCGTCCCGATGAAGACCGGGATGAGTTGGAGCAGCCGTCTCAACAGATAACGGCCCATGGGGTGGTCCTCCAGACAGGGGGCGCGCGTCGGACGGCCGACACGGGGATGACAGACGTGGCAAGGCGGTGTGGTGACACCACCTCACGGAACGGCCCGGGTCGGGCCCACCGGTAGGTGAGCCCGACCCGGGGTCAGACCGTTCGGATCAGAGCTCGACCGAGGTGAGGTCGAGTTCGCCGACGTTGGACAGCTCGATCTTCTTGATCTTCTCCGAGTGGCCGGACTGCTGACCACCGAAGTAGACCGGGATCGAGGGGACGTCCTGGTCGATGAGGGCGACCGCCTCGGCGTACTTGGCGTGCGACGCCTCCAGGCTCGGCGCGGAGGCGGCTTCCTTGGCCAGCGCGTCGACCTGCGGGTTGCTGTACTTGCCGTCGTTCGAGGAACCGCCGGTCACGTAGAGCGGGCCGACCCAGTTCTCCACGTCCGGGTAGTCCTGCTGCCAGCCGGCGCGGTACATGCCGGTCATCTTGCCGGCGTTGATGTTCTGGCGGAACACCGCGAAGGTCGGCACGCCCTCGGCGCGGGCGTTGATGCCGAGGTTCGTCTTGACCTGCTGCGCGACGGCCTCCATCCACTCCTTGTGGCTGGCGTCGGCGTTGTAGTACATGACCAGCTCGCCGTTGAAGCCGCCGGCCTCGGCGAGGAGCTTCTTGGCCTCGTCGACGTTGAACTGGCAGGCGGTGCAGTTACCGGCCTTGGCGCCCGGGGTCAGCGGGTTGGCCCAGCTGTCGGCCGGCTTGCGCGAACCGAAGAAGATCTTGTCGCTGATCTCCTGGCGGTTGATCGACATCGAGATCGCGCGACGCAGCTTCGGGTTCTGGAAGCGCTTGTCGTAGATCGGGAAGGCGATGATGCCGGTCGACGGGGTGGTGGAGGAGATGGCCCGCTCGCCCAGGTCGTTCTTCCACTTGTCGCCCGCGATGGCGGAGACCGGAACCTGCTGCTGGAAGTCCAGGTTGCCGGCGAGCAGGTCGTTGTACGCCGCCGTGTCGTCCTGGTAGAGCTTGATGTTTACGTCCTTGATCTTCATCTTGTCGTTCAAGGAGTAGTCATCGAAGCGCGTCAGCTTGATCTGGACGTCGTCTTCCCACGACACGAACTTGATCGGGCCGTTGCCGATCGGCTTCTTGCCGAACGCCTCGGCGCCCTGGGTGAAGAACGCGTCCGGCAGCGGCATGAAGGTGCTGTAGCCGAGCTTGGTCGGGAACACCGCGGTCGGCGCGGCCAGGGTGACCTCGAAGGTCCAGTCGTCGACGACCTTCAGGCCGGACATCTCCTTGGCGGCGGGCTCGGGGGCCTTCTTCGGGCCCTCGGCGCCGTCCGGGTCCTCGGTGTGGACCTGGTCGAAGCCCTGGATGTCCGCGAAGAAGCTGCCGTTCTGCGCGCCGTTCGGCGAGTAGGCGCCCCAGTTCCAGGCGTCCACGAAGTTCTTGGCCTTGACGACGGTGCCGTCGTGGAACTTCGTGTCCTTCTTGATCTTGATCGTGTAGACCTTGGAGTCGGTCGTCTCGATCGACTCGGCCACCGCGTTGCGCGGGGCGCTGCCGTCGTTCGGGTACTCGACCAGACCGGTCCAGATCCAGTCGATGATCGCCCCACCACCGGTCTCGGTGGTGTTCGACGGGACCAGGCCGACCTCCGGCTGAGTGCCGTCGATGGTGATCGCGCCGTCGGCGCTCGCGCCGGCGTCCCCGCCGTCGCTGTCACTGCTCGAGCAACCGGACGCGACGAGCGCGAATGCCGCGCCCAGCGCGACCGCGCTGCCTGCCCGCTTCGAGACTCTCATTCCGAGGGGCCTCCTCTTTCTGAACCTGGATCCGTCGTGGGTTTCACGCACGTATGGGGGTGACACGTCCGGCGCCCCGCAGTGGGGGAGCCGGTTTCACCGCAGTGAATTCGGGACAAGAACGATGTACCGATCCGCCGGGCCACCTCGCCCTCCGCGCTCGACACCGCGCACACGAGACCACCACGGAGCGCCGTCAACAGGCGGGGCCCATGGTCGTCAGGCCGTACGGAGTGCCTCACATGAGGGGTGAGGTGCTGCCACTGTGACACCCACCGGCCCGTTCCGTGAAGGTGCCGTTATCAAGCCGTTAGTTGGTCGCCACGTTGCCGATACCCGAAAAAAGATCATGATGTACGCCGGTCGTACCGCTCTGAGCAGGAAAGACACGGTTCGGCGGAGGTTCCAGCCCCGGCGTGGTCCCGCCGGCTGTGAGCTTCCCCGCCTCCGCCCCGGCGCTTCCGTACGTCATCCGGGCGTTGGCCGTTTTTGCCCATCCGGACGATGTCGGCGTCGGCTGTGCGGGCACTATCGGCACCTGAGGGTACGAGGGTCGACGTCGCCGCACCCGGTCGACGGAGCCGCGAACGGCCCCGGCCCCGGCACCGCGCGGGGCGGTACCGGGGCCGGGGCCGAGCCGTCAGGCGGCGTCGATCAGGCCGTGAAGCGCAGCTTGCGACGGCGGAACAGCAGCACGGCGACCGCGCCGGCGGCCAGCAGCGCCACGCCGGCGGCGATGGAGGCGGCGATCGGGGAGCCGGTCAGCGGCAGGTCGCCGCCGCTGCTCGCGGGCGACGTCGACGGGGCCGGGCTGTCGACCGGGGCGGTCGGCGACGGCGACTCCGCCGGAACGCTGGGCGACGGCGACTCCGCCGGAGCGCTCGGCGACGGGGACTCGGTCGGGGCGGCGGCGAACGCGGCCTCGGCCTTGGCGGTCACGGTCGCGCCGGTGCTGCCACCGAGGATCAGCTTCTGCGCGGCGTGCTTGCCGGTGAAGAGGAAGACCCGGCCGAAGGAGACCGAGTCCTGGGCGGAAACGGTCACCTTCACCTTGCCGGCGCCGTCCGCGGCGAGCCAGAACTGCCCGCCGTTGGTGGTCGTGGTGACCGGCTTGCCCTCGGCGTCGACCGCCGAGCCGCCGTCGACCGCGACGGTGATCTCGCCCGCCGGGCCCTTGACGGTGAAGGGGCCGGCCTTCTCGCCGACGGTGGCCTTGGCGCTCGCCGGGTCGACGCTCAGCTCGGCCTTCGGCTCGGGCTGGTCGGTGGCGTTGGCGACCAGGTAGTCGTGGACCTTCTTGATGACCGCGTACGACTGCTCGGCGTTCGCGCCAGCCTGCGGGAGCAGCCCCGACTCCCAGCCGTCCAGCGTGACCTGGTCGCTGAAGTACCAGATCGCGGTCTGGGTGCCGAAGTAGAGCAGGTTGTCGGCTGCGGCACTGGTCACGCCCTGCGGCAGGGTGGCGCCGGCGGCCGCGAGTAGCTTCGCCGAGTCCGCGTTCGGGTAGCCGTGGGTCAGCACCCACTGCACCTTGCCTAGGTTCGGCACCCGGGACTCGGTCCAGGTGTCCTCCGCGTACGTGCCGTCGATCTCGACGTTGGTGCGGTAATCGATGCAGAATGCCGTCACCGGCTTGCCATCGATCTCCAACTGGAGCTGCGACACGGTCTTCGTCTTACCGTTGAGCTTCAGGGTGACGCTCGTGCCCTTGACCGACTTGGCCACGCCGGTCTTGTCGGCGGCGGCGGCCGGCGCCACCGCGCCGAGTGCCAGCGCGCCACCGGCGACGGTCGCCAGGGCGATCCGCGCCCAGCGCCGTCCTCGTTGTCCGAACATCAGTTTCGTGCACCTCTCCCCAGGGGTGACCCGCGCACGGCGGGTTGCGTGAAGCCGCCGTTCCCGCGGGATGCGCACCACCCGCACGCGAGAACGCGACGGGGCATTATGTGACGGGAGTTGATCGTTTGTCAGCCCCTGTGGGCGGCAATCGTCGCTTCCGTCCGAAATGACGGGGAAAGGAAATGGATCACACGAGCCGGCGGTCGGCCGCCCAGCGGGACAACTCGTACCTGTTGGACATCTGGAGCTTGCGAAGCACGTTCGACACGTGCGTCTCCACCGTCTTGATGGAGATGTAGAGCTCCTTGGCGATCTCCTTGTAGGCGTACCCCCGGGCCAGCAGCCGCAGGACCTCGCGCTCGCGGTTGGTGAGCTGGTCCAGCTCGGGGTCCGCCACCGGGGCGTCGGGACGGGCGGCGAACGCGTCCAGCACGAACCCCGCCAACCGGGGGCTGAACACGGCGTCGCCGTCGGCCACCCGGCGGACCGCGGCGGCCAGCTCCTCCGGGGAGATCGTCTTCGTGACGTAGCCCCGCGCACCCGCCCGGATCAGCCCGATCACGTCCTCCGCCGCGTCCGAGACGCTCAGCGCCAGGAACTTCACCTGCGGGTGGGTACGCCGCATCGCCTCCAGCACCGCCCGGCCGCCGCCGTCGGGCATGTGCACGTCGAGCAGCACCACGTCGGGCAGCGTGGCGGCGATCCGGGTGACCGCCTCGCCGACGGTGCTCGCCTCGCCCACCACCTCGACGTGCGCGCCCAGCTCGGCGCGGACCCCCGCGCGGAACATGGCGTGGTCGTCGACGAGGAAGACCCGCAGCCGCTCGGTGCGGGCCGCCGCCCCCTCGACCGGTTCCATCGACTGCTCGGTCATCACTTGTCCCTTTCCGCCGTTGCCGGGTCCCGGGTGATCGGCAGGATCAACCGGACCTCGGTCCCTTCCCCCGGCCCGGAGCGGATCTCCGCCCGGCCGCCGTGCCGCTTCATCCGCCCGATGATCGAACCCCGGACCCCGTGCCGGTGATCCTCCACCGTATCCGGGTCGAAGCCCTTGCCCCGGTCCCGGACGAAGGCGCTGACCTGATCGGGCTCGACCTCGGCGTAGAGCGAGACCGTCTGCACCCCGGCGTGCCGGGCGGCGTTCACCAGCGCCTCGCGCGTGGCCGCCACCAGCGCGCCGACCCGCTCGTCGGTCTCCCGGTCGCCGACCACCACCGCCTCCACCGTGATCGCGAACGTGTCCTCGACCTCGGCGGCGGCCTGCTCCAGGGCGGCGGCGAACCGCTCGGTGGGCGAGCTGGTGGGCTTGTAGAGCCAGTTGCGCAGGGATCGTTCCTGCCCCCGGGCGAGCCGCTGGACGGTCTTCACGTCGCTCGCGTTGCGCTGGATCAGGGCCAGGGTGTGCAGCACCTGGTCGTGCACCATGGCGGCGAGCTCGGCCCGTTCCTGTTCCCGGATGCGCCCCTCGCGCTCCGAGCGGAGCTGGTTGTACGTCCGCCACAGCACCGGCGCGGCCACCACGCCGACCCCGGCGAGCCCGACCAGGGCGAAGATCACGCCGTTGAGCACGGCGTCGAAGTTCTGCGCCGGGGAGTAGACCGCGGCGACGCCGATGATGCCGACCGCGACCAGCACCCCGCCGCCGATGAACCGGAGCACGAAGGCCCGCCGGTCGCTCTCCTCCACCACCGCGCCCAGCCAGGGCACCGGCATGGTGTCGCCCCACTGCCGCCGCCGCTCCGGGGCCGACTGGTGCCAGATCACCCCGGCGCCGACGGCGATGATCGCGACCAGCCAGCCGGCGGTGCCCGCCGCGCCGACCGAGTCGAAGACCATCACCTGCACCAGCAGCACGCCGAGGCCGATCGCGACGAACGGCAGCAGCTGGGCGACGTCCCTGCGGGCCGGCACGGCGGTGTCGCCCGGACGCAGCGGCACGACCGCCCAGAAGGCCGCGTAGAGCAGCAGGCCGAGCCCGCTCAGCCCGAGCAGCACCATGAAGGCGACCCGTACCCGCAGCACCGAGATGCCGAGGTGGTCGGCGATGCCGGCGGCCACCCCCGCGGCCATCCGGTGCTCGGGGGCGCGGTAGAGGCGGGGTGGCTGTGTCACGGCGCTGATCGGAGACTCCCTGGTCACGGCGGGCACGAAACGGGCGACGGCCCGTTGCCGGCGTCGGATCGATCGTCACACGGCGCGCCACCGCCCGACCACGGGGACGCCCCCGACATTCGGGCCGTCGGGATCTCAGGGTGGGGTCAGGGTCGGGTCCTGAGGCCGTCCGGCGGGTCCGGGCAGCAGGATCGAGACATGACCGAGGAAGCTGCCCAGTCCGCCGCCCCCGGGGCGGCACAGCCGGGTGGAGCACCCCCCACCGCGACACCGCCGGGCGGGCCCGCGCCCACCGGCTCCGCAACGCCGCCGCCGCCGGTGGCCGCCCCGACCGCCACAGACGCGGGTCGGACGCCACCGCCCGGCCCCGGACCGGGCCCCGGACCGCAGCCGTCGTTCGGCGGCGCCGGCTTCACCTCGCGGTACGGGCTGGTGCGCCCCCGCGACGGTCGCTACCTGGCCGGCGTCTGCGCGGCGATCGGCCGGGCCACCAACACCGACCCGGTCCTCTGGCGGGTGCTGCTGGCGGTGCTCGGCTTCTTCGGCGGCATCGGCATCCTGGTCTACGTCACCGCCTGGCTGATCATCCCCGGCGAGGGGGACAGCGCCTCCCCCGTCGAGTCCATGCTGGGCCGGGGCCGGTCCAGCATGTCCCCGGTCACCGTGATCGTGCTGAGCATCCTGGTCGCGATCAGTTTCGGCTACATCGTCACGGACGCGTTCCGGGCGGTACTGCTCGGCGCCACGATCCTGATCGGCGGCGCGCTGCTGCTGAACCGCGACCACAGGGGCGCCCAGGGCGCGCCGGTCGGCCCCGTACCGCCCACCGCCCCGCCCGGGCCGGTGCCCCCGGTCGGCCATCCGGCCCCGGTCGCGTACGCGGCCCCGCCGACCGTGGCCGTGCCTCCCGCGGCGGGCCCGGTCCCGACCCCGCCGGCGACCGGCGCCCCGGTCGCCTGGGGTGCCCCGGTGCCCGGCCGGCCGGCCGGACCGACCGCCGAACTGCCCGCCTGGCCGCCCGCCGCCCCGGTGCCGCCCGCCCGCCCCTCGACGGGTACGCCGACCGTCGGCTGGCCGCCGGCCCCGCCCACCTCGGGCTGGCCCGCCGCGACCTCGGGCGCACCGGGACCGGGTCACCCGCCGTCCCCGCCCCTGCCCCCGGGCTACCGGCCCCCGTTCGCCCCGCACGGCCCGTACGCCGCACAGACCGCCGCGCCGCCGAAGCCGCCGGTGAAGCCGCCGAAGCCGCCGAAGCGACCGCGCGAGCGCTCCCCGCTCGGCCCGGTGACGTTCTCGCTGATCTTCCTCGCCCTGGGCGTGGTGGCCGTCGTCGACCTGCTGGACGTCTTCGACGTGGGGGCGTCGGCGTACTTCGCGGCCACGCTGGCCACCATCGGGCTCGGCCTGCTGGTCGGCACCTGGTTCGGGCGGGCCCGGTGGCTGATCGCGCTCGGCGTGGTGGCCGCCGCCGCGCTCGGGGTGGCCACCGTGGCCGAGTCCTACGACCGGATCCGGGGCGTCGACGGCAACGTCACCTGGGCGCCCACCAACCACCGCGACCTCGCCCTGCGGTACGAGAACAGCTTCGGCGACACGGTCCTGGACCTGCGCGCGGTCGACTTCGACAAGAAGAACACCGAGATCACCGTCTCCGTCAACTTCGGCGATTGCACGGTGGTGGTGCCGCCGAACGTCGACGTCACCACGGTGGCCGACGTCAACGCCGGCGACGCGGTCGTCTTCGGCAAGCGCTCCGGCGGGCTAGCCGGCGAGCTGCGGGAGGCGGCCGACCTGGGTCCGGACGGCCCCGGCGGCGGCACCCTGCGCCTCTACATCCACGTCAACGCCGGCAACCTGGAGGTGACCCGGTGAAGGCCCACCGCACCGACATCGTGTCCTTCGCCTTCGGGCTGATCTTCCTCGGCCTCGCCGCCTGGTGGCTGCTCGCCCAGCTGCTCGGGCTCGCCCTCCCGCCGGTCGGCTGGTTTTTGGCCGGCGCGCTGATCCTGATCGGCCTGCTGGGCCTGCTGGGCGCGCTCCGCTCCGGACGGTCCGCCGGCGCGGCCAAGCCCGCCGCCGACACCGCCGACGCCACCCCCGACCGGGACGAGCCGGTCTCCACCCCGCCGGCTGCGGAACCGGCGGACCGGGCGACGGACCGACCGGCCACCGAGGTCGACCCGACCCGTTGGGACCTCGACCGGCCCGCGCCGGTCGACGAGCCGGCGGCGTGGGGCGGCCGGCGGTCCGACTGGGGCGAACGCTCCGACTGGGGCGGGCGCTCCGAGTGGGACGTGTCCGCGCCGACGACCGGCGGACCGACGCCGGGCGGACCGACGACCGACGCGCCGACCCTGGGCGGGCCCACGCCGGGCGGACCGACGTCAGGCGGACCGACGTCAGGCGGACCGACGTCAGGCGGACCGACGCCGGACGGGTTCACGCCGGACGGGTCCACGGCCGGCCTGCGGGCCGGGGGCGAGGCAGACGAGTGGCCGACGGAGGCCGTCACCGACGTCCGGCCCGAGGCGGTCGAGGACCGCGCCGCCGACGAGGACGCCCTGCCCCGGCGGACCGACGGGCCGTTGGCCGACGAGGAGCGCCCGCGCGGCTGACCACAGCGGTGCGGCCGGCGTCGGCGGCGGCCTATGCTGGCCGTGGAGAACTCGCCTCCGCCGGCCGGCCCGCGCCGACCTGGCCGCCGCGCCGGCCGGACCGCGCCGCCGTGGCGGTCCCGCCGCGATTCCCGTCTCTACCCCGTCAGGAGTCCGTCCGACATGACGCAGTCCCCCGCCGTGCGCACCTCCGGCCGCTCCGGTCCGGTCCGCATCGGCGAGCGAGCCGCCCGTACCCTCGTCTCCGAGCTGGCCCGGATCAACGACCCGAAGGCCGCGCTGCTGGTCGGCGCGACGCCGGAGTCCGCGGTGCTGGCCGCGGCGATCGACGCGCTGCTGCCCGGCGACACCCTCACCCTGGTGCCCGCCGGGTCGACCTCCTCGGCGGCCCTCCGGCAGCACGTCACCGCCCAGGGCCGTTGGGTGGCCGACCGGGTCCGCGTCGTCGACACCCTGGCCGAGGCCGAGCCCGCCGCGGTCGTCGTCGCCGGGGAGCCGCTCACCGGCACGGCCGACGAGACCCGCGCCGCCGTCGAGGGCCTGACGAAGTACCTCGCCGACGGCGCGGTGCTGAGCGTGGCCACGACCGCCACGCCGGGGCGTACCGCGGGCGCGGCCACCGAGCTGGACCGGCAGGGCGCGCTGTACGGCGTCGGCGTCGACCTGGTGCTGCGCAACACGCCGCCGCTGCGGGTGTACCGGCTCCGCTTCACCCCGGCCGACGCCGCGTCGGCGGCCCGGCTGGCCCCGGCGCACCGCCCGTCCAGCGTCCCGCTGACCCGCGGCATGCACATCGACTCCAACGGGGTGGCCGCCGCCGGCATCGCGCTGGGCCTGGCCGCGGTGGCCCGGGCGACCCGGCCGAAGTCGAAGCTCTGGCTGCTCCCGGCCCTGGCCGCCGCGCCGGTGGCCGCCTTCTTCCGGGACCCAAACCGCGACGTGCCGGAGGACCCGTCGGCGGTGGTCGCCTCGGCCGACGGCCGGGTGCTCTCCGTGCAGCGGCTGCACGACGAGCGCTTCGGCGAGGGCGAGTGGCTGCGGATCGCGGTCTTCCTGTCGGTGCTGGACGTGCACGTCAACCGTGCTCCGGTGGCCGGCAAGGTGGTCGACTACTTCGTCGCCGACGGTGGCTTCGCCAACGCGATGAAGCCGGCGGCGGAGCACAACGTGGCGGCGTACACGGTGCTGGACACCGCGCACGGCACGGTGGTCGTGGCGCAGCGCACCGGCCTGATCGCCCGGCGGATCGTGCAGCGGGCGCCGATCGGCGCGCTGCTGGCCCGGGGTGAGCGCTTCGGCCTGATCCGGTTCGGCTCGCGCACCGACGTCTACCTGCCGGCCGACGCGGCGGAGCCGTTGGTCGGCCCCGGGGACAAGGTGGTCGGGGGCGCGACCGTCATCGCCCGCTGGCGCTGAGGGACGACACGCAGAAGGGGCGCCGCGGATCGCGGCGCCCCTTCTCGCGTACGTGGCTCAGGCGGTGCGGCGCTGACGCAGCCAGAGCACCGGGCCGCTGACCAGGTAACCGACCACGATCAGGGCGAAGGTGAGCCGGATGTCGATCAGCGCGCCGATCACCGGGGCCAGCCACAGCCACGGCGGAAGCTTCACCAGCCGCGCGAGCTTCGCGTAGGGGAAGCTGGAGACCATGGCGAAGGCGAGCAGTGCCACGCCGGCGACCAGGACGATGCCCGGCACGGGCAGCCCGATGGCGACGGTCAGGGCGAGCACGGCGGCCGCCATGGTGGTGGGCACGCCGCAGAAGAACCTGCCGTCCTTCGGCGAGACGTTGAACCGGGCGAGCCGGATCGCCGCGCACGCCGCCACGAGGGCGCAGGCCACCGCGGCGGCCGGTGTGGAGACCGAGCCGGCCAGCGAGGCGTAGACCACCACCGGGGCGGCGAGGCCGAACGAGCACATGTCGGCCAGCGAGTCCATCTGCGCGCCGAACGGGCTGGCCACGCCGAACTTGCGGGCGAGCGCGCCGTCGAGGCCGTCGAAGACGACGCAGGCGATCAGGCAGAGCGCGGCGACGCGCACCTCGCCCTGCATGGCCAGGAAGATGGCCAGCATGCCGAGCATCAGGCTGCTGAGCGTGCAGGCGTTGACCACCGCGAACTTCATCCGGCGGGCGAGGGTGCGCTCGCCGGGAAGCAGCGGGATCGACATCGCCGGCTCGTCGACCGGTGTCGTGGGGCCGAGGGCGGGGCTGACCGGGACGATCGAGGCGACCTCGGCGCGCTCGACCCGGGGCAGCCCGTAGCGGCGGCGCGGCCGGTCGGCGTAGCGGGGCTCGGGCATCGAGAGGTCGCTGCCTCCGTGCAGGTCACCGTCGCGGCGCCCCACTCGAACCAGCAGCACCTGCCGGGCGAGCGAACTGCTGCGGCGCAACGGGCCCGCCCAGCGACGCCCTGCGGGACGCGGACTGTCAGTGGTACGACGCCGGCGCCATGGGGCTCTCGGCACGTTTCCTCCATCACCGGATCGGCTGACCGCCGCGAGGGCGGGTGTCCGGCTGTCTCGTGCCGGACCTTTCTGGCCCGGCAGCCGTTTTGCGGAGTACACCATCGCATAGGGGAACGGGGGTTGGCGATAGCTGCCGGCGGTACTTATATCTGGTCCAACCGCGCGAACCGCTCTCTTATTCCCATCCCGGGCTCCATCGCCCGTTTCCTCCACCAACCCCACATCGAATGTACCGGACCCCGTCCCCGCCGGCTCGGCGAGCGGGCGCCGGGGGCACCGATGTCCGGTTACGGACGATCGCCGGCGGGGCCCGGCCCAGCGCCGGGCCGGCGATCTACGGACGATCGTCGGCGGCGGCCCCGGCCAGCGCCAGGGCGGCGATCTCGGTGAGCGGCAGGCCGGCGAGCTGCCCGGGCGTGAACCAGCCCGCGCGGGCGGTGGAGCCGCCGGCGAGCTCGGTCACCCGCGGCTCGGTGGGCGCGTCCACCGCCACCCGGTAGACCACCCGGATGCCGTGCCAGTCGAGCGGGCGCCCCTCCGGACCCCACGCGGCCGGGTTGTGCAGGTTGTCGACGCCGATCAGCTCGACCACCCGACCGAGCTGGCCGGCCTCCTCGACCAGTTCGCGCAGCAGCGCGGCGACCGGCTGCTCGCCGTGGTCGGTCCCGCCACCGGGCAGGTGCCACCGGCCGGCGCCCGGATAGCCGTCGGCGATCATGGTGAGCAGCACCCGGCCGGCGGGGTCGGTGACCAGGCCGTACGCCCCGAAGCGCTGCCTGCGGTCGGCCGGGGGCGCGGTGGCCGGCCCCGCCGCCGGCGAACGGGGCAGATCCGGCGGCAGCGGCGACACGGGAAGGCCGAGCAGCTCGGCGGTGAACGGCATCAGCGGCACCGTGGCCGCCTCGGCGGTCGTGAACCAGGCCACCTCGTCGCTGCCGCCGGCCTGCTCCGGCCGCGGTTCGCCGCCCCGCGCGGCGACGTCGAAGACCACGCGGTCGGTGTGCACCGCGACGTCGGCGTCACGGAAGGTCGTCACGTCGGCGAGCACGGCCCGCAGCCCGGTGACCTCGACCGTGAGGCCGGTCTCCTCCGCGAACTCGCGGACCACCGCGTGCGCCGGGTGCTCGGCGTGCTCGAGCCCGCCCCCGGGAATCTGCCAGACCCCCGGGAACGGGCACGAGCCGGAGCCCCGGGCCAACAACACCCGCCCGTCCGAGCCCCGACACACCCCGTACGCGCCGACCCGCCGCCGTCGTTCCACCCGCCCGCACTCCCCCGCCCGCGCCGACCCGTTCCGTCGATCATGAGGTTAGCCGCAGCGGCTCCGGCGTGTCGCCCGGTCAACCTCATGATCGACGAACCGGGGGGCGGGGCCGGGGCGGGTGGGGGTCAGGCCAGGCGGGCGGCCTGGACGGCTTCCGCAGTCACCTCGGTCAGCCGGTCGGTGGGGAGGGCGCCCAGCTCGTCGCGGGCGAACCAGCGGGCCTCGCAGGTGGAACCGCCGACGTCGGCGACGGTGGGCGGAGCCGGCTTGTCGACCACGACCCGGTAGAAGGCGCGCACGCCGTGCCAGTCGATCGGGTAGCCCTCCGGGCCGAGCGAGGCGGCGTCGCGGTGGCTGGCCACGCCGAGCAGCTCGACGAGGCGACCGTTCTGCCCGGTCTCCTCGACCAGTTCCCGGATCAGGGCGGCGCCGGGCTGCTCGCCGTAGTCGGTGCCGCCGCCGGGCAGGTGCCAGCAGCCCGCGCCCGGATAGCCGTCGGAGACCCGGGTGAGCAGCACCCGCCCGTCCGGGTCGGTCACCACCGCGTACGCGGCGAAGCGCTGGGCCCGGTGCAGCCCGTCGGGGCCCGGCACGGCGTAGAAGGAGGGGAACTCCGGCGCCTCGTCCGGAACGATGTCGGCGGACGAGGCGGGCAGGCCCAGGGCCCGCGCGGTGAACGACCGCAGCGGCAGCTCGCGGGCCTCCTCCGGGGTGAACCAGCGGGCCAGGTCGGTCGGCCGGTCGACCCGGTCGGCGAGCGTCCCGCCCCGCACCGAGACCTGGAAGATCAGGCGGTCGGTGTGGATGGTGATGCCCCGCTCCGGCAGCGCCCGCATGTCGGCGAGCACGTCGTGCAGGCCCGCGACGGTGACGGAGAGGCCGGTCTCGGCGGCAGTCTCCCGGACGACGGTGTGGTGCGGGTCCTCACCGTGGTCGACCGCCCCGCCGGGCAGCGACCACGTGCCGGGGGTGCCGGAGCGCTCCGATGCGCGGACCAGCAACACCCGGCCGACTGAATCAGCACAAACTGCGTATGCCGCGATCCTGCGGAGCGGCTCCAGCATGGTGGTCACGGGGCCAAATTCTCCCCGGCCCGGGTTACCTCCATCGAAAAGAGTCAGATTCCTGACTGAAATCTCGCCCCTCAGGGGCAGGTCAGGGTAGGGATCCGGGCGGTCACCGAGGCCGGCCCGCCGACCGGCGCGGACCGTGGAGGCATGACCTACACCACCCCTCCCCGCCCCCCGTACAAGCAGCTCCGTCGCCCCGTGACGGACCGGATGATCGCCGGGGTCGCCAGCGGCCTCGGCCGGTACTTCGCCGTCGACCCCACCCTGGTCCGGGTGGTCTTCGCGGTCGCCGGCCTGCTCACCGGCGGGCTCGCGCTGCTCGCGTACCCGATCATGTGGTTCCTGATGCCCGAGGAGCCGGCCGACGCGCCCGCCTGGCCGCACCCGGCGCAGGCCGCGCCGTCCACGGCGGCGCAGCCGACCGTGGCGCAGCCGACGCCGCCGACCTACCCGCCGGCGGCGTGAGGCGGGATCACTCCCACTCGATGGTGCCCGGCGGCTTGCTCGTCACGTCCAGCACGACGCGGTTGACCTCGGCGACCTCGTTGGTGATCCGGGTGGAGATCCGCGCCACCACCTCATAGGGCAGCCGGGACCAGTCGGCGGTCATCGCGTCCTCGCTGGAGACCGGCCGCAGCACCACGGGATGCCCGTAGCTGCGGCCGTCACCCTGCACCCCGACGCTGCGCACGTCGGCCAGGAGCACCACCGGGAACTGCCAGACGCCCCGGTCCAGGCCGGCGGCGGTGAGCTCCTCCCGGGCGATCAGGTCGGCCTGGCGGAGCAGGTCGAGCCGCTCCCGGTCGACCGCGCCGATGATCCGGATGGCCAGGCCGGGACCGGGGAACGGGTGCCGCCACACCATCGCCTCCGGCAGGCCCAGCTCCAGGCCGAGCGCCCGGACCTCGTCCTTGAACAGCGTGCGCAGCGGCTCGACCAGCGCGAACCTCAGGTCCTCGGGCAGGCCGCCGACGTTGTGGTGGCTCTTGATGTTGGCGGTGCCGGTGCCGCCGCCGGACTCCACCACGTCCGGGTAGAGGGTGCCCTGGACGAGGAACTCGACGTCGCCGTGGGCGGCGATCTCCCGCGCTGCGGCCTCGAAGACCCGGATGAACTCCCGGCCGATGATCTTGCGCTTCTGCTCCGGGTCGGTCACCC
This sequence comes from Micromonospora sp. NPDC023644, assembly GCF_040640115.1. NCBI lineage: Bacteria > Bacillati > Actinomycetota > Actinomycetes > Micromonosporales > Micromonosporaceae > Micromonospora > Micromonospora sp. NPDC023644. The sequence goes on along the minus strand of NZ_JBFABA010000001.1, from coordinate 19,254 downwards.
CGGCCAGGGCGCCGAGGAAGCGATCCTGTGCGTCGACCACCTTGAGCTTGATGCCCGTGGCGGCGACGTAGTCCTTCTCCACCTGCTCGGCCTCGCCGGCGCGCAGCAGGCCGTGGTCGACGAAGACGCAGGTCAGCTGGTCGCCGACGGCCTTGTGCACCAGCGCGGCGGCGACGGCCGAGTCGACCCCGCCGCTCAGGCCGCAGATGACCTCCTTGTCGCCGACCTGCTCGCGGATCCGGGCGACCTGCTCGTCGATGATGTTCTCGGGCGTCCAGGTCGGCTCGATGCCGGCGATGTCGTACAGGAAGCGGCGCAGCATCTCCTGGCCGTGCGCGGTGTGCCCGACCTCCGGGTGGAACTGCACGCCGGCCCGGCGGCCGGCCACGTCCTCGAACGCGGCGACCGGCGCGCCCGCCGACTCGGCGGTCACCGTGAAGCCCGCCGGGGCCTCGGTCACGCAGTCGCCGTGGCTCATCCAGACCGGCAGGTCGTCCGGCAGTTCGCGCAGCAGCACCCCGGCCTCCGGGCGGGCGCGCAGGGGGGTGCCGCCGTACTCGCGGTTGCCGGTGCGGGCCACCGTGCCGCCGAGCGCCTGGGCCATCGCCTGGAAGCCGTAGCAGATGCCGAAGACCGGCACCCCGGAGGAGAACATGCCGGCGTCGATCTGCGGGGCGCCCGGCGCGTAGACGCTGGACGGGCCGCCGGAGAGGATGATCGCGGCCGGGTCCTTCGCCAGCATCTCGGCGACCGGCATCGAGTGCGGCACGATCTCCGAATAGACCTTGGCCTCACGCACCCGACGCGCGATGAGCTGGGCGTACTGGGCTCCGAAGTCCACCACGAGGACGGGGCGAGGCGTGCTCATGGCAGCAAATCCTACCGACGACGCTGGCGCGGCCCCCGCCGGTCCGTCACCGCGCCCCCGCGGTGATCCCTCCGCGGGGGCGGGCGACGTCGTCCTCGACCGCCGGGGTGTACCCCTCGGCGACGCTGACCTTGCGCGCGATGACGCTGAGCAGCACGCCGTACACGACCTTGGAGGTGATGTCGGCCACCGTGTAGGTGATCTGTCGCGCCACCACCCCGTCGGCGGAGTCCCACATCGCCGGCATCAGATAGGCGCCCGGATAGAGCATCCAGGAGGCCAGCACCAGCCACCAGACGGCCCGGGCGAGGTTCCGGGCCGGCTCGGGCAGCCGGGCCAGGCTGCCGAAGATCACCCGGGCCACCAGGGCGAGCAGGAACAGGAAGAACGCCGTGCTGACGAGGCCCCAGACCCAGTACGGGGGCGAGCGGTCCACCTCGTGGAACTGCCCGGCGTAGCCGGCGTAGATCATCCCGAGGCCGCCGACCACGAACATCGTCCAGTTCAGGTGGAACGCCCGACCGGTGACCCCGAGCACGATGAGCAACTGGATCAGCAGGACAGGGACGTCGATCGCCCAGTTCATGTACCGGTAGCCGTTGGAGAAGAGAACGTCCGACTGGACGTAGGCCGTCCCGTTCCACGTGAACGCCTGGCCCCAGCGTTCCGAGAGCACCCACAGCTCGAAGAAGGCCGACACCATCACCACGGCGGAGAGCACCGATGCGAGCTGGTAGCGCGGTGCCGCCGAGCTGCGGTTCGCGAGGAAGTAGACCAGCCCGGCAGCCATCACCGCGTAGCCCAGCGTGAACACGTGGGACACCAGCGTGTACTGGACGACGTTGTAACCGAACAGGTTCTCGACGTTCACGGTGACCTCACGGCTTTCCCACAGCGGAACCGACGCCATTAGCCGCATAAGAGGCTTTTGACGCGTATAGGTTATCCGTACCAGTCGGCACCGGGTTCCCGAACGAGATCTCCACCGGCTCGGTGGCAGCGGTGTCCCGGCGGGCGCCCGGGTCGTCGGAACCGGCAGCCGGGCGGACAGGGTGCCGCCTGGGAGTCGGCCGAGGAGTCAGCATGACCGAGTGGTGGCTGTGGATGTACGTCGCCGCCATGGCGGGCGGGGTCGTGCTGTTCACCCGCTGGCGCGCGGACCCGCGGGGCGTCCCGCTCAGCGAGTACCGGGTGGCGATCGCCATCCCGCTCTGGTCCGGCTGCTGGTACCTGGTCATGGCGCTGGGCGGCGGCCGCACGGAGGTGGCCGGCCACACGCTCTACTGGGCGCGGTACGTCGACTGGGTGGTCACCGCCCCCCTGTTGCTGGTGGCCCTGATGCTGACCGCGACGCACTCCCTGCCCGGGCGCTGCTGGCGGCTGATGGGCGTCCTCGCCGGGGCGAACGTGCTGGTGATCCTCAGCGGCCTGCTCGCCGACCTCGCGGCCGACACCATGCTCCGCTACACCCTGTACGCGATCGGGGTGCTGGCCCTCCTCACGATCTATGGCCTGGTCTGGGGACCGCTGCGCGCCCACGCGCACCGCCAGCCGGAACGGATCGCGGCCGTGTACACGGAGGCCGCCCTGGTGCTCAGCGCGCTCTGGGCGGGCTATCCGCTGTTCTGGCTCCTCGGCCCGTCCGGTGTCGGCCTGCTCGGTTCCACCACCACCAGCCTGCTCCTCGTCGTGCTCTCCATCCTGTCGAAGGTGGGCTGGAGCATCCTCGATCTCGGTCGGCTACGCGCCCTGTCCGCCCGTGGTGAGCTCACCGTCGTCTGACCCGGTCACCGGGGCCGGCCCCTCGGTGCCGGTGGCGGACGGCCGGGCGCCCACCCGACTCCGGCGGTCGCCTCCGCGCGTGACCGGCGCGGCGGCCGGCCCGCGGCGGCCGGACCGGTTGCTGCGGCGCGCCGGGACCGCCTCGCAGTTCGCGCTCGGCGGGCTGCTGGCGACGTCCCCGCTGATCGGCGCCGCCGGGCTGGGCGACGCGCCCGCGTTCCTGGTCGCGGGGCTGCTCCTCGGGCTCCCGCACGGCGCGGTCGACCATCTCGTGCCCGCCTGGCTGTCGGCGCGCGCCCGGCCGCCGTCGGCGCGTGTGGCGCTGCTGGTGGTCTACACCGCCCTGGCCGGGGCCGGGCTGGCGGCCTTCCGGGCCGCGCCGGGTCCGGCGCTGGTCGGGTTCCTCGTCGTGTCGGTCGTCCACTTCGGCACCGCCGACGTGGCGTTCCAGGCCGAGCGGGACCGCCGGCCGGTCCGGGCGGGGGTGACGGCCGTGCTCGCGTACGGCGGGCCGCCCGTCGTCGTCCCGTTGGCGCTGTGGCGGGACCAGGTCGACCCGTTGCTGGCGGCGGTGGCCCCTCGGGCACCGGCGCTGCTCACCGTCGAGGTGCGGGCGCTGGCGCTGGCCGCCGTGCTGTGCGCGGTCGCGGTCACCGCGATCCGGGACGTCCGCGCCGGCCGCGCCCGCGACGCCGTCGAACCCGTCCTCCTCGCCGGGCTGTTCGGCACGGTGCCGCCGGCCCTGGCCGTGGGGGCGTACTTCGCGGCCTGGCACTCGTTCCGCCACGTCGCCCGGTTGCTGCGGCACGACCCGCGCAACACGGCCGACCTGACGGCCGGGCGGGTCGCACCGCCGCTGCGCCGCTTCGCCCGGCAGGCGGCGGCTCCCACGGTGGTGGCCGTCGCCGCCCTGGTCGCCCTGGTCGCCTGGCCCGGCCACGGGGTGGACCCGCTGCCCGCGACGTTCGCCGTGCTGGCCGCGCTGACCGTCCCGCACGCGGTGCTGGTCGCCTGGGCGGACCGCCGCGGGCCCGGGCCCGCCCGCCGGGCGGATCGACCCCGCCGGGGTCACACACGCCGGACCGGCTGACCCCGCCGGGCCCTGGTTACGTCCGCAGGGCGCCGGGGGCGTCGGCCGGCACCGCCGGGCGGCGCGGTGGCACCGGCTCCAGCCGGCGGTACGGCTCGCCGAGCGGCGGTCTCGGGTCCTCGTCGCCCTTGTTGGGCCAGAAGGACATCGCGCGTTCCGCCTGGGCGGTGATGGTCAGCGACGGGTTCACCCCGAGGTTCGCCGAGACCGCCGCGCCGTCGACCACGTGCAGCCCCGGGTGGCCGAACACCCGGTGCCACGGGTCGATCACGCCGTCGGCCGGGGTGGCGCCGATGACCGCCCCGCCGAGGAGGTGCGCCGTCATCGGGATGTCGAACGGCTCGGTCAGCGCGCCGCCGGGCGTACCGCCGATCTCCTCGGCCAGCAGGCGGGCCGCCTGGTTGCCGGCCGGGATCCAGGTCGGGTTGGGCGTGCCGTGCCCCGGCCCGGAGACCAGGCGCCGGCCGAACGGGCCGCGCCGCAGCCGGGTGGTCAGCGAGTTGTCCGCTGACTGCATGACCAGGGCGATCACCGTCCGCTCCGACCAGCCGCGCACCGACAGCAGCCGGGCCGCCGTGCCGGGCTGGCGCAGCAGGGTCCCCAGCCAGCGGCGGACCCGGTGCGGCCCACCGTCGACCAGCAGCGACTGGAGCAGCCCCATCGCGTTCGAGCCCCGGCCGTAGCGGACCGGCTCGACGTGGGTCTGCGGGTCGGGGTGGAACGAACTGGTGATCGCCACCCCCTCGGTGAAGTCGAGCCCGTCCGCGCGGGCCCGCCGGCGGGGCACCGCGGCGCCCAGGATGGCCTCGGAGTTGGTCCGGGTCAGCTCGCCGAGGCGGGGCGAGAGCCCGGGCAGCGACCCCTCCGCCTTCATCGCGTGCAGCAGCCGCTGGGTGCCGAGCGCGCCGGCCGCGAAGACCACCTGGTCGGCGTGGAACACCTGCCGCCGCGCGCGCAGCCAGGCCCCGGTGCGCACGGTGTGCACCGCGTACCCGCCGCCGTCGGTGGGGCGGACCGCGGTGACCGTGGTCAGCGGGTGCACCCGCGCGCCGAGCCGCTCGGCCAGCCAGAGGTAGTTCTTGACCAGCGTGTTCTTCGCGCCGTGCCGGCAGCCCGTCATGCACGCGCCGCAGTGCGTGCAGCCGGTGCGCTCCGGCCCCGCGCCGCCGAAGTAGGGGTCGGCGGCCCGCTGGCCGGGACGGCCGATGAACACGCCGACCGGGGTGGCGTGGTAGGTGTGGCCCACCCCCATCCGGTCGGCCACCGCCCGCATCGCCCGGTCCGCACGGGTGACGAGCGGGTACGTGGTCGCGCCGAGCATCCGCTTCGCCTGGTCGTAGTGACGGGCCAGCTCGTCGCGCCAGTCGGTGACGTCGCGCCACTGCGGGTCGGTGTAGAAGGCGTCCAGCGGCTCGTAGAGGGTGTTGGCGTAGACCAGCGAGCCGCCGCCGACCCCGGCGCCGGAGAGCACCAGCACCCCGCCGCCGGTCTTCCGGTCGGCCGGGCGCAGCAGGGTGAGCCGCTGGAGGCCGTAGCAGCCGAGGCGGGGCGCCCACAGGAACCGCCGCAGCCGCCAGGAGGTCTGCGGGAACTCGTCGTCGGCGAAGCGCCGCCCGGCCTCCAGCACCCCGACCGAGTAGCCCTTCTCGGCCAACCGGAGCGCGGTGACGCTGCCGCCGAAGCCGGACCCGATGACGAGCACGTCGTACCGCATGACCGCATCATTACCGCTCGGTAGCCATCGCGCCAGCGCCCGATTTTGCGGGATCATGCTCCGGTCCGCGATCCGGAGGCGCCCGCCCGCAACTCGGCGCCCCCGTCGGGACGTTGTCATCACGGGGGTGTCGCATGACTCAGCGGACAGGGGCGCCACGCCCACGATGGGTGCTGGGGCTGGCCGCCCTCGCGGCCGTGATCCTGGTGGCCGTGGGCGCCCTGGTGGTCACCCGGCTGGTCGGCGACGACGGGCCGCCGCGCGGGGTCGGGCCGACGGGCGCCACCGGGACGCCGCAGGCGAGCCCCACCCCGAGCCCGAGTCCGAGCCCGAGTCCGAGCCCGACCGCGCCGCCGGGCGCCGGCATCACCGGCCCGCTCAACCTCCTGCTCGTCGGGGTGGACACCCGGGTCAGCGTGCCGGGCTGGGAGCCGCACGGCGACGCCGTGCTGGTGCTGCACGTGCCGAAGGGCCTCGACCGGGCGTACCTCTTCTCCCTCCCCCGCGACCTGCTGGTCGACGTCCCGGCCTTCCCGAAGGCCGGCTACCGCGGCGCGAAGACCAAGCTCACCCACGCGATGAGCTACGGCAGCCGGGTGCCCGGCAAGCCCAAGCAGCCGAGCACCGCCCAGGGGTACGAGCTGCTGCGCAGCACGGTCAGCGGCTACACCGGGCTGCGCTTCGACGCCGGCGCGGTGCTCACCTTCAACGGCTTCGACCGGCTGGTCGACTCGCTCGGCGGCGTGGACCTCTACGTCGACCAGCGGGTGGTCTCGCTGCACCGCCGCCCCGACGGCCGGCACCGGGAACCCGCGCCGGGCGGCGGGGGCTACGTCGGGCCGCAGATGGTGTACGAGAAGGGCGAGCGGCACCTCACCGGCTGGCAGGCGCTGGACTACGCGCGGCAGCGCTACATCACCGGCGGCGGCTACGCCCGGCAGCGCCACCAGCAGCAGCTGATCAAGGCGCTGGCCACGAAGATCCTCGACGAGGACCTGGCCCGGCAGCCGGAGCGCGTCCAGCAGGTGGTCGACGCGCTCGGCGACACCCTGGTCTACGCGGGCGGACCGCGCGTCGTGGACGTCGCGTACGCCCTCGGCGGGCTCACGCCGGAGAAGTTCGTGCTGGTCGACCTGCCCGGCGCGGGCGTCGGCCGCGGCAGCGCCTACCGGGGCGAGCAACTCACGCCGGCCGGCCGGAAGTTCCTCACCGAGCTGCGCGCGGGCCGGGCGGACGCCTACCTCGCCGCCAACCCGAAGCTGCGCATCACGCGCTGAGCGCCGTCCGCGTCACCGCGCCGAGCGCCGTCGGCGGTGCCGGAAGGGCGGGGGGGCTCAGCGCCGTCACAGGCGCTCGGGGCGGGCGGGGCGCTCCGTGCCGTACAGCCACTCCTCGAAGAGGTCGTCGAGCTGCGTACCCGAGACCCGCTCGGCCAGCGCGACGAACTCGGCCGTGGTCGCGTTCCCGTCGCGCTTCTGCGCCGCCCAGGTCTTCAGGATCTCGAAGAAGACCCTGTCGCCGACTGCCACCCGCAGCGCGTGCACGGTCATCCCGCCGCGCTGGTAGACCGACTCGCTGAACAGGTTCGCCGCCCCCGGCTCGCCCGGCGGCGTCCGCCACACCTGGCCGGACGAGCCGGCGTACCGGGCGTCGAACTCCTGCTGGACGGTGCGCCCGCCGTCGTGCTCGGCCCAGAGCCACTCTGCGTACGTTGCCAGGCCCTCGTTGAGCCAGATGTCCTGCCACTTCGCCAGCGACACGCTGTTGCCGAACCACTGGTGCGCCAACTCGTGGGCGACCACGCCGGTGTTCTCGCCGCCGGAGAAGAAGCTCGCGGAGTAGACCGGGCGGCTCTGCGTCTCCAGGGCGTACCGGATGCGGGCGTCGGAGATCACCACGCCGCCGTACGCCCCGAACGGGTACGGCCCGAACACGCTCTCCAGGTAGTCGGCCACCTCGACCGTGGCGGCGATCGACCGGTCCGCCGCGCCCTCGGGCAGGTCGGTGGTGACCGCGTGGAACACCGGCCGCCCCTTGTGCTCGCCCTCGGTGATCCGGAACTTTCCGACGACCACCGTGCTCAGGTAGCTCGCCATCGGGCTGCGCTCGGACCACTTCCAGGTGGTCCAGTCGCCGGCCGTGCTCTTGCCCGCCGGCACCCCGTTGCTGACCGCCGTCAGTCCCTTCGGCACGGTGATCTCGAAGTCGTAGGCGGCCTTGTCCGAGGGGTGGTCGTTGACCGGGAACCACGTGCTCGCCGACTCGGGCTGGCCGAGCGCGATCGCCCCCTCGTCGGTGTGCAGGAAGCCCCCGAGGCCGAGGGCCTCGTTGCGCAGCGGCTCCGGCTCGCCCTCGTACGCGATCTCGGCGACGAAGCCGTTGCCGGCGATCAGGCCGCGGGCCGGCGTGACCACCAGTTCGTCGCCCTTGCGGCCGTGCTTCGCCGGGGCCCCGTCCACCGTCACGGACCGCACGGTCAGCCCGGCCAGGTCCAGGTTGAACGCGGACAGGTCGCTGGTCGCCGCCGCCTGCACGGTGGTGGTCCCGGTGAGCCTGTCCTCCGCCGGGTCGTACCGCACCTTCACCGTGTAGCGGCTGACGTCGTACCCGCCGTTGCCGTAGGTCGGGAAGTACGCGTCGCCGGCGCCGGCCGCACCCGCCTTGAACTGGCGGCCGGGCGAGGCGGCGGCGGAGGTCGGGGCCGGGGCCGACTCGTCGGCCGACCCGCATCCGGCCAGCCCGAGCGTCCCGGCCAGCAGCAGGCCGGTGCCCGCGCACAGTGTCCGCCGCGACAGCGTCATCGCCTCGTCCCCTCCCTGCGCCGCCGGCTGCCCCACCGGCGACCGTGGTGGACCACTCGCGCCCGGCCGGTGCCGCTCGCCCGGGCGCATGGAGGCGACGGGGCGGGCGGGCGGTGCGGCGCCGCGTCCGGCCGCAGCCTACCGAGCGCCGGCGGAGGCCGCGTCAGGGCAGTGCGGGGGCGCTCCCGCCGACGAGCCAGGCGTCGAAGAGCGGGCGCAGGGGCTTCCCGGAGACCCGCTCGGCCAGCGCGACCAGGTCGTCGGTGGTGGCGTTGCCGCCGCGCCGCTCGGCGGTCCAGGTCCGCAGGATGCGGAAGAAGGCGTCGTCGCCGACCGTGCGGCGCAGCGCGTGCACGGCGAGCGCGCCGCGTTTGTAGACGGCCGACCCGAACAACCGGGACCGTCCGGGGTCGACGGACGGCCGGGACCAGTCGGTCGCCGCGTACTCCAGCTCGAAGTTGCGCTGCGCGGTGCGACCGCCGTCGTGCTCCTCCCACAGCCACTCCGCGTAGCTGGCGAAGCCCTCGTTGAGCCAGATGTCGCTCCACCGGCTCAGCGCCACGCTGTTGCCGAACCACTGGTGGGCCAGCTCGTGCGCGACCACGCCCAGGTTGGGCCGCCCGCCCCGGAAGAAGCCCGGCCCGTAGACCGGTCGGGACTGGGTCTCCAGCGCGTAGCCGATCCGGCCGTCGGTGACCACCACGCCGCCGTAGGAGTCGAACGGGTACGGCCCGAACCGGCTGGCCAGGAAGTCGGCGATCTCGCCGGTGCGGGCCAGCGAGGCGGCCTCCGGCCCGGTCGCCGGGAGGCTCGCCGGCACCGCCGTGACCATCGGCCTGCCGGCGTGCGTGCCGCTGTGCACCCGGTAGTCGCCGATCACCAGGGTGGTCAGGTAGCTGGCCATCGGCGCCCGCTCGGCCCAGCGCCAGGTGGTCCAGCCGTCGGCGCTGGACCTCTCCCCCGGCACCCCGTTGCTCAGCGCGGCCAGCCCGTCCGGGACGGTCACCTCGATGTCGTACGTGGCCTTGTCGGACGGGTGGTCGTTGACCGGGAACCAGGTGGCCGCCGACCAGGGCTGGCCCAGCGCGATCGCGCCGTCGGCGGTGTGCAGGAAGCCGCCGCTGCCGAGCTGCCCGTCGGCCCTCGCCGCCGGCACGCCGGAGTAGTCCACCTCGACGGTGAACCGGGCGCCCCGGGACAGCCCGTCGCGCGGGGTGACCACCAGCTCGTCGCCGTCGCGGGCGGACCCGGCCGACCGGCCGTCGACGGCCACCCGCGACACGTCCAGCCCGGCGAGGTCCAGGTTGAACCGGGACAGCCCGGTGGTCGCGGTGGCCGTGACCGCGGCCCGCCCGGCGAGCCGGTCGGTCGCCGGGTCGTAGCGGACGGCGAGCCGGTAGCCCGCGACGTCGTAGCCGCCGTTGCCGGCCCCCGGGACGTACGGGTCGGCGAGGTCGGCCGCCCCCGGCCGGAGGTCGCCCCGCTCGTCGCCCTCGGTGCAGGCCGCGAACGCCAAGGCCGCGACGACGGCGACGGCGAGCGCGGGGCGGATCCGACGGCTGGTACGACGCACCGGCCGAGCCTATCGGCGCGGCCGGTGCGGGTGGTGCCGCTTGCGCAGGTCAGCGGTCCAGGACCAGGCCGACCTTCTGGAACTCCTTGAGGTCGCGGTAGCCGCACTTGGCCATCGCGCGGCGCAGCCCGCCGAAGAGGTTGAGCTGGCCGTCCGGCTCGTCGGCCGGGCCGAAGAGCAGCTGCTCCATCGAGCCGAGCGGCTCGCCGGCGGTCTCGAACGCGCCCCGGGGCAGCGACGGGTGGCTGGCGGCGGAGTGCCACCAGGCGCCGCCGGCCGGCGCCTCCGCGCAGAGCGACAGCGGCTCGCCGAGCATCACCGCGTCCGCGCCGCAGCCGAGGGCCTTGGCGATGTCGCCCGAGGTCTGGATGTCGCCGTCGGCGATCAGGTGCACGTAGCGACCGCCGGTCTCGTCGAGGTAGTCCCGGCGGGCCGCCGCCGCGTCGGCGATCGCGGTCGCCATCGGCACCCGGATGCCCAGCACCGACTCGGTGGTGGACCACTCGTCGCCGCCGATGCCGACGATCACGCCGGCCGCGCCCGTGCGCATCAGGTGCAGCGCGGTCTTGTAGTCGGTGCAGCCGCCGACGACGACCGGGAGGTCCAGGTCGGCGATGAACTCCTTGAGGTTGAGCGGCTCGTCGGTGGTCGAGACGTGCTCGGCGGAGACGATGGTGCCCTGGATGACCAGGATGTCCACGCCGGCGTCGAGGATCACCGGGGCCAGCGCCAGGGTGTGCTGCGGGGAGACCCGCACCGCCACCGTGCCGCCGCCGGCGCGCAGCTCGCGGACCCGCTCGGCGATCAGGTCGGGGCGGATCGGCTCCGCGTACACCTCCTGGAGGCGCTTGGTGGTGCGGGCGTCCTCGTCGAGCCCGGACAGCTCCTCCAGGACCTTGGTCGGGTTCTCGTAGCGCGTCCACAGGCCCTCGACGTTGAGCACGCCGAGGCCGCCCAGCTGGCCGAGCCGGACGGCGGAGGCCGGGCTCATCGTCGCGTCCGAGGGGTGCCCGACGCAGGGGATGCCGAACTGGTAGGCGTCGAGCTGCCAGGTGGTGGAGACGTCGTCGACGTCCCGGGTCCGGCGGCTCGGCACGATGGCGATGTCGTCCAGGTGGTAGCCGCGCTGCGCGGTCTTGCCCAGCCCGATCTCGACCACGTCACGCATGGGGGACTCCAGTTGTCGCAGGGGGGATGGTCAGCGGGAGTGGTAGTTGGGCGCCTCGACCGTCATCTGGATGTCGTGCGGGTGGCTCTCCTTGAGCCCGGCCGCCGTGATCCGGATGAGCTGACCGCGGCGGTGCAGCTCGGGGATGCTCTCCGCGCCGACGTACCCCATCGCCGCGCGCAGTCCACCGGTGAGCTGGTGGGCGACCGCGGACAGCGGGCCCCGGTAGGGCACCTGGCCCTCCACGCCCTCGGGGACCAGCTTGTCCTCGGCCAGCACGTCCTGCTGGAAGTAGCGGTCCTTGGAGTAGGACTTGCCCTGGCCCCGGGACTGCATCGCGCCGAGCGAGCCCATGCCCCGGTAGGCCTTGTACTGCTTGCCGTTGATGAAGATCAGCTCGCCGGGGCTCTCCTCGCAGCCGGCCAGCAGGCTGCCCAGCATCACCGTGTCGGCGCCCGCGACGAGCGCCTTGGCGATGTCGCCCGAGTACTGGATGCCGCCGTCGCCGATCACCGGGACGCCGGCCGGCCGCGCGGCGCGCGCGGCCTCCATGATCGCGGTGATCTGCGGTACGCCCACCCCGGCGACGATCCGCGTGGTGCAGATCGCGCCCGGCCCGACGCCGACCTTCACGCCGTCGGCGCCCGCCTCGACCAGCGCCCTGGCGCCGGCGTAGGTGGCGACGTTGCCGCCGACGATGTCGATCGTCACGTCCTTCTTGAGCTGGCGGACCATGTCCAGCACGGCCCGCTGGTGGCCGTGCGCGGTGTCCACGATCAGCACGTCGACGCCCGCGTCGACCAGCGCCCGGGCCCGCTTGTAGGCGTCGTCGCCGACCCCGACGGCGGCGGCGACCCGCAGCCGGCCGGCGTCGTCCTTGGTGGCGTTCGGGTACTGCTCGCTCTTGGTGAAGTCCTTGACCGTGATCAGCCCGCGCAGCCGGCCCGAGTCGTCGACGATCGGCAGCTTCTCGACCTTGTGCCGGCGCAGCAGGTCGAGGGCGTCGTCCTTGCTCACCCCGACCGGGGCGGTGACCAGCGGGGTGCGGGTCATGATCTGGTGGACCGGGGTGGCCGGGTCGGAGACGAACCGCATGTCGCGGTTGGTGACGATGCCGACCAGCTGGCCCTCGCCGTCCACGACGGGCACGCCCGAGATGCGGTAGCGCCCGCAGAGGGCGTCGACGTCCCGCAGGGTGTCGTCGGGGCTGGCGGTCACCGGGTTGGTGATCATGCCGGACTCGGAGCGCTTCACCAGGTCGACCTGGAGCGCCTGGTCCTCCAGGGAGAGGTTGCGGTGCAGCACGCCGATGCCGCCCTGGCGGGCCATGGCGATCGCCATCCGGGCCTCGGTCACCGTGTCCATCGCGCTGGAGAGCAGCGGGATGGACAGGTCGATGTTGCGGGTCAGCTTCGTCACGGTGTTGACCCGGCTGGGCACCACGTCCGACTCGCCCGGCTGGAGCAGCACGTCGTCGAAGGTCAACCCGAGCGGAACCACCCGGGCGGAACCGGCGGGCAGCTCCGGCAGGTGGCCGCCCAGCTCGCCGCTGTCGGCGCCGGTCGGAAGATCGGTGCTGGGCGAAAATTCCACGATTGCTCCCCTGAGCTGCTCGGACGGGCTTCAGCGAGGTGGCGCGGGCGGGCACCGGCACACGCCGGGTGACGGGCGCGTCGTCCCATCGTACCCACCGACCCGGGCCGCCCCCGGCCGGTGGCGGCCCAGGTCACCGGTGGCCGGGGGCGGACGCGGCACTGGCGTTGGGTCTACGGTGAGGGGGTGCACGACGAGCCCATCGACCCCTTCAACGGCGACCCGGCCGATCCGGCCGCCGGCCTGCACGATCCGGACGACGACGCCCCGCTCGACCCGCTGACCGACGTCGAGCGGCAGGACGTGCTGGAGGATCTCGCCGACCTGGAGATCTACCAGGCGCTGCTGGCGCCGATCGGGGTGCGCGGGCTGGTCATCGAGTGCGAGGACTGCCGGGAGCCGCACTACTTCGACTGGGACCTGCTGCGGGGCAACCTGCGTCACCTGCTCAGCTCGGGCCGCCCCCGGGTGCACGAGCCGGCCTACGACCCCGACCCGGACCACTACGTCACCTGGGACTACGCCCGCGGCTACGCCGACGGGGTGCACGACACCCTGACCGAGGGCGCCGACGAGGAGCCCGAGCCCGAACGCTGAGCCGCGCCGGCGCCGCACCGGGTGCGGCTCGGGCCACCCCGCCCGGCTCCGCGCGGCGGTGCCGCTCCGGGTGAGGCGCGGGGCCGCCCGCCGGCGCCGCACCGGGTGCCGCTCGGGCCACCCCCGCCCGGCTCCGCACGCCGGGGGCCCTCGGTGGGCCGCGTCCGGACGGGTGCGGCTCAGGCCACCAGGCCGGCGCGGAAGCCGGCCGCCACGGCGTGCGCGCGGTCCCGGGCGCCGAGCTTGCGGAACAGCCGCCGGGCGTGGGTCTTCACCGTGTCCTCCGAGACGAACAGCTCCCGGCCGATCTCGGCGTTGCTCTTGCCCTCCGCCATGCCCAGCAGCACCTGGAGCTCGCGTTCGGTCAGCCCGACCTGGGACCGGCCGCCGCGCGGGCCCGACCCGCCCCGCCGCCCCGGGGGCGCGGCCTCCGCCGGCTCGTCGGCGGGCTCGGCGGGGTCGTCGCCGCGCTGCGCCGGCACCACCGTCGGGGCGCCGCCCGCGCCGTCGGGGGTCGCCGTCGACCAGGTGGGACCCGGCTCGGCCGGCGACCGGCCGGCCTGGGTGGTACGGGCGGGACCGCCGACCGCCGCGGTGTCCCGGGCCGGGTCGGTGATCGGGCGCCGGGCCGCCCGGCCGGGCGCGGAGAGCAGCAGCAGGGCCTTGGCGACCGCGCTGGTCAGGTCGTGGTCGACGCCCTGGATGAGGCCCCGGGCACCCGCGCTGATGGTGGCTGCGGCCGCCTCCGACTCCTCCGTGCCGAGCAGCAGCACGGAGGCCTGCGGCGCGCGGGCGAGCACCCGCCGGACGAAGCCCGCGCTGTCCGGCCGGGTGAGGGCCGTGTCGGCGAGCACCACGTCGGCCGGGCGCTCGGCCAGGCGCAGCATCACCTCGGGATCGGAGACGGCCGTCCGCACCGCCGCGGACAACCCGAGCCGTGCCGCCGCGGATGCCAGATGCTGCGCCGCGAGCGGTGTCCGAACGCACACGAGAACCGTACGCACAGTGGTCTCCTCTCCGCCCAGAAGCAGACCATGACCGGGTCGGGTCGCGAGGGGGTTCCGGCAATCCCCCGAACTTTTCCGACAAGTAGGGCATATGCCGCCAGTTGCCGGAAGTTTTCGATCACAGGTGTGTGAGCGGGCGACGGCCCGGGTACGGAGGTGCCAGGCCGGAAACGGCGCGCCTGCGCGGACCGTCGCCCGGACGCCGATTCACCAGGATCTGCGCGGTGCCGCGCGGGAGGAGGGGTGCTGATGTCGAACGTACGCAGACTGCCCGGACCCATCGTCGACCTCTGGGACTGGCAGCGGCTCGGTGCCTGCCGGGGCCGGGACAGCGCGCAGTTCTTCCACCCGGACGGCGAGCGCGGCTCGTCCCGCCTGCGCCGGGAGTCCGGCGCCAAGGCCGTCTGCCGCGCCTGCCCGGTCCGGGCCGAGTGCGCCGCCCACGCCCTGGCCGTCCGCGAGCCGTACGGCGTGTGGGGCGGATTCAGCGAGTCGGAGCGGCTGCGGCTGCTCGCCGTGGGCTGGGAGGACCTCGCCGACCGCCGCCAGAGCCGGGTCGACGTGGCTCGCCTGGAGGCCCGCCTGGGCCAGCCGCACCGGTCGACCGTCCCCGCCCAGCGCAAGATCGCCTGAGCCGGCAGCCCTCGAAGACCACACCGACGCCGCGTCCCCGCCCGGGGACGCGGCGTCGCGGCGTTCCGGGCGTGGGCACCGCTCCCGGAGGCGCGGGAGGGCGTTCAGCGCACCGTCACGGTGACGCGGTGCCAGCCGGTGGCGCCGTCCGGGGCGACCGCCTGCCGCCGCCCGGTCTGCGTCTCGCCGGTGGCGTCGGTCGCCCGGACGGAGAGGGTGTGCTCGCCCGGGGTGGCGTCCCACCGCCAGGACCACTGCACCCAGGTGTCCACCGAGACCACCGCGGCCAGCTCCGCCTCGCGCCACGGCCCGTCATCGACGCGTACCTCGACGCGGCGGATGCCGCGGTGCTGCGCCCAGGCCACCCCGGCCACCGTCACGGCGCCGGCGGTGAGCCGGTTGCGCGGGCGGGGCGTGTCGATCCGCGACTGGGTCTTCACCGGCCCCTGCGCCGACCAGCCGCGCGGCACCCAGTACGCGTCGAAGTCCGCGAAGCTGGTCAGCTCCAGCTCGGTCACCCACTTGCAGGCCGACACGTACCCGTAGAGGCCGGGCACCACCATCCGCGCGGGGAAGCCGTGCTCCACCGGCAGCGGCTCGCCGTTCATCCCGACCGCCAGCAGCGCGTCCCGCCCGTCCCGGAGCACGGCGGTCGGCGTGCCGCAGGTCCACCCGTCCACCGAGCGGCCGACGACCTGGTCGGCGCCCTCCTCCGGCCCGGCCTCGTCGAGCAGCTCCCGGATCGGCACGCCCAGCCAGCGCGCGTTGCCGACGAGGTCCCCGCCCACCTCGTTGGAGACGCAGGCGAGGGTGACGTACCGCTCGACCATCGGACGGGCGAGCAGGTCGGCGAGGCTCAGCTCGATCTCGTTGCGCACCCGGCCGTGGATGCGCAGCCGCCAGGTCTCCGGGTCCACCTGGGGCACCACCAGCGCGGTGTCGATCCGGTAGAAGCCGAAATTCGGCGTGACGTACGGGGCGAGCTGGGTCAGCGACAGGTCCGCCCCGGCCGGCACCGCCGGGGCGGGCGCCGCCGGCGCGGGCAGCACGACCGCCTCCCGGGCCGCCGACACCCCCCGCCGGCCGGCGAGCCAGCGACCGCCGAGCCCGGCCACCCCGGCCGCGCCGACCAGGAGTCCCGCCCCGGTCAGGAACCGGCGCCGCGACGCCGGGTCGCTGGGCTCCAACGGCTGCGGGGGCGCGGCGACGGCGGCCGGCGAGGTGGGCTCCTCGGCACGCGATGCCGTGTGCCGTTCGCCGATCGGCGGTGTGGGCCCCTCGCCGATCAGCGGTGTGGGCCCCTCGGCGGCCGCTGGCGTGGGCCCTTCGGCGGGCGGTGGCGTGGGCCCCTCGGCGGGCGGTGGCGTGGGCCCCTCGGCGGGCGGTGGCGTGGGCCCTTCGGCGGGCGGTGGCGTCGGCGGGGACCAGGGCCACGGGTCGAGTTCGAGCGGGCCGGCGACGAAGGCCCAGAGCACCGCCGCCCCGAGCCCGGCGCCGACCAGCGAGGGCAGCGCGTCGGTGGGGCCGGCGCCGGCCCGGGTCACGGCGGCGGCCACGCCGAGCGCGGCGAAGGCCGCGATGCCGGCGAGGCCGATCGCCAACCGGCGCAGCGACAGCACGCCGAGCAGCGCGGCGAAGGCGGCGAGCAGCAGGCCCGTCCCGACCAGCAGCGCGATCTTGTCGTACGTGCCGAAGAGGGCGATGCCGAGCTGCTTGAGCGGCTCGGGCACCGTGTCGACCACCAGCCCCCCGACGGCGACCAGCGGCGCCGAACGGGGACCGGTCAGCACCGCCACCAGCTCGGCGGAGCCGATCGCCACCGCGGCGGCGGTGACCCCGGCCAGGGCGGCGTACCCGCGCGTCGTGCTGCTCATCGGGCCAGTGTTTCCGATGCACCGGCCGGCCGGTAGTCGCGCCGGCGCCCGCAAAGGCGTCGGGGCGCACCGTCACGCGGACGGTGCGCCCCGACGAGGCGTACGGCGAGGGTCAGAAGCCCGGGCCGTGCTGGTGGCCGTGGCCGTGGCTGTGGCCGTGCCCGCCGGCGGCGGCCGGCTCGGCCTTCTCCGGCTTCTCCACCACGAGGCTCTCCGTGGTGAGCAGCAGGCCGGCGATCGACGCGGCGTTGGTGACCGCGTTGCGGGTCACCTTCACCGGGTCGACGATGCCGGACTTCACCAGGTCGACGTACTCGCCGGTGGCGGCGTCGAGGCCGTGGCCCCACTCCTTGCCGGCGACCTTGTTCACGACGACGTAGCCGTCGTGGCCGGCGTTCTGGGCGATCCAGCGCAGCGGCTCGACCAGCGCCTTGCGCACGATCGAGACGCCGACCTTCTCGTCACCGGTGAAGCCGAGGTCGTCGTCGAGCACCGACAGGATCTGCACCAGGGCGGCGCCGCCGCCGGGGACGGTGCCCTCCTCGACCGCGGCCTTGGTCGCGGCGATCGCGTCCTCGATGCGGTGCTTGCGCTCCTTCATCTCGACCTCGGTCGCGGCGCCGACCTTGATGACCGCGATGCCGCCGGAGAGCTTGGCCAGCCGCTCGGCGAGCTTCTCCCGGTCCCAGTCGGAGTCCGAGGCCTCGATCTCCTTGCGGATCTGCGCGACCCGGTCGGCGACCTCGCTCGACTTGCCACCACCGTCGACGACCGTGGTGTTCTCCTTGTCGACCACGACGCGCCGGGCGGTGCCGAGCACCTCCAGGCCCACCTGGTCGAGCTTGTAGCCCAGCTCGGGCGCGACCAGCTCGGCGCCGGTGAGGATCGCCATGTCCTGGAGCATCGCCTTGCGCCGGTCACCGAAGCCGGGGGCCTTGACCGCGCAGACCTTGAGGGTCTTGCGGATCGAGTTGACCACCAGCGTCGACAGCGCCTGCCCGTCGACGTCCTCGGCGATGATCAGCAGCGGCTTGCTGTTCTGGAGGACCTTCTCCAGCAGCGGCAGCAGCTCCTCGATCGCCGAGATCTTCTGGGTCGTGATCAGGATGTACGGGTCCTCCAGGACCGACTCCTGCGACTCCATGTCGGTGACGAAGTTCGGCGAGATGAAGCCCTTGTCGAACTGGAGACCCTCGGTCACGTCCAGCTCGGTGTGCAGGGCGGAGCCCTCCTCGACGGTGATGACGCCGTCGCGGCCGACCTTCTCCATCGCCTCGGCGATCAGCTCGCCGATCGTGGCGTCCTGCGCGGAGATCGTCGCGACGTGCGCGATCGACTTCTTGTCGGCGACCTCGACCGCGCGGCCGAGCAGCGCCTCGGAGACCTTGGCGGCCGCCGCGTCGATGCCCCGCTTGAGGCCGGCCGGGTTGGTGCCGGCCGTGACGTTGCGCAGGCCCTCGCGGACCATCGCCTGGGCCAGCACGGTGGCGGTGGTGGTCCCGTCGCCGGCGACGTCGTTGGTCTTGGTCGCCACCTCCTTGACCAGCTGCGCACCGAGGTTCTCGTAGGGGTTGGTGAGCTCGATCTCCTTGGCGATGGTCACGCCGTCGTTGGTGATCGTGGGCACACCGAACTTCTTGTCCAGGACGACGTTGCGCCCGCGCGGGCCGAGGGTGACCTTGACCGCGTCCGCGAGGGCGTTGACACCGTGCTCGAGCAGGTGTCGGGCGTCGTCCGAGAAGCTCAGGATCTTCGCCATGAATGTCCCTTCGAAGCGACGTCGCCCCGGCCCGGCGAGCCGGACCGGGGCGACGACACTGATCGGTTGCTTACTTCTCGATGACCGCGAGGACGTCGCGGGCGGAGAGCACCAGGTACTCCTCGCCGGCGTACTTGACCTCGGTGCCGCCGTACTTCGAGTAGATGACGGTGTCGCCGACGGAGACGTCAACCGGGATCCGGTTGCCCTTGTCGTCGATCCGGCCCGGGCCGACAGCGAGGACGGTGCCCTCCTGCGGCTTCTCCTTGGCGGTGTCGGGGATCACGATGCCCGACGCCGTGGTGGTCTCAGCCTCGTTCGCCTGGACCAGGATCCGGTCCTCGAGCGGCTTGATCGCAACCTTGGTCGCGGTAGTCACGGGCATACCCTCCTGGGGTACTGGTTTCGTTACCGACCGGCAAGCCGGCCAGCGTCAATCTGCCACATGCCACCGGGCGGGGCCGTCGTCGCGGGTGCCGGTCCGCCTGGCGTTCAGCGCCCGGGCCACGAGGCCCGGAAGCTGGCACCCTCGGGGTGAGAGTGCTAATCGCAGGTTATTCCTCGGCTAGCACTCCGTCAAGGAGAGTGCCAACCCGCCGCCCGGCGCGTCGGGTCCGCGGACCACAATGACCGGGTGGATCTCGACCAGCTCGCCGCCCTGCGTACGCCCGAGGGGGCGGCCGCGCTCGACGCGGCCGCTGCGGTGGCCGCGCTGCTCGGCGGCGGCCCGGCGGACGTCCCCGAGCGGTACGCCACCGTCGATCCACGATCATCGGTGCCAGCACCGACACGGAC